>NZ_JASCQQ010000013.1:0-141419 GCF_030012485.1 Halomonas rhizosphaerae
TGCCACACCGATGCCTTTACCCTCTCCGGTGCCGACCCGGAGGGCAACTTCCCGGCGGTGCTGGGCCACGAGGGGGCCGGCGTCGTCCAGGAGGTGGGCGAGGGCGTCACCAGCGTCAAGCCCGGCGATCACGTCATCCCGCTCTATACCGCCGAGTGCGGCCAGTGCAAGTTCTGCCTCTCGGGCAAGACCAACCTGTGCAGCGCGGTGCGCGCCACCCAGGGCAAGGGCGTGATGCCGGATGGCACCTCGCGCTTCTCGCTGGACGGCCAGATGCTGCACCACTACATGGGCACCTCCACCTTCAGCGAGTACACGGGGCTGCCCGAGGTCTCGCTGGCCGTGGTCTCCAAGGCGGCGCCGATGGACAAGATCTGCCTGCTGGGCTGCGGCGTGACCACCGGCATCGGCGCGGTGATGAACACCGCCAAGGTGGAGCCGGGCAGTACCGTCGCCGTCTTCGGCCTGGGCGCCATCGGCCTGGCGGTGATCCAGGGCGCGGTGATGGCCAAGGCCGCGCGGATCATCGCCATCGACGTCAACCCGGAGAAGTTCAAACTGGCCGAGCAGTTCGGCGCCACCGACTTCGTCAATCCCAAGGAGTACAGCGACCCCATCCAGCAGGTGATCGTCGACCTGACCGATGGCGGCGTCGACTACTCCTTCGAGTGCATCGGCAACGTCAACGTCATGCGCTCGGCGCTGGAGTGCTGCCACAAGGGCTGGGGCGAGTCGGTGATCATCGGCGTGGCCGGCGCCGGCGAGGAGATCAGCACGCGGCCGTTCCAACTGGTCACCGGGCGGGTCTGGAAGGGCTCCGCCTTCGGCGGGGTGAAGGGGCGGACCGAGCTGCCGGGCTACGTGGAGCGCTACATGAACGGCGAGATCAACATCGACGACTTCATCACCCACGACATGCCCTTCGAGAAGATCAACGAAGCCTTCGAGCTGCTGCACCGCGGCGAGAGCATCCGCACCGTCCTGCACTACTGAGCCATCGATCAGGAGCCTGACACCATGACCATGACCGAACACCTCGAACTGGTCTCGGCCAACAAGAGCTTCGGTGGCTGGCACAAGCGCTATCGCCACCGCTCCCGGGCACTGGACTGCGAGATGACCTTCTCCATCTACCTGCCGCCCCAGGCCGAGGCCGGTCGGGTACCGCTGCTGTGGTGGCTCTCCGGGCTGACCTGCACCGACGAGAACTTCATGCAGAAGGCCGGCGCCCATCGGGTTGCCGCCGAGCTCGGCATCGCCATCGTCTGTCCGGATACCAGCCCGCGGGGCACCGACCTGCCGGGCGAGGATGACAGCTACGACTTCGGCAGCGGCGCCGGCTTCTACGTCAATGCCACCCGGGAGCCCTGGAAGAAGCACTATCGCATGTATGACTACGTGGCCGAGGAGCTGCCCTCGGTGGTGCGCCAGCACTTCCCGGTCAACGGCCGAGAGTCGATCAGCGGCCACTCCATGGGCGGACACGGTGCCCTGGTGATGGCCCTGCGCCGTCCCGGGCACTACCGCTCGGTATCGGCCTTCGCGCCGGTCGTCAATCCCAGCGAGTGCCCCTGGGGGCAGAAGGCCTTCTCCGGCTACCTGGGGGAGGACCGCGGCCTCTGGACCCAGTACGATGCCTGCGAACTGGTGGCCCGCGGGGCCTCGAGCCAGCCGTTGTTCATCGACCAGGGCGAGGCCGACGACTTCCTCGAGGAGCAGCTCTGCCCCGAGCGGCTCGAGGCGGTATGCGCCGAGCATGACCACCCGCTGACCCTGCGGCGCCAGCCGGGCTATGACCACAGCTACTTCTTCATCGCCACCTTCATCGAGGAGCACCTGCGCTACCACGCCGAACGACTGAACAAGCGCTGAGCGGGCGCATGCCCGCACCAGGATGACAGGCTGCCTCCCTTCGGGGGGGCAGCGTCGTTATACTGGCGGCATTCACCGAGCGGCGAGGGGAGCCCATGGCCGAGCGAGACACGCAATGAGGGAGTGGCGGCAGCGGGCCTGGCGGGTGCTGTGGCGTACCCTGCTGGGCTTCGTGGTGTGTTCCCTGGTGCTGGTGCTGCTGCTTCGCGTGGTGCCGGTGTTCGGCTCCATGGTGATGGTGGAGCGCAAGGTCCAGTCCTGGATCGCCGGGGAATCCCTCGACATCCGCCACCAGTGGCAGCCCTGGCAACGCCTCTCCGACCACGCCAAGCTGGCGGTGATCGCCGCCGAGGACCAGCGCTTCCCGCTCCATCACGGCTTCGATCTGGGCGAGATGCGCCGCGCCTGGGAGGCCAGCCGCAACGGGGGGCGCCTGCGCGGGGCCAGCACCATCAGCCAGCAGACCGCCAAGAACCTCTTCCTGTGGACCGGGCGCAGCTGGGTGCGCAAGGGGCTGGAGGCCTGGTTCACCCTGCTGATCGAGGGGCTGTGGCCCAAGCAGCGCATCCTCGAGGTCTACCTCAACATCGTCGAGTGGGACAGCGGGGTGTTCGGCCTCGAGGCCGCCTCACGCCACTACTTCGGCGTCGCCGCCGGCCAGCTCAGCGAGGCCCAGGCCAGCCGGCTGGCGGCGATCCTGCCCGACCCCCGCGGCCGTGATGCGGCGCGCCCCGGCCCCCAGGTGGAGCGGCGCAGCGCCTGGATCCGCCAGCAGATGCGCAACCTCGGCGGCACCGGCTATCTCGAGCGGCTCTGAGGGCTGCCGGGCCCGCTTCTCACCACCAGCACCACGCCGGCGATGGCGATGGCCATGCCGGCAAGCGACAAGGGCGGCAGGCGCTCGTCGAACAGCCACCACGCCTCCAGCGCCGTCACCGGCGGGACCAGATAGAAGAGGCTGGCCACCCGCGACGCCTCGCCGCGCTTGATCAGTGCCATCAGCAGCAGGATGGCGGAGATGGAGAGCACCAGCACCAGCCAGGCCAGGGTCAGCAGGAAGGTGGGCGCCCAGTCGATCTCCCTGGTCTCGAACAGCAGGGCGCCCAGGCCCAGCAGCGTCCCGGCACCGAGATACTGCACCACGGTGCCGGAGAGCAGCGGCATGCCGGTGCAGAACCGCTTCTGGTAGAGGGTGCCCAGCGAGATGCCGACCAGCGCCACCGTTACGCTGGCCAGCGCCCCGAGACCGAACCCCTGGAACAGCATCTCGCCCGGGTCGAGCTTGCCGCCCAGCACCAGGGCGATGCCGACGAGCCCCATCACCAGTCCCAGCCACTGGAGGCGCCCCAGCCGCTCGCCCAGCAGGGGACCGGCAAGCCCGGCGGTCAGCAGTGGCTGCAGCCCCACCAGCAGTGCGGCCAGGCCCGCCGGCATGCCCTGGTAGATGCCGTAGAAGACGCCGCCCAGGTAGGCCCCGTGGACCAGCAGGCCGGAGATGGCGATATGCCCCCACAGCCGGGGCCCCTGTGGCCAGCCCGCTCGCAGCAGCACGACCAGCGGGACCAGCAGGGCCAGGGTCAGCACGAAGCGCACGAACAGGAAGGTGAAGGGCTCGGCATGGGGCAGGCCGAACTTGGCGCCGATGAAGCCGGTGCTCCACAGCGCCACGAAGAGGATGGGCATGGCAGCCAGCCAGGCCTGGCGGTGACGTTCCGATGTCATGGCAAAGGGCTTCCAGGGTCAGGGGGTGGGGGCATCATCGCGGCCCGTGGCACGGGATGCCACCTTCGCGGCTCGTGCTTTGGTAGTAGACGCGGCGACGCCGGAAAATTGGTAAGACCATGATTTTGCCTGAATAGACAGGATCTTGCCACGCGTGAACGCTTGGTCTGACCAATGTCCGACGGCGGCTTGCGTTGAAAGTCGCTATTGGCCGGGGGGCGGCTTTTCGCTAGCTTTCGCCATGGAAGACGTTTCCAGATATATGGAATCTTCCCTGAGGCCCATAAGGATAGCGGGCCCTGCGTGCCGGTCGGTCGCCAGAACGAGCAGGCACGCGAGATGGCGCAGGGAGGAAAACAACAAGATCCCGTTGATGCCCGCTCATATGAGTGCGGGCTCGCGACCCAACCAGGAGTCCATGCCATGCAAGACGACAAGCAGCCGTCAAGCATCTCTTCCGTCGACAACGACAACACGAAAGTCCTCAAGGAGTTCAAGACCCCGAGCCGGCGTAACTTCCTGAAGGCCGCGGCCGTCGGGTCGGCGGCGGCCGTGGCGGCCCCCTGGATCGGCAACGTCCAGGCGCAGGAGGGCATCCGCATCCGCATGCAGTCCTCCTGGCAGCCGGGTACCGTCGGCTACCGCACCTTCGAGGCCTGGGCCAAGGGCGTCGCCGAGGCGACCAGCGGCGAGGTCAACATCGAGCCCTTCCCCGCCGGGGCCGTGGCCGGTGCCTTCGAGGTCGCCGATGCCGTGCGCAACAACGTGCTCGATGGCCAGAACTGGTTCACCGTCTACTGGGCCGGCAAGATGCCGGCCGGCGTGTTCCTCACCGCCTTCCCCATGGGCCTGTCGCTGCCCCACCAGTGGGACATGATGTTTGGCGCCTACGGTGGCTTCGACATCGCCAAGGACCTCTACCGCAAGCAGGGCCAGGAACTGCTGGGCTATGTCCACCATGACCTGAACCTGATCCACTCCAAGAAGCCGCTGCGCAGCTTCGATGACTTCGACGGTATCAAGCTCCGCATGCCCGGGGGCATCGTCGCCGAGACCTTCGCCGCCGTGGGCGCCCGGACCACCCTGCTGCCGGGTTCCGAGGTCTATCCGGCCCTGGAGAAGGGCACCATCGATGCCGCCGACTTCACCGGTGCCGCGGTCAACTACGAGCTGGGCTTCTGGCAGGTGGCCGACTACATCATCATGGGGCCGCCCTCCACGCCCTGCCTGCACCAGTCTGTCGACCTCATGGACATCGCCGTCAGCCGTCGCATCTTCGAGCGGATGTCCTCCCAGACCCAGGACCTGATGCACGACCTGGTGGCGGCCTACTCCCGCGAGCACTATGCGGCGATCCAGAAGGCCAACGCCGAGGCCTGGCCCAAGTACCGCGAGAAGGGTGTGGAGATCATCCACCTCAGCGAGGAGGACGCCACCCGCTTCCGCGAGGTCGCCATCCCGCTGTGGTTCAAGTGGGCCAACAAGGACCCGGATGCAGCGCGGCTCTTCAAGGTGCATCTCGACACCATGATGGACCCCGCGGTGGCGCTGATCACCGAGGACGACATCAAGGACTACGAACTCAACGTCTGACCCGTCTGCTCGACCACTCCGGGTGTTGTGGGCCGAGGGCCGCAGCGCCCGGTTTGCATAGGGCACAACTCTCAATCCCGCATCCCGTCGGCTCGATGATCCGTCACCATCGCCGGGAGGCGATGGTATCGCGGAGGAGTTTCCATGAATCTTGAGATCAATTTCGTTCTGCCGCACTGGCTCTACTGGGCGGTACTGTTCTTCCTGCCCCTCGTGGTGATGTTGCTCGTCGACCGCAGCTTCCGCCGCGGCGGCACCATCAGCGGCGGTGACACCGCCGAGATCCCCGCCGGCGAGGCCGCCGAGGTCGCCTACCAGCCCCCCGGCAACCTGTTCACCGCCGTTATCGATCGCATTTCCGGGTTCTTCGGCCGCTACGTGGCCTACTGGGCGCTGATCGCCCCCTTCGTCTTCGCCTACGAAGTGCTGATGCGCTATGCCTTCAACTCGCCGACCAACTGGGCCCACGAATCGATGACCCTGATGTTCGGCATGCAGTACCTGATCGCCGGGGCCTTCGCCCTGCGCGAGGGCGGGCACGTGCGCGTGGACATCCTCTACACGCGGGCCAGGCCGGTGAACAAGGCGGCGCTGGACCTGCTGACCTCGGTGTTCTTCTTCATCTTCACCCTCGCCCTGCTGGTGACCGGATGGAAGTTCTTCTCACAATCGGTGAGCGACCGCTTCTTCTTCGGCTCAAGCTACGCCAACGAGACCTCCTTCACCGAGTGGGCGATACAGTTCTACCCGGTGAAGTTCATGCTCTTCTTCGGCGCGCTGCTGCTGCTGCTCCAGGGCATCGCCCAGCTGATCCGCGACTTCCAGGCCTTCCGGCACCATCGTCGGATGCATGACGGCAGCCGCACCTTCTCCACCCTGCTGGTCGCGGCGGGGGCCATCCTGGCGGCGTGGACCCTGTTCGAGATGGTCAACATCGCCACCACCGACTACGAGAGCCTGGCGGGCAGCCTCGAGGGAGCCCTGGCCAACGTGGGCATCGGTGGCCTGACCCTGGTGATGTTCGGCACCCTGATGGTGGTGCTGGTGGCGGGCCTGCCCCTGGCCTTCGTCACCGGCGGCCTGGGGGTCTGCTTCCTCTACCTGGTCGGCACCCAGGACATGCTCAACCTGATGCCCTCGCGCATCTTCCCGATGATGACCAACTACCAGCTCTCGGCCATCCCGCTGTTCATCTTCATGGCCTCGGTGCTGGAGAAGGCGGGCATCATCGAGGAGCTGTTCGACGTCGTCTACAAGTGGATGGGCGGCCTCAAGGCGGGCCTGGCCATCGCCACCGTCATCGCCTCCACGCTGCTGGCCGCCATGGTGGGCGTGATCGGGGCCGCGGTGGTGACCATGGGCCTGATCGCCCTGCCGGCGATGCTCAAGCGTAACTACGACCCGGAGATCGCCATCGGTTCGATCATGGCCGGCGGCACCCTGGGTATCCTGATCCCGCCGTCGATACTCGCCATCATCTACGGCGTCATTGCCCAGCAGTCGGTGGGCGAGCTCTACCTGGGCTCGCTGATCCCCGGCCTGCTGCTGGCCTTCATGTACGGCTTCTACTGCTGGATGCGCGGCACCCTGAACGTCAAGATGGCGCCGCCGATGCCGGTCGAGGACCGGGTCGACATGAAGGAGAAGCTGCGCTTGCTGCGCAATATGCTGGCACCGATCGTCCTGGTGGTACTGGTGCTGGGCATCATCTTCACCGGCATCGCCACCCCGGTGGAGGCGGCCGGCATCGGTACCTTCGGCGCCCTGGTGGTGGCCGCGATGCACAAGCGCCTCACCTGGCCCAACCTGCATGCCGCCTGCATGACCACTCTGGTCGCCTCGGCGATGGTGATGTGGATCATCTTCGGTGCCAGCATCTTCGTCGGCTTCTATATCCTGCAGGGCGGCCAGACCTTCGTGCAGGAGCTGATCTCCGGCGCGGGCCTCGGCCCCTATGCGGTGCTGGCCCTGATGATGGTGCTGCTGGTGGCCCTGGGCATGTTCCTCGACTGGGTGGGCATCCTGCTGCTGGCGGTGCCGATCTTCGTGCCGCTGATCAAGGGTCTCACCTTCGACGGCGTGTTCGGCCTGCCCGGCGTCGACCCTGCCGATGTCTCGCTGTGGTTCGGCGTCATCTACCTGGTCAACATGCAGATGTCCTTCCTCAGCCCGCCGTTCGGCTATGCGCTCTTCTACATCAAGGGCGTCTGTCCGCCGCATATCACCATGGCGCAGATCTTCCGCTCCTCCTTCCCCTTCCTGGGGATCCAGGCGGTGGGACTGCTGCTGGTGATCCTCTTCCCGGCGCTGGTGACCTGGCTGCCGAACCTGGCCTATGGCTGATGCCAGGAGCTCGCCCCGGCAAGCCACCAGAGGCGCTCCCTGCGGGGAGCGCCTTTTCGTGGGTGCGCCAGGCATGGCGCGCAGCGCCTGACTGGCGCTGTTCCCGAGGGAGGTGCCTCGGGATGACTTGGGGGTGAAAGTCCCCTGCACGCCCGGCAAGGGGAAGTGCTAGCCGACGGCAAGGGTGTCTCCCGCGAGGGGGAATCTGAAGGCAGCCCGAGGCAAAACGCTGGCCTGACGAACAGGAAGCGGATACGAGGCGGCATGGCGGGGTGAGATGGCCCAACTCATCAAAGCCCGATACTTGCACGGAACGCCATGACGTATATCCGACAGGCATAAGCGGGAAGGTCGCGCGTCTTACCCTGGGAGGTCTGGTGGTCTGCCACGGTGCTACCGGCGTCGAGAGGCGACGGGAGGGGCTACCAGACGTCAGCCGAGGCCATAGTAAGTGCCGGTTCACCGCGGCACCAAGGGCCGAACATGAAGAACCGCGAGTAGGCGATGACGTCTCGAGGATCGATCATGAAGACAGAGCCTGGTCCTGACACGGCCACTCACCCAGAGGGGCAGGGGCGGAACCCTGAGTCCCGGCCGGTGGGCGTCGAGACGGTCCCGGCGTCGTCATCGTGGACAAAAGCGGAGCCCGCCCCGCTCATGGAGGCCGTGGTAGAGAAGGCCAACATGGCGCGGGCTTACCGTAGGGTGGTCGCCAACAAGGGCGCACCGGGTGCCGATGGCATGACGGTGCAGCAGTTGGCGGATCACCTGAAACAGCACTGGCCGACGCTGCGTGAGCGGCTGCTGGCCGGCGAGTACCATCCCAGCCCGATCCGAGCCGTCGAGATTCCCAAGCCCAAGGGCGGGACACGACAGCTCGGCATCCCAACGGTCACCGACCGGCTGATCCAGCAGGCACTGCTGCAGGTGCTGACGCCGATCTTCGATCCGGGTTTCTCCGCATCGAGCTACGGTTATCGCCCCAAGCGCAGCGCCCAGCAGGCCGTCTCGGCCATGAAGGCCCACGTCACTGCCGGCTACCGCTGGGTGGTCGACCTCGACCTGGCCGCCTTCTTCGACCGGGTCAACCATGACCTGCTGATGGCGCGGATCGCGCGTCGCGTCCGCGACAAGCGGGTGCTACGCCTGATCCGTCGCTACCTGGAAGCCGGCATGTTCCAGGACGGCCTGGCCGCGCCACGCCGACAGGGGACGCCCCAGGGCGGGCCACTGAGCCCGCTGCTGGCCAATATCTTGTTGGACGACGTGGACAAGGAACTGGAACGTCGCGGCCACCGCTTCTGCCGCTACGCCGATGATATGCAGGTGTATGTCAGGAGTCGGCGGGCGGGCGAGCGCGTCATGGCCAGCTTGAGTGATTTTCTCGAGAGCTCGCTCAGGCTCACGGTCAATCGTGACAAGAGCGCGGTGGACCGGCCATGGCGTCGGGGATATCTGGGCTATACGCTGACCCGGCATAAGCAGGCACGGCTGACCATCGCCAAGGCCAGCCTGCAACGCCTGATGCTGCGTGTCCGTGAGATCCTCAGACGCGGAAGAGGGCGCAACATACGGCGAGTGATCGACGAACTGACCCCGGTCCTTCGGGGCTGGGCCAGCTACTTCGCCCTCGTCGACGTGAAGCGCCCGCTGGAAGCGCTAGATCAATGGGTACGCCGCCGACTGCGTTGCTTGATCTGGCGGCAATGGAAACGTCCGGCGACTCGGCGCCGCAAGCTTCTGGCGCTGGGTCTGGACGACCAGCGTGCCTGGAAATCAGCGGGGAATGGGCGAGGCCCTTGGTGGAATGCAGGCGCGCTGCATATGCGCCATGCCTTGCCTAACCGCTGGTTCCGTCAGCAGGGAATGGTCTCGGTACTAGAGACGGTAAGAGGGCTTAGTCGTTCTTCATGAACCGCCGTGGTACGGAACCGTATGCCCGGTGGTGTGAGAGGACGGGGAGGCGACTCCCCCTCCTACTTGATGCATGGGAATATCCCTAAGTTTTACATTTGGTTACGAGATAGTCTGAACTCGCGCTTCCGGGGGGCGTCACAGGGGGGCACATTCACAACGCAACACCCTGGAGGTATTCATGCAACGGATGACTGCTCTGTTCTCGGCCGCACTTCTCTCTCTCGGTATGGCTGCCGCCGTGCAGGCTCAGGAAACCCAGCAGAGCCAGGACCCGGCCGCTGCGGAACAGCCGCAGGCCCAGGCGCCGGCCCAGGACTTCTCCGATGAGCAACTGCAGCAGTTTGCCGACGCCTCCCAGGAGATCGCCGTGATCTCCCAGGAGTACACCGAGGAGCTGCAGGCGGCAGAGGATGAGCAAGCCCAGCAGGAAGTGCGCATGGAAGCCAACGACAAGATGGTCGAAGTGGTCGAGGACAGCGGTCTCGACGTGGATACCTTCAACGCCATTGGCCAGGCCATCCAGCAAGACCCGGAGATGATGCAGCGCGTGCAGGAAATGGCCGAGTCCTAAGCACGGGCAGATCCCCGCCGACTCGATCGGCAGACGAGGGCCACCCTACGGGGTGGCCCTCTTCGTGTCTGTCGCTCGTCCCTGTCCTCTTTACAGCCCCGTGCGGCCATTCCAGACTGGTGCCATACATGTAACGGGCGGGAGCGTGACGCATGGACGTGGAACTGCTTGAGATCCGCCAGCACCTGGGGCGCTTCCCCCCTTTCGAGGGGCTCTCCGACGAGTTGCTCGACGAGGTGGCAGGCAGCGTGGAGGTGGCCTACTTCAAGGCCGGCAGCGATATCCTGGTGCTCGATCAGGAGGTCCATGAGTTCTGCTACATCCGCAGCGGCGCCGTGGAGGTCTATCGCCGCGGCGGCGAACTCTACAATCGCCTCGGCGAGGGCGATATCTTCGGCCACTTCAGCCTGCTGCGGAATCATCGCACCCGCTTCCCGGCCCGGGCCATGGAAGACTGCCTGATCTACTTCATCCCCGAGTCCGCCTTCCAGCGGCTCTGCGAGGCCGACGACAACTTCGCCGACTTCGTCGAGCTCGAGCGGCCGCGCCTGGAGTCGACGGTCAAGGAGCAGAAGAAGAACAGCGACATGATGATCACCCGGGTGCGCAAGCTGCTGACCCGCTACCCGGTGATGGTCGAGGCCAGCACCACGGTGCAGGAGGCCGCCCGCCAGATCACCGAGTTCGGCGCCTCGGCGGTGCTGGTGCTCGACGCCCCCGGCGATACCCCTCGCTACACCTTCCGCGACAGCGAGGATCGCCACTGGCAGGTGCGAGGCATCCTCACCGACAGCGACTTCCGCAAGCATGTGGTGGCCGAGGGGCGCTCCCCCGAGACGCCGGTGGGGGAGGTGATCGGTCCCCGTCTGATCGCCATCCAGTCCGATGAGTCGGTGCACGAGGCGATGTTGTGCATGCTGCGCAACAATATCCATCACCTGCCGGTGATGCACCGTCGCCACCCGGTGGGGATCGTGCATCTTTCCGACATCATCCGCTACGAGACTGGCAGCAGCCTCTACCTGGTGAGCAACATCTTCCACCAGTCCAGCGTCGATGGCCTGGCGCGGTTGGCGCCCGACGTGCGTGCCGCCTTCGTGCGCATGGTCGAGGAGGGCGCCGACTCGCGCATGGTGGGCAGCGCGCTCTCCACCATCGGGCGCAGCTTCACGCGCCGGCTGCTGGAACTGGCCGAGGAGGAGCTGGGCCCCCCGCCGGTGAGCTACTGCTTCATGGCGCTGGGCTCCATGGCGCGCAACGAGCAGTCCATCGTCACCGACCAGGACAATGCCCTGGTGCTCGCCGACGACTTCGACCCCGAGCGCCACGATGCCTACTTCCTGGCGCTGGCCCAGCGCGTCAGCGACGGCCTGGATGCCTGCGGCTACCCCTACTGCAAGGGCGACATCATGGCCACCAACGACCGCTGGCGCCAGCCCCTGTCGGTATGGAAGCAGTACTTCCGTGACTGGATCGATCACCCCTCCCCGGAGCGTCTGCTGCACAGCTCGATCTTCTTCGACCTGGACGCCGTGCACGGCGAGAATGCCTTCGTCGAGCAGCTCCAGGACCTGGTGGCCAGCCGGGCCCACAAGAGCCCGCTGTTCCTGGCCGCCATGGCGCGCAATGCACTGAACCGCACTCCGCCGCTGGGCTTCTTCCGGACCTTCGTGATGGAAAAGGACGGCAAGCACAACAATTCCATCAACCTCAAGCGCCGCGGCACCGCGCCGATGACGGACCTGATCCGGGTGCATGCCCTGGCCTGCGGGTCGCGGGCCCAGAACAGCTTCGCGCGGCTCGACGACATCGACCGGACCCAGCTGCTGGCGCCGGGGGTGAGCCAGAAGCTGCGCTATGCCCTCGAGTTCCTCTCGATGTCGCGGATCCGCCATCACGTGATCGATATCGAGCACGAGCGGGCACCGGACAACAACATCGAGCCGGAGAACGTCTCCGACACCGAGCGCCACAACCTCAAGGATGCCTTCCAGGTGTTGAGCAACGCCCAGAAGTTCCTCAAGTTCCGCTACCCCATGCCGTCGCGCTCCCGGTCTCGCTGAGGTGGCCATGATCCGCCTGCGTCCGCGAATGTCTCCGCCGACCCCGGGCTGGCCGGAGTACCTGGCCGGCCGGGCCGAGACGGCCAGGGACCCGCGACTGGCCCGCTATTTCGCCGCCGGGCTACCGGGCCCCGAGACCCCCATCGGCGAGGCGCCGATGGTGGCCCTGGACATGGAGACGACCGGACTGGACGAGCGGCGCCATGCCATCGTCAGCATCGGCGTGGTGCCCTTCACCCTGGGGCGTATCGCCCTGTCACGGCGACGCTACTGGGTCGTGCGCCCCTCGCGCCCGCTGAGCGAGGAGTCGGTGACCTTCCATCACATCACCCACGCCGACATCGCCCGGGCTCCGGACCTCGGCGAGATCCTCGACGAGTTGCTCGAGGCCCTGACGGGGCGCCTGGTGGTGGTCCACTACCGGCATATCGAGCGGCCCTTCCTGAACGCCGCACTGAAGGCGCGGCTGGGGGAGGGCGTGATGTTCCCGGTCATCGATACCATGTCGCTGGAGGCGCGCATCCACCGCCAGTCGCTGCTGGCCCGCTTCAAGCGCTGGATCGGCAGGCCGCCGGCCTCCATCCGCCTCTACGACAGCCGCGCGCGCTACGGCCTGCCCGTCTATGCGGGGCACCATGCGCTTATCGACGCCCTGGCCACCGCCGAGCTGCTGCAGGCCCAGGTGGCGAGCCACTATAGCCCGACGACCCCGGTGGGCGAGCTCTGGAGCTGAGACCCTGCCCGACAGGGGAGTCCCCCACGCGAAAAGGCGGCCCACGGGCCGCCTTTTCGTTGCTTGCCGAACACCAATGAGGCGTGCCGGGCTTACTTGGCGCGAGGTTCGCTCATCAGTCCCTTGACGATGGCGTAGCAGCCCACCAGCAGCACCAGCGTGAAGGGCAGGCCGGTGGTCAAGGCCGCCGTCTGCAGGGCGGCGAGGCCGCCGCCCAGCAGCAGGGCGATGGCCAGTGCCCCCTCGATCAGCGCCCAGAAGATACGCTGGGGCTTGGGAGCGTCCACCTTGCCGCCGGCGGTGATGGAGTCGATCACCAGCGAGCCGGAGTCGGAGGAGGTGATGAAGAACACGATCACCAGCACGATGCCGACGAAGGAGGTGATGGCGGTCAGCGGCAGGTGCTCGAGCATGGTGAAGAGTTGCAGCTCCAGGGCGGCATCCTGCACGTCGGTGATGCCGGAATTGACCACCTGGTCGATGGCAGTGGTGCCGAAGGCGGTCATCCACACCACCGAGGCCATCGACGGCACCAGCAGCACCGAGATCAGGAACTCGCGCACGGTGCGGCCGCGGCTGACGCGGGCGATGAACATGCCGACGAAGGGCGACCAGGCGATCCACCAGGCCCAGTAGAAGGCCGTCCAGCCCTGGCTGAAGTTGGCGTCCTCGCGCCCGAACGGCATGGAGAGCGCCGGCAGGTGGGTCACGTAGCCGATCAGGTTCTCGAGCACGCCGGTAGCGATCATCAGCGTCGGGCCGACGAAGATCACGAACAGCAGCAGCAGGGCGGCGAGCACCATGTTGATCTGCGAGAGGCGCTGCACGCCCTTGTCGACGCCGAGCATGATCGAGCCCAGGGCCACGAGGGTAATCCCCAGGATCAGCAGCACCAGGGTGGTGTCGCCGGCGGGGATGCCGAACAGGTACTCGAGGCCACCGGCCGCCTGGGTGGCGCCGATGCCCAGCGAGGTGGTCAGGCCGAACAGGGTGGCGAACACCGCCAGGATGTCGATCACGTGGCCCGGCCAGCCCCACACGCGCTCGCCCAGGATCGGGTAGAAGATCGAGCGCATGGTCAGTGGCAGGCCCTTGTTGAAGGCGAAGATCGCCAGCGACAGGCCGACGATGGCATAGGCGCCCCAGGGATGCAGGCCCCAGTGGAAGATGGTGGCGGCCATGCCCAGCGAGATGGCGCCGGCCTGGTCACCCTCGGCACCGCCCAGCGGGGCCCAGTCGGTGCGCACGCCGTCCTCGCCCATGCTGATACCGCCCATGGCGGTGCCATAGTGGCCCAGCGGCTCCGAGACCCCGTAGAACATCAGCCCGATGCCCATGCCCGCGGCGAACAGCATCGAGAACCAGCCGGCGTAGCCGAAGTCCGGCGTGGCATCCGCGCCGCCGATGCGCACCTTGCCCATCGGGGTGAAGATCAGCACCAGCGCCAGGAGCACGAAGACGTTGGCCCCCAGCAGGAAGAACCAGCCCAGGTTGGTGGTCAGGAAGCTGAACATGCTGTTGAAGATCGGCTCCATCTGATCCTGCAAGGCCAGCGTCAGGACCACGAACAGCAGGATCACGATCGAGGAGAACAAGAAGACCTTGCCATGCAGGTCCACGTTCACGCCCAGCGGTGAGGCGGTGATGTTGTCCTGGCCGATCACATAGTCGGTATCGATGAGGTTCGCCGCCCCCTGCGGGGCGGGAATCCCCTCGGAGCCGGCATTCGCCTCCTGGGGTTTCTCGTCTTGGGGATCTTGAGCCACGAGACATCTCCCTTGCAGTTATTGGTGTGCTTGCGTTTGCTGGTTCGGCTTACTTGCCGGCCCCCGGACGCACCAGGAACACCGATGCCTTGGTGTGCGTCGCCACCTTGCCGCCATGGGACGGCATGATCACGTCCAGATGCTTGGGGGGATGGGTCGGCATGACCACCAGGTCGGCGCCCACCTCGTCGATGGCCTCGATCAGGTCGTCATCGAGATCGGCGATCGGGTCGGGGCTGACGATGGTATGGGTGCTGACCGGCTGGCCGTGGACCTTGTGCCGCTCCTGGGCGAAGGCCTCGAGCTTCTGCGTGTACTCCTGAGGGGTGCGCGCCACGCTGCCGGGCGTATTGGCGGTCACGCCCACGTAGCAGACCTCGGCATCATAGTGGCGAGCGAGGTCGGCCACGGCCTGTAGCGACGGCTCGATCAGCTCGATATGTGCCAGGTCGACCGGCACCATGATCTTGTGGAACATGCCTGTATCTCCTTGTTGGCCGCAGAGGTCCTGCGAGTCTGTTCAGTGTGACCGTTCCTCGCCACCTTGCCAGGCGACATTTCAACGGCGGCACTGCGCATCCCGAGCGGGCATGGTACCCGTCCTCGCCGTTGATTGCAGTGGGCCTGTCTGCATCGGGCGACAGGGTCGTCGAGATTCGAGCCCCCCCAATGAGAAGGGGAGGCACCCTGTGGTGCCTCCCCTTGCGCTCGATGCGGTCAGCCTCGCCGATCAGGCGCGGCCCGGCATGCCCTCACGATTCGGGCAGCCACTCCTCGACCACGTCCTGGTTCTCCTCGACCCACTGCTTGGCGTTCTCGTAGGGGTCGGCGTCGTCCTCCTGGTTCATCAACATGACCTCACCCATCTGCTCCGGGGTCCACTCGAAGGCGTCCAGGATGGCGTAGGCCTCCGGCATCTCCTCCTCGAGGCCCTGGCGGGCGATGGTGTGGATCTGCTCGGCGCCGCCGTAGACGTTCTCGGGGTCCTCGAGGTACTTGAGGTCCCAGCGGGCGAACTTCCAGTGCGGCGTCCAGCCGGTGACCACGACGTCTTCCTCGTTGTTGATGGCGCTTTCCAGGGCGGCGGTCATGGTGGCACCGCTGCCGCTGCGCAGGGCCAGGTCGAGGTCGTAGGTGTCGACCACCTCCTCGGTCAGCCCCATGAGGCCGGCGCCCGGATCGATGCCAATGATCTCGCCGTTGAAGTCGTCGGCGTGGTCGTTGAGCTCGGCGATGGAATCGACGTCGCTGTAGGCCGGCACCACCAGGCCGAGTTTGGTGCCATCCAGGTTGACGCCCAGGTCGACGACCTCGTCGCCCACGCGCTCCATGTAGTCGGCATGGGTGGTGGGCAGCCAGGCGGCGACGATGGCATCGGCATCACCGGTGGCCACGGACTGCCACATGGCGGCGGCGGAGAGCGAGGTCATCTCCACCTCATAGCCGGCCTGCTCCAGTACGGCGCGCACCACGTTAGTGGAAGCCACTTCTGAGGACCATTCCACGTAGGCCAGGTGCACGCTGCCCTTGTCCTGGGCCTGGGCGGAACCGGCGGCGAGCGCGGTGCCGGCGGCCATGGCCAGGCCGGCGAGACGGATGCGACGGTTCAGCGGGTGCTTGTTCATCGTGTTCCCCTTCTCTTGATGTTCAACCATTTACCTTGGAGGTGCCTCCCGACGGATTCAAGGGGTGGCCTCAACTATCAGGACTTGCGGCCCTTGCGCAGGGACTGGGTCACGCGGTCGAGCAGCATGGCGAGTATCACCACGGCGATGCCCGCCTCGAAGCCGTCACCCGGGCGCAGGCGCTGGATGGCGCGCCACACCTCGCTGCCCAGCCCATCGGCGCCGATCATGGCGGCGATCACCACCATGGAGAGCGCCAGCATGATGGTCTGGTTGATGCCGGCCATCACCGTGGGCAGCGACATCGGCAACTGCACCTTGACCAGCTTCTGGCCGCGGGTGGCACCGTAGGCGTCGGCGGCCTCGATCAGCTCCACCGGCACCTGGCGGATGCCCAGGGTCGTGAAGCGGATCGCCGGCGGCATGGAGAAGATCACCGTGGCGAAGATCGCCGACACCGAGCCGATGCCGAAGAAGGGAATCGCCGGGATCAGGTAGACGAAGGCCGGCATGGTCTGCATGAAGTCCAGGACCGGCATGATCGTCTTGTAGAGCCGCTCCGAGAGCGCCGCGGCGATACCCACGGGGAGCGCGATCACCACCGCCACGAAGGTGGCGATCACCACCAGGGTGAGGGTCTCGATCATCGGCTCCCAGAGCCCCAGGTTCCAGATCAGCGCCAGGCCGAGGGCGGCCCCGATGCCCAGGCGCAGGCTCGCCACCCACCAGCAGAGGCCGACGATGATCGCCAGCAGGCCCCACTCGGGCAGCCACATCAGGGCATCGTTGAGCACGTCGATGCCGGTCTGGGTCACCCGGGAGATGGCGCGGGTGACGATGGAGTATTCGCTGGTCAGCCAGTCGAGGCCGCCCTCGATCCAGTCGCCCAGCGGAATGCTCGGAATCTCGATAGCCATCATGCGTCTCCTGCCGGTGCCATGTTCTGGTTCTCGCCCACCTTGGCGGGCTCGGCTGCCTGGGCCAGTTCGTCGAGGACGGCGCCCTTGACCACCACGCCCAGCAGCCTGCGGTGGTCATCCACCACGGCGATGGGGAAGCTCTTCTCGCTGAACATGGCGAAGAGGTTGTGCAGCGGCTCCACGGGGCCGACGGCACGGAAGTCCTGGGTCATGATGTCACGGATGCTGTCCTTGCCTTCCTTCGCGGCCTGCTCGACGGCGTCCACCACCACGAGACCCAGCAGCTTGCGGTCGCGGCTGGTGACGTAGATGGAGTCCAGCCCGTTCTCGCGCATCTTGCGCAGGGTGGTGCGCGGGCCGTCTTCCTCGCGGGCGGTGGCACGCACCGGCCGCATGGCATGCTGGGCGGTGAGGATCCTGGACATGTCCACGCCCTCGATGAAGCGCGCCACATAGTCGTCCGCGGGATGGGTGAGGATCTCCTCCGGGGTGCCGATCTGCACGATCTCGCCATCCTTGAGCAGGATGATGCGGTCGGCGATGTTGATCGCCTCGTCCAGGTCGTGGGTGATGAACACCGTGGTCTTCTGCATGCGGTGCTGCAGTTCCAGCAGCTCCTGTTGCATGTCGCCTCGGATCAGCGGATCCAGCGCCGAGAAGGCCTCGTCCATCAGCAACACCGTGGAGTCGTTGGCCAGCGCCCTGGCCAGCCCGACGCGCTGCTGCATGCCGCCGGAGAGCTGGTTGGGATAGGCATCCTCCCAGCCGTCCAGGCCGACCTGGTGAAGCGCATGGCGCGCCACCTTGGCGCGCTCCTCCTTGTCCACGCCACGGATCTCCAGGCCGAACTCGGCATTCTGCTGCACCGTGCGGTGAGGGAAGAGCGCGAAGTTCTGGAACACCATGGAAAAATGGCGACGACGGCACTCCAGCAGCGCCTTGTCGCCGAGCTCGGGAATGTTCTCGCCGTCGATGACGATCTCGCCCTCGGTGGGCTCGATCAGACGGTTGAGGCAGCGGATCAGGGTGGACTTGCCCGAGCCGGACAGCCCCATGATCACCAGCAGTTCCCCCTCGTAGACATCGAAATCGATGTTCGACAGGCCCAGCGTCTGGCCGGTCTTGTCGAAGATCTCGGGGCGCTTTAGCCCCTGCTTGCGCAGTTCGAGTGCCTTCTTCGGCTGGTTGCCGAAGACCTTGCTCAGGTTGCGTACCCGAATCTTGACGTTTCGGTTCTCGTTCATTGGCTCTGCCTTTTGTCGGCTCCCCCGTCATCGGGCGGAAAGCGCCGAAGGGTCGAGTGTCGTGACGTAAGAAAACGACGTCATGATGCCAGGCTGCTGCGTTGACAGCGGCATCGGGTGACGATGGAGTGGACGCTACCCTAGCGTTTTTTGAATGACCATTCAAATTAAAACCCGGGGTGTCGAAGGCCTGCAGGATGGCGCAAGGGTGACCCATGTGTCGAATCTGACCAACGCCCGGCCCTTGGTGGGCCGCGCCTTCCGCGTTGCAAGGGTTCTTTAACCTGATGACTTTAAAGTTTTTATATACTTTCTGGCCGTGACTGGCACGGTGGCTGCTCGTTGTTGGGTGAAGTCCCGATGACTCAGGGAGAAAGCGATGACCGACCATGAGCTGAACCGAGACAGGCCCCGCGGGAAGCGTTCGCGCCGACTGACGACCCTCGGCGCGATCGCTGCCCTGGGGCTCGGCAGCCTGGCCCTGGCCGGCTGTGGCAACGGCGAGGAGGAGATGCCGCCGATGGAGGAGCCGGCCGGCGAGGAGTCTTCAACCATGAATGGAGAGTCCTCCACCATGGGTGAAGAGTCCTCCTCCATGGGACAGGACTCGGACATGGAGAGCCAGGATCCCTCCATGCAGCAGGACCAGGCCATGGACCAGGAGTCCACCATGGATTCACAGGCGTCATCCGGTGAATCGACCTCCACCACGGAATCGCCATCCGATGACCAGGAGCAAGACGACGACCAGAGCGGCACCTGACCG
This sequence comes from Halomonas rhizosphaerae, assembly GCF_030012485.1. NCBI lineage: Bacteria > Pseudomonadati > Pseudomonadota > Gammaproteobacteria > Oceanospirillales > Halomonadaceae > Halomonas > Halomonas rhizosphaerae. The sequence goes on from NZ_JASCQQ010000013.1 coordinate 19,136, forward strand.
CCATTTCTCATCGGTGACCGACCGACCGGACAGCCGCCGGTCACCCGACGGGCAAACCCCGCCCGATCCACCCTCGATCTTCATGTAAGGAAGGAGGTGCAAGATGATGTCCAAGGAAACCCTCAAAAGGCTCGGTATTCTCGGTGTCTCGTTCGGCCTGATCGCAAGCCCCTTGGCCTTCGGTGACATGCACGAGGACCCCGCCGCCCAGAGCACCGGCTCCGCGGCCGACCCTGCCACCCAGCAGGCGGATCCTGCGCCCGGCGAGCCGGCGGCCGATCCGAATGCCCAGGGTGACCCGGCAGCAGCCGACCCGACGACCGGCGATCCGGCCGGCGGCGACCCGGTGGTGCCGGGCGACGACCCCGCGACCCAGGGCACCGATTCCGCGGCCGATCCCACTACCCAGCAGGCGGACCCCGCGGCGGGTGAGCCGGCCGGCGATCCGAACGCCCAGGGCGACCCGGCTCAGGACCCCGGCTTCGGTGAAGGCACCGAGGCGATGCCCGGCGCCGAAGAGGAGTATGAGAACGAGGAAGAGGAGGCGCCCTGGGACGAGGAGGGCGACGAGAGCGAGGATGAGGAGCAGGGCTGGTAAGCCCGCTCCACCGCCCCGCTCAGCGGGGCGGCACTCGCGTGATGGACGGTTCTCCCGGTCCATGCCATTCCCAGGCCGGTGTATCGCGTTCCCCTCTGGCCGGCCCGGCATGTGACCCCTGGCCCCCGCTGCGGCGGGGGTCCTTTTTGTGTGGCTACTCCTCCTCGAGGCGACGGTAGAGGGTGCGACGGGCGATCCCCAGCACCTCGGCGGTACGCCGCTTGTTGCCGCCCGTGGCCGCCAGCACCTTGCGGATATAGCGCTTCTCCACCTCTTCCAGGCTCGGCCAGTCCGCCTGGGTGGCGGTGCTCGCCAGCGCCCCCTCGGCCCGGGTCTCGCGGCAGGCACGACGCCGGGCCTCGCCCTGATCGCGGATCCGCTGGGGCAGGTCGGCGTGACAGAGCTGTCCCGCCTCGGCCAGGGTCACCGCCCGCATGATGGCGTTCTCCAGCTCGCGAACGTTGCCCGGATAGTCATAGCCGAGCAGGGCCTCCAGGGCCGCCGGCTCGATGCGCGCAATGTGCTTGTCCTGCTGACCGGCATGCTTGTCGATCAGCGCCGGGATCAGCCGCTCGATGTCCCCCTCCCGTTCGCGCAGCGGCGGGATGCGCAGCGAGAAGGTCTCGAGGCGATAGAAGAGGTCGCTGCGGAAGTGACCCGCCTCGATCTCCTGCTCCAGCTGGCGATGGGTGGCGGCGATGATGCGCACGTCCACCGCTTCCTCCCGTTCGGCGCCCACCGGTCGCACGCTCTTCTCCTGCAGGGCCCGCAGCAGCTTGGCCTGCAGCGCGACGGGCATCTCGCCGATCTCGTCGAGGAACAGGCTGCCGCCCCGCGCGGCCTGGAAGAGCCCCTGGCGGGACTCGTCGGCACCGGTGAAGGCACCCTTCACATGGCCGAAGAACTCGCTCTCCATCAGCTCGGCGGGAATGCTGGCGCAGTTCACTGCGACGAAGGGGCCGTCGCGACGCGGACTCTCGGCGTGCACGGCCCGCGCCATCAGCTCCTTGCCGGTGCCGCTCTCGCCGAGCAGCAGCATGGGCGCGTCGCTGTCGGCCAGCCGGGCGGCGTCGTGGAACAGCGACTGCATGGCCTCGCTCTCGCCGACGATGCCGTGGAAGCTGTTCGCCGTCCCGTCGCTCGCCAGGCGCGAGGCCAGCCGACGGCTCTCCAGCACCCGGTAGACCGCCTCGCGCAGCCCCTCCAGGTCCAGCGGCTTGGTCAGGAAGTCGTCGGCGCCCTGCTTGAGTGCCTCCACCGCCTGGTCGATGGTGCCGAAGGCGGTGATCACGATGAAACCCACCGTGCTCCCCTCGCGGCGCAGCCGCTCGAGCAGCTGCATGCCGTCGATGCCCGGCAGGCGCACGTCGCTGATCACCAGGGCCACCTCGCTGTGGCTGAGCGTGGCCAGGGCCTGCTCGGCACTGGTCGCGGCGAGGGTCGCGTAGCCGGCGTCGGCCAGCTCCTCCTCGAGCAACTCCAGGATGGCCGGGTCGTCCTCGACGACCAGCAGGGGCAGGGCAGGCGTGTCGCGTTCCGTGTCTGGCATGTCGTGTCCGTTCATGGGGTGGTGTCCTCGAGTGGCAGCACGATCTCGAAGCCGGCGCCTCCCAGCGCGCTGTCGAAGGCGCCGATGGAACCGCCGTGGTCGTTGATGATGCGATGGACCATGGAGAGCCCGAGGCCGCTGCCCTGGCCCACGGGCTTGGTGGTGAAGAAGGGGTCGAAGACCCGGGTGCGGTCGGCCTCGGGGATGCCGCAGCCGTCGTCCTCGATGGTCAGGCAGAGACTGTCGTCGCGGCGGCGGGCCGCCAGTCGTATCCGCCGGACGCCCTCGGCCTGGGTGGCATTGCGCAGCAGGTTGGTGAGGACCTGGACCAGCTGCTGGCCATTGGCCAGCAGCATCAGCGGCGGGTCCGGCAGCACCGGCTCGAGGCGAATGTCGCGTGCCTCGAGGTCGGCCTCGACCAGCTGCCGGGCGTCGTGGACGAGGTCGTCCAGGGCGAGCCGCGCCTTGTCGACGCTGTGCTGGCGCCCCAGGTCCATCAGCTGGCGCACGATCTCGACGATGCGCTGTACCTCGCCGCGGATGCGTCCCAGTCGCCGCCGTTCGTCGTCGCCGATGCCGGCACGGCGCTCGAGGCGCTGGGCCTGGCCCTCGATGACGGTGAGCGGCGTGCCGACCTCGTGGGCCACCCCGGCGGCCAGCACGCCGAGCTCGGCCAGCTTGCGCGACTTGCGCAGTCGCCGCTCCAGCTCGATTTCGCGGCGCTGACGGGCCTCGATGTCGGCATCCTTCTCGGCCAGGGCGTCGAGCATGTGGTTGAGGGCCAGGCCGAGCCGGCGGAACTCGTCGAGGCCCCGGATCGTTGCCCGCTGGCGGCGCTCGCCCCGGGCGACCCGCTCCATCACCTCGAGCAGTCGGCTCAGCGGGCGCTCGATATGGCGCCGGAACATCCACCAGATGCCCAGCACGATGCCCGCCGCACCGATACCGAAGGCGACCAGGGCGACCTGGCTGAGAAAGCCGGTGTAGTTCTCGATGCCGGTATTGAGGCGGTTGACCTGCAGCACGCCGAGGGTATTGCCGTCGGGGGATTGCAGCGGCATCAGCGTCGAGAAGTAGGTCCAGCCGTCTTCCTCGCGATAGTCGCTGCGCATCTCCCCCTCCTCGACCACCGCCTGCAGTTCGGAGGCCTCGTAGAGCGCCTCGCCGAGCCCCAGGCCATGGATCTCGTTGCCCTTGATGTCGAAGACATAGGCGCCGTAGATGCGGTTGTAGGAGAAGGCCGACTGCAGGGTCTCCTGCAGCGACTCCGGGCTCTCGCGGGTCAGGGCATAGCCCAGAGAGGTACCGATGGCGCGGCTGATGGTCTGGACCTCGGTCTCCAGCTTGGAACGCACGTTGTCTTCCAGCGACTTGATGGCCACCAGGCTGAAGACCATCAGCACCAGGAAGAGCGGCACGATGACCGTGACGATGATCAGGTTGCGCAGGCGCATGGGGGATCCCTGTGGTCGTCAGGGCCGCGTCCGGTGCGGCCCCTGTCGTGGCTAGTCGGCGGGCACCAGGCGGTAGAGGCCGCCGTCGGCGTGGTCACTGAGCAGGTAGAGGGCGCCGTTGCGGCCCAGGCGCACGTCGCGGATGCGGCCGATCTCGCCCTCGAGGATCACCTCGCGCTCGACGACCCTGTCGTCGTCCAGGGCAAGGCGCACCAGCCTCTCGCTGGCCAGCCCCCCGGCCATCAGGTGGCCCTGCCAGGCGGGAAAGGCGTCGCCGCTCACCTGGGCCAGGCCCGAGGGGGCGAAGCGCCCGGCGAACACGTGCACGGGGTCGCGCATGCCGGGGGCGCTGTCGCGGCCGATGGGCTGGTTGGTGGCGTAGTCGTTGCCGCGGCTCACCTCCGGCCAGCCGTAGTTGACCCCGGCCTCGAGGCGGTTGAGCTCGTCGCCGGTGCGCGGGCCGTGCTCGGTGGACCAGATGGTGCCGTCGGCGGCCACGATCAGGCCCTGGGGGTTGCGGTTGCCGTAGGTGAAGATCTCGTCGTGCACGTCATCGTCGTCGACGAAGGGGTTGTCGTCCGGCACTCCGCCCTCGGCGGTGAGGCGCAGCACGCTGCCGGCGTGGTCGCCGCGGTCCTGGGCGCGTTCGGGGCTGCCGCGCTCGCCGATGCTCATCAGCAGGGTGCCATCCTCGCGCCAGGCCAGCCGCGAGCCGTAGTGGCGACCCGGCCGGGAGAAGCGGTCCTGGACGAACAGTGTCTCCAGGTCCACCAGGGCGTCGCCCTCCAGCCGCCCGCGGGAGAGGGTGGTGGCGCTGCCTCCATCGCCGGCCTGGCTCCAGGTGAGGTAGACCCAGTCGCAGCCCTCGCCGTAGTCGGGATGCAGGGCGACATCGAGCAGGCCGCCCTGGCCGCGGGTGGAGACCTCGGGCGCGCCGGAGAGACGAGTGACCTCGCCCTGGGCATCGATGCGCACCAGGTGCCCGGGACGCTCGCTGACCAGCCATTGGCCGTCGGGCAGCTCGGCGGCCGACCAGGGATGCGTGAGGCCAGAGGCCACGCGCTCCAGGCGCAGCTCAAGGTGGTCGGTGGCGATGCGTTCCTCGACCACCTCCGCGGCCACGGCCGGGGCGGCGAGCAGGGCGCCGCTCAGCAGCAGGGCGGTCGAGAGTGCATGACGTGGCGAGTGCATGTGGCTTCCCCCTCGTTGGCTGTACCCGCATAGGGACTCTTCACAAAGACCCTACACAGGGACTCTGCCGCGGCGAGGGTGTTCCCCGCGAGGGGGCACAGGCGATGGCAGTGCTACATCAGGATCGCCAGCAGGATCGGCAGGTAGACCAGCGACAGCAGGGTGGAGCAGAACACCAGGCTCGCCACGTACTGCGGCTCGCGTCCGGCCTTCTGGGCGAAGAGGTAGTTGAACACCGCGACCGGCATGCTCATCTGCAGCACCAGGATGGCCAGCGCCATGGGCGGTAGCGCCAGCAGGGTGCCGATGCCCCAGGCGACCCCGGCGGCCACCGGGATGCGCAGCAGGCTGAAGCCGATGCCGGAGCCGAGGTTGCGGGCGTGGATGCTGGCCAGCGAGACGCCCAGGGTGATCAGCATCAGCGGCACCGTGAAGCCCGAGATCAGATCGACGCTGTTGGCGAGCCAGCGGGGCAGGTCGGTGTCGCTGAGCAGCAGCCCCAGGGCGATCAGGATGGCGTAGACCACCGGCGTCTTCGCCAGCGCCTTCAGCGGGTTGCCGCGGCTCGCCAGCAGGGTCCCCAGGGTGAACTGGAACAGCGAGACCGTGACCATCACCGTGATGCCGAACGCGAAGCCGGCGCTTCCGAAGGCGTAGAGCACCACCGGCAGGCCCATGTTGCCGGTATTGGGGTACATGGTGGGGGCCAGCAGCACCCGCCAGTCCTTGCCCAGCAGCCGTGCCAGCAGGAAGGCCATGCCGGCCATGGCGGTGAGCACCAGCGCCGTGGCCAGCATGGTGCGCCCGAAACTGCCGGCATCGATCTCGGCGCCGGAGAGCGAGGCCAGTACCAGGGCCGGGGTGCCGATGTTGAACACCAGTCGGGTGACGAAGGCCACCGGGAAGTCGTGGCCGAGGCGCACCCAGACGAAGCCGAGCCCCGCGCCGGTGAGCACGGGCGCCATCACGGCGAAGAGTTCGGCGAGCATGGGCGGCATCCTTGCGTGGCGGTGGGAGCAGGCCGCGTATTGTCGTGAATGCTGGCCCCTCGGGGCAACTCCGGCGTGCCGCCGGCATGAAAGGGCCCCGGCAAGGGCCGGGGCCAAGGATCGAAAAGCCAGCCTCTTCAGGTTAGAACGTGTAACTGGCGGAGAGCCAGAGCCGTCGACGCGAGCGGCGCCTTATTTCGCTCCGCAAAAAGCCCGGTCGATGACCGGGCTTGAAGGGGGGATGGCGGTCGAGCCGTCACTCGGCGGGGCGGTCGGCGGCCTCCTGAGTGCGTTCGCCGACGTTCTCCAGGGCCTCGCCGATACTGTCCAGGGCCCATGACGCGCCTTCCTGGGTGGATTCCCAGGCGCTGGCGGCGCCCTCCTTGGTGTCTTCCCAGGCCTGCTGGGCCCCTTCCCGGGCGTTCTGCCACCAGTCGTTGGTGTATTGCGGCTGCTGGGCGATCTGCTCCTCGCTCAGGTCGACATTCACCCGGTACTCGATTTCCTCGAGGCTATTGCCGTCCTGGGTCGCGACGGTGAACTTCCCGGTCTCGATCACGAACTGCTGGTTGCCCTGGAAGTCGAGCAGATTGCCGGTGTCGATGACCAAGGCGCGGACCTGCATGTCGTTGTCGAGCAGGATGTCCTCGACGTCGCCGATCTGTTCGCTGCCGGAGGTGGCGTAGACATCGGCATCGAGCAGTTCGTTGGCCGAGTAGAGGCCTTGGGGCTCGGCCAGGGCGCTGCCGGTGACGGCCAGGCCGCCGGCGAGCAGCGCTCCGAGGGTGGCCTGCTTGATGGTGTGATTCAGCGGTGTGCGTTGGGCCATGCGTTCACTCCTTGTGATCCGTGTAAGGTCCATGTGATCAACAGCGTCTTTCGACGCCTCACTTACGTTAGTGTGGCCAGCGGCCGGCGAGTTCAATGGCGAGCCCGCCGCGGGGTCCGATCATCGGCGCCCGAGGCCCCACATGAAGTAGGCGCCGCCCAGCAGCGAGGCCACCAGGCCGGCGGGAATCTCCGCGGGGAACAGCAGCTGGCGGCCCAACCAGTCCGCCAGCACCATCAGCAGGGCGCCGATCAGCGCGGCCCCCAGCAGGTGGGTGCGGGCCCGGGAGAAGCCCACCAGCCGCGCCATGTGGGGCGCCAGCAGGCCGACAAAGGAGAGCGGGCCCACCACCAGGGTGGCGCAGGCGGTCAGCAGCGCGACCAGCAGCAGCAGCGCCAGCCGGGCTCGCTCGACCCGTACCCCCAGCGCCGCGGCCGTGGCCGCTCCCAGCGGCAGGATATCCAGCCAGCGGGCGAAGGGGCGTGCCGCCAGGGACAGCACCACGGCGAGGCCCGCGACCACTGTCGCGCTGACGGGGTCGATGTAGTAGGTGGAGCCCGAGAGCCAGGCGATGACCTGCTGGCCGCGGGGGTCGCCGCCGGCCAGCACGATGGCGCGCACGGCGTCGAACAGGGCGGTGATGGCCACGCCGCTGAGCAGCAGCCGTTCGGGCACGAAGCCGCTGCGCCGGTTGAGCATGACCAGCACGGCCAGGCTGGCCAGCGCGCCCAGGGTGCCGGTGGCGACCAGGGTCAGGTTGCCGGGGGCGGGCAGCAGGAAGAGCGCCGCGATCAGGGCGATGGCGCTGCCGCCGCTGATGCCCAGCACCTCGGGGCTGGCCATGGGGTTGGCGGTGAGGCGCTGGATCAGGGTGCCGGCGATGGCCAGCATCATCCCGCTGGCCACGGCGGCCAGCAGCCGTGGCCAGCGCCACGTCAGCACCGCCTCGTCGAGGGTCGCGAACCAGCCGCCGGCCGCCTGGCCCAGCAGCAGCGCCAGCAGAAGCGCGGCGAGAAGGCCCAGTGCCAGGCCCGCGACCAGACGCCCGGGAGTGGGATGGCGCGGTGCCAGGGCCGTGGCGGCAGCGGGCGGGCGGCCGGCCTCGAGGCGCAGCCGGGGGATCAGCCACAGCAGCAGCGGCGCCCCCAGGGCGGCGGTAGTGGCCCCGGTGGGGATCAGGGTGGGCAGGGTGCCGGCGAAGCGCTGCAGCAGCAGGTCGGTGGTGGCGAGCAACAGGGCGCCGAGCAGTGTCGACCAGACGAGCCGCCCCCCCAGACGGCGCGCGCCGGCCAGGCGCACGATGTTGGGCGCCGCCAGGCCGATGAAGCCGACCACCCCCACCTCGCTGACCACACAGGCGGTGAGGAAGACCGCCAGCCCCAGCCCCGCCAGGCGCAGGTGCTTCAGCGAGACGCCCAGGCTCCTGGCGCTGGCATCGTCGAGCTCGAGCACCGTCAGCGGCCGCAGCAGCAGCCAGGCCGCCAGGCCGCCCAGCAGCAGCCGCGGGGCCAGGAAGGCGGCGTCGCCCCAGCCGTTCTGGGCCAGTGAGCCGGCGCCCCAGATCAGCAGCCCCTTGAGGGTCTCCTGGTGGAAGAGCAACAGCACCATGCCCAGGGCCCCGGCGTAGAGGTTGACCACCAGGCCGGCGAGGACCACCACCGCGGGGGAGAGGCCGCGGCGCCAGGTCAGGGCGAAGACCAGCGCCATGGCGCCGCCGCCGCCGGCCAGGGCCACCCATTCGCGCCCGGCCAGCAACAGGCCCGGGGCGAGCAGGGTGGCGGCCATCAGCGCCAGGTTGGCGCCGCTGGCCACCCCCAGGGTGGTGGGCGCGGCCAGCGGGTTGCGCAGCACCTGCTGCATCAGCACCCCGGCCAGGGCCAGGCCGCCGCCGGCCAGCAGCGCCATGGCCAGGCGCGGCCACCAGCTGTAGTGGCGCACCAGCGCCTCGGCGCTCTCCGGCGTCGCCGTCGCCAGCGCGCGCAGGCCATCGAGGAGCCCCTCCTCGGCGAGCGATCCCAGCACCAGGGCCAGCAGCGCCAGGCCCGGCAGCAGGCAGACGAGGGCGGGCGCGTGGCGGCGGGCGGCCTCAGTCGCCATGGGGCGCGTCCTCCAGCGCGGCGACCAGGTGGTCGGCGAAGCGCTGCGCCGAGGGCAGGGCGCCGAAGCTCCATACCGGGGGCAGGGTGATCAGGCTGTCATCGCGCACGCTGGGCTGCTGCTGCCAGAGGCCGCTGTCGGCCAGCGCCGTCTCGACGCCCACCGGGTAGGGCTCGACCACCACCAGCCGCGCCTCCAGGCCGGCCAACTGCTCGAGGCCGACCAGCGAGAAGCCCCAGGCGTTGGTCTCGCCGTGCCAGGCGTTGTCCAGCCCCAGGCGGGCCATCACGGCCTGGTAGAGGCCGCCCTCGCCGAACACCCGGACATGGCGCTCGTCCATGAACTGCACCACCAGCAGCGGCGACACCCGCTCGGGCAGTCGCCGCCGCAGGGCCTCCAGTCGCGTCTCCGTCTCGGCGATCAGCCGCTCGGCGGCCGCCTCCCGCTCGGCCAGGCGACCGACCTCGCGGCTCAGCTCGCGCAATTGTGGCCAGGTCTCGCGGCCCGGGGAGTAGAGCGGCAGGGTCGTGACCGGGGCGATGCGCGACAGCCGCGGCGCCAGGTTGGCGAACATCGGCGAGATCAGGAGGCGGTCGGGCGCGAGGCTCGCCAGCAGCTCCAGGTTGGGCTGGCTGCGCAGGCCGAGATCGACGGTGGCCTCGGGTAGGCGCGGCGCGCGCACCCAGGCATGGTAGGCGTCGCGCTGGGCGATGCCGGCCGGCGTGACGCCCAGCGCCACCAGGGTCTCGGCCAGGGTCCAGTCGAGGGTGGCGACGGCCGGCTGGGCCTGGGCGCGGGTCGTCGGCACCAGCGCCAGGACCAGCAGCAGCCCAGGGACGAGACCGCCGAGCAGCCGGGCGAGCGCGTCAGGCATGGACCAGGGCGACGGGATGATGGCCGGCGGGATGCGCCATCACGCGCATGGGGATGCCGTAGATGGCCTCCAGGGTGGCCTCGTCCATCAGCTCGGCCGGGGTGCCCCGGGCCAGCACGCGCCCGCCGTGCAGGGCGACCAGGTGGTCGCAGTAGCGCGCCGCCATGTTGACGTCGTGCAGCACGATGACCACGCCGAGCCCCAGCGTCTCGCTGAGCTCGCGGATCAGCGTCAGCACCTCCACCTGGTGGGCGATGTCCAGCGCGGCGAGCGGCTCGTCGAGCAGCAGGAAGTCGCTGCCCTGGGCAAGCAGCATGGCCAGCCAGACCCGCTGGCGTTCGCCGCCGGAGAGGGTGTCGACCAGGCGGTCGGCGAAGGCCTCGGTGTGGGTCGCGGCGATGGCCCCCTCGATGGCCGCCGCGTCCTCGCGGGTGTGACGGCCCAGCAGACCTCGCCAGGGGTAGCGACCCATGCCCACCAGCTCGCGGCCGAGCAGGTTCTCGGTGGCGGGCAGCTGTTGGGGCAGGTAGGCCACGCGGCGGGCGAACGCGCGCTGGCCCCAGCGGGCCAGGGGTCGGCCGGCGAAGGCCAGCTCGCCTCGGCTGGCCGGCTGCTGACGGGCCAGCAGCTTGAGCAGGGTCGACTTGCCCGAGCCGTTGTGGCCGATCAGGCCGTGCACCCGGCCGCCCTCCAGGGTCAGGTCGGTAGCGGCGAGCAGCAGCCGGTCGGCGATGGCGAAACCGGCTCCGCGCAGTTCGAACATGCAGGACGCTCCTTCGACGGGCCCCGGGCGGGGCGGGCGATGGGCGCTACCTTACCTCCGGTGATAATGGTTATCAATAAGATCTGTTTCGGGCCGGCCGCCTTCCCGGTATGCTGTGGCGTTTCACCCTCCAGGACCCCCGCTCCCCATGCCTGATGCCACCACCTCCAGCTTCCGGGCCCTGGCGCGCCTGCTGCGCTATGCCCGCGGCTATCGCCGCCGGATCATCGCCGCCAGCGCCTGCTCGGTCATCAACAAGCTGTTCGACATCGCCCCGGAGATCCTCATCGGCGTGGCCATCGACGTGGTGGTCAATCAGGAGCAGAGCTTCGTGGCGGGGCTCGGCTTCGAGTCCGCCCGGGAGCAGATCCTGATCCTCGGCGCGCTGACCTTCTTCATCTGGGCCGGGGAGTCGCTGTTCGAGTACCTCTTCCAGGTGCTGTGGCGCAACCTGGCCCAGCGCCTGCAGGCCGACCTGCGCCAGGACGCCTACGAGCATGCCCAGCGGCTCGACATGGGCTTCTTCGAGTCGAGGAGCTCCGGCCAGCTGGTGGCGACCATGAACGACGACGTCAACCAGCTCGAGCGCTTCCTGGACGGCGGCGCCAACGCCATGATTCAGGTCGGCGTCACCGTGGTGGCGGTGGGGGCGGTGTTCTTCGTGCTCTCGCCGCTGATCGCGCTGCTCGCCTTCACGCCGATCCCGTTGATCGTGTGGGGCGCCTTCTACTTCCAGCGCAAGGCCGGGCCGCTCTACGCCGAGGTGCGCGAGCGGGTCGGGGACCTCTCGAGCCGGCTCTCCAACAACCTGGCCGGCATCGCTACCATCAAGAGCTTCACCGCCGAGGCCCGCGAGGCCGAGCGGCTGCGCCTGGCAAGCGAAGCCTACGTGGAGGCCAATCGGCGGGCGATCCGCATCAGCTCGGCCTTCATCCCGGTGATTCGCATGGCGATCCTGGCCGGCTTCCTGGCCACCTTCACCGTGGGCGGGATGATGGCCCTGCGGGGTGACCTGAACGTCGGTGCCTACGGCGTGCTGGTGTTCCTCACCCAGCGGCTGCTGTGGCCGCTGACCGGCCTGGCCCAGGTGATCGACCTCTTCGAGCGCGCCATGGCCAGCACGCGGCGCATCCTCGACCTGCTGGCCACGCCGATCCGCGTGCGCGACGACGGCGGGCGGGCGCTGGCCGAGCCGGTGCGCGGCGAGGTGGCTTTCGTCGACGTGAGCTTTCGCTACCCGGGCAGCGGCGAGGGGGTCAGCGAGGTCCGGCTGGAGGTGCCGGCGGGCCATACCCTGGCCCTGGTCGGCGCCACCGGCTCGGGCAAGTCGACCCTGATCAAGCTGCTGCTGCGCTTCCACGACCCCGAGGCGGGGGAGATCCGCATCGACGGCCAGCCGATCCGCGAGCTCGAGCTGGCCTCGCTGCGCCGGGCCATCGGCCTGGTCAGCCAGGACGTCTACCTGTTCGAGGGCCCGGTGCGCGACAACATCGCCTATGGCCGCCCCGATGCCTCCGATGCCGATATCATCGCCGCGGCGCAGACCGCCGAGGCCTGGGACTTCATCCAGGCGCTGCCCCAAGGGCTCGACACCCCGGTGGGGGAGCGCGGCGTGCGCCTCTCCGGCGGCCAGCGCCAGCGCCTCTCGCTGGCCCGGGCGCTGCTCAAGGACCCGCCGATCCTGGTGCTGGACGAGGCCACCAGCGCCGTGGACAACGAGACCGAGGCGGCCATCCAGCGCTCGCTGAAGCGCATCGCCCACCAGCGCACTGTGATCATGATCGCTCATCGGCTCTCGACCATCGTCCATGCCGACCAGATCGCCGTGGTCCACGGCGGGCGAGTGGTCGAGCGCGGCACCCATGGCGAGCTGCTGGCGCGCAACGGGCGCTATGCCGCCCAGTGGCGGGTGCAGACCGGCGAGATCGAGGCGGCGGACGCGCCCCTGGCCTGATCTTTTTCCTTTCCCTGTATCCCTTTCGCCACCGGTGGCCCCAGGGCCGCCGGTGGCGTCTACCGCCTTGTTCTCGCCGCCTCCCGGTGAGAAAGCCCTCCCTGATTGAAGACTCAAAAGCTAAGCGTGCCTGGTTGTTTTAGCTAATGCGACTCATTATCATGCGCATTCCTGTTTGATAAGAACCGAAGGCTTGCTCAACCATGTCCCATCCCGCTTTCCGCCCCATCGGGGACGATCCCCTGGCCCAGGCCGTCCGCCGGGCCCTCGGCCTGGCCACCGCCGGTGCCTTCGTGCTGGTCTCGCCCGCCCTGCTGGCCCAGGAGGCCGGATCCGCCGAGGAACTCGAGACGGTGACCGTCGAGGCCGAGGCCCTGTCGGTCATCACCGAGGGCACGGAGCGTTACCGGGTGCCGCTCACCAGCACCGCGACCAGGCTCGACCTGACGCCCCGTGAGACGCCCCAGTCCGTCTCAACCGTGACTCGGGCCCAGATCGATGACTTTAGCCTCGACACCACCAACGACGTCCTGGAGAGCGCCCCCGGGGTCACGGTGGAGCGCCTCGAGACGGATCGCACCTACTACACGGCGCGGGGCTTCGAGATCTCCAACTTCCAGGTCGACGGGGTGCGCGTGCCGATGCCCTACAACAACGTGCACGGCGACATGGACACCGCGATCTACGACCGGGTGGAAGTGGTGCGCGGCGCTACCGGCCTGATGTCCGGCTCCGGCAACCCGGCGGCGACGGTGAACTTCGTGCGCAAGCGGCCCACCTATGAGCCCCAGGCCTCGGTCTCGGCGAGCGTCGGCTCCTGGGACCAGCGGCGCCTGGAACTGGACGTCGCCGGGCCGCTGGATGACGCGGGGCGCGTTCGCGGGCGCCTGGTGGCGGCGGGGATGGAGAGCGATTCCTATCTCGACCGGTTGAGTCGCGAGCGGGGCCTGCTCTACGGCGTGCTGGAGGCCGACGTCACCGACAGCACCCTGGTGACTCTCGGCCATACCTGGCAGCAGAACGACACCGACGGCAACATGTGGGGTTCGCTGCCGCTCTATGATTCCGCCGGCAACCCCACCGACTACGATGTCGCGACCTCCTCGGCGCCCGACTGGTCCTACTGGGACGTGGAGACCCACCGCAGCTTCCTCGAGGTGCAGCAGGAACTCGGCGATCGCTGGTCGTTGAAGGGGACCCTGACCCACCTGGACATGCTCTCGGACACCCAGCTGCTCTACATCTACGGGACGCCGGATGCCACGACGGGGCGCATCGCCGATGAGCAGCTGACCCTGAGCAAGTACGATCGCCACCTGGAGCAGTGGGTGGCCGACCTGCATGCCAAGGGCGAGGTCGATGCCTTCGGGCGCAGCCACCAGCTGGTGCTGGGCACCGACTGGAGCCAGAGCCGCAACCAGCAGCTCTCTCGTTACCCCACGGCGAGCTTCGATGCGGGCGGTCAGGGCCTTCCGCCGCTTGACGACTGGAACGGCCGCTACCCCGAACCCGATGCCTGGGAACCCTTCCCCGGCACCGACGGCGATGCCACGGTCAAGGAGCGCAGCGTCTACGGGGCCGCCAAGCTGGACCTCGCCGAGCGCTGGACCGCGGTGGGCGGCGCCCGGCTGAGCTGGGCCGACACGACCGGCGAGCAGTACGGGGTCTCCCAGGCGAGTGACCACGACCGGGTGCTGACGCCCTACGCCGGCCTGATCTATGACGTCACCGACCGGGCGTCCCTCTACGCCAGCTACACCGAGATCTTCAATCCGCAGACCGCGATCGACCGCAACGGCGACTACCTCGACCCCGTCGACGGTGTCAGCCAGGAGGTGGGCCTCAAGGCCGAGCTGTTCGACGGCGGCGCCGATGCCTCGCTGGCGCTGTTCCGCACCGAACAGGACAACGTGGCCCAGCCGGCGGGCACCCGGCCGGATGGCACCGCCTTCTTCACGGGCGGCGACGGCATCACCAGCGAGGGCGTGGAGGCCACGCTCGCCGGCGAGCTGGCCCCGGGCTGGCAGGCCAGCGTCGGCTATACCTACCTGGAGGTCGAGGACGCCGACGGCGAGGCCACCAACACCTATATCCCGCGCCATCTGGTGCGCGCCACCACCAGCTATCGTCCGGCCGCCCTGGATGCCCTCAAGGTGGGCGCACGGCTGCGCTGGCAGGACGATATCGAGCGCGACCGTGACCTCGCCGATGGCAAGACCCGCCAGGAGGCCTATGCCCTGGTCGACCTGATGGCGAGCTACGACTTCAGCGACAGCCTGACCGGTTCGCTGAACCTCAACAACGTCACCGACGAGGCGTACCTGACCAGCCTCAAGTGGGACCAGGCCTTCCATGGCGCCCCTCGCCATGTCATGGCCAACCTGACCTGGCGCTACTGAGCCCATCAGCGGCGAGTCATACCAAGAGGGCCCACCCCGGCAGCGGGGTGGGCCCTCGCGTGGGTGTGGCGATCAGGGCGTCTCGGCGGCACGGGTCCTGTCGCGGCAGGTCAGCGGGCAGTTCCCGCAGACGCCCAGCTCGTCGATCAGGTAGCGAATGCAGCACAGGCGACGCACCCGCCGGGGGGCATCGTCATCGCCCTCGACATAGCGCACCGGGCGATGGAGCGGGTTGCGCCGGCCGTCGGGAAGATTGCGACTCGCCAGCAGCGCCAGGGCGGGCTCAGCGACGTCCGCTGCGGCCATGGGATGGTCGGCCAGGGCGCTAGCGAAGTACTCAAAATAGTTGCCGGCGTTGCTCCAGAACACCTTGGGTGAGGCGCCGCTGGCCGCGGCCAGGGCCTCGACCAGTGGCGTCAGGTGGCCGTCGAGCAGGGTGGCGAAGCGCGAATGGGAGTCGAGCTCGGCCAGGGGCCGGCCAGCATGATGCAGCACCAGGCCGGTGGTCTGCCCCTCGGGAGATTGCTGGAGATGGAGCTCGTCGAGCCCCAGCGGCAGGTCGCGCTCGAGCAGCAGGTTGGCCGCCAGGCCATGGCCGCAGAGGCTGCTGAAGTGCCACTTGGACCACAGCGAGGCCACCGCCCGGCGGTCGCCCTGAGGGTACTGGGCGCCGAAGCGTGCCAACAGCGCGTCCAGGTAGGCCGGGTCGAGCAGGTCACGGACCGGCATGCCGTCGGACGCTGCCGACGCGATCGTCGGCGCGGCGAGGTGCTGCAGGGGGCCGACGTAGAGCCGGGCCAGGGAAGAGGGCATGGCGAGACCACCGGAGCCGCGGAAAGCCTCATTATACAAACAATAATCATTATCAATAAAGGGCTGTGCCGGCATCATGGGAAGGACAGAGCCTGCCGGGGTAGCCCCTCAGCGCCGCACCAGCATGGCGTCGAGAAGGACCGGTACCTCGTCGCCGATCTGCTCGTAGCCGAGCAGCAGCAGCACCGAACGCAGCGTCGGGTTGGCCATCAGTTCGCGGCCATCCAGCGCCACGCGCTCGGCGTTGGTGACCCGGACCCGACCGGCGGACTCGCGGGTGAAGCGCACCGCCAGCGGCTCGCGGTGGGTGGTGCCGCCGGACTGCACCGAGAGCTCGAGCACCTCCACCAGCGACTCGCCCACGGCCAGCGCCTCCAGGCGCTGGGGCGGGAAACGCGTGCTCACGGTGGCCAGCGGCTGCTCGGTGAGGCCGGAGAGCCAGGGCGGCAACGGCCCCATGCGCTCGACCACATCGCTCTGCGCCAGCCGCAGGGGCAGGCGCAGGGTGCCGTCCGCCTCGGCGGTGCCGGCGAGGCGACGCACCTCGTGCTGATGGGCAATGGGACCCGTCGGGGCGATCTGCACCACGGTTGCGGCCACCCGCGAGCGTTCGGGGTCCAGCTCCCAGGCGGCGGCTGCCGGCAGGGCCAGCAGCAGGGCGAACAGCGCAGTGCCAAGGGCAGGGAAACGGCGATGGGGGAAAGGTCGCACCGGTCGATCTCCAGATGGGCAGGCCACCTGCAGACCACGGTCGGGGAAGGAAGTGCCGCGGCGGGAGATTCGGCCAGCCAAGGTCTGCCGGCTATGGTCACCTTCATCGCCATTCGCTATCATACGGCGGCGCCGCTCGGCGCCATCCGCTGCAAGGGCCTATAGCTCAGTTGGTTAGAGCAGGGGACTCATAATCCCTTGGTCGCTGGTTCGAGTCCAGCTGGGCCCACCAACCTTTCCTGAGCGCATGCTGTCCATCTGCTGATAGCTCCGTCAGCCTTTTGGTGTACCAGTTGTCTCTGCTGCTGGTGATCATTAGACGCCGGCGTGTCCGCATCATGCCGACATATAGCAAGCGTGCCTCCTGTGCCTGCTTCTCCTCGTTGTTGTTCAGCGCCCCGAGATCTCAGAGCAGCACAGTGTCACATTAATCGGGGACGCACAGTCATGGGGACGTACTCCCTTCCTACCCGCGCCTTCGCCGATGCCGATATCGCCGCCTGGCCAACGCAGCAGGGATGATAGCCATGGAGGCGGTAATGGGTGTCAGGCGGCAATGGGGGCACACCTCCGTTACCGCCCCCATTGTCACGCCGATTACCGTTCAGGCCAGGTCGAAGAGCAGGATCTCCGAGGCCTCAACACCAACCGCCTCGATGGTCTCCCCCGGCTGGAAGGCGGCGGCATCGCCGGCCGAGAGTCGCTGACCGTTGATCTCCGCCTCGCCACGTACCACGTGAAGCCAGGCGTGGCGCACCGCAGGCGTAGGCGCTCGCTCTCCGGCATCGAACAGCCCGGCGTAGAGGTTGACGTCCTGGTTCACGCTCACCGAGCCGTCGCGCCCCTCCTTTGACACCACCAGCTGCCACTGCCCCTGGCGCTGCTCGGCGGGAAAGGCCTTCTGCTCGTAGTCGGGGGCGATGCCCCGCTCTTTCGGCTCGATCCAGATCTGCAGGAAGTGCAGCTCACGGGCGGGGTCGTTGTTGAACTCGCTGTGCAGCACGCCGGTGCCGGCCGACATGCGTTGCACATCGCCAGGGCGCATGATCGCCCCGTTGCCCATGCTGTCCCGGTGGGCCATCTCGCCTTCCAGCACATAGGAGAGAATCTCCATGTCCCGGTGGGGGTGGGTCCCGAAGCCTTGGCCGCCCTGAACGCGATCCTCGTTGATCACCCGCAGCTTGCGAAAGCCCATGTGGTCCGGGTCGACGTAATCGGCAAACGAAAAGGTGTGACGAGACTTCAGCCAGCCGTGATCGGCGTAGCCGCGCTCGTTGGCGTGACGAATGATCATCGAAGTTTCCTCTATAGGGGGCAGCATGGCGGTGCTTTCAAGGTACCCCACCTTCATGGCACCAGCCACTGTCCCGCTCCGTCAACGGCGCGCTTGAGTCCTGCACGGCGTTCATGCACGCCGCGAGACAGTCGTATGCAGATCTGTTGATGTGGCAATGTCGAATCCGCCGCCCACGGGGATTGGCTCGAAACCATCGTGCGCCTCGTGTGATGCCAACTGTTTGATCGGGATGAGGAGTGCGAGCGTTATCCTGGGCGCCGGGCAGGCATCTGACGGAGTGACCCGGCTCAGGCTCGGGCAAATGATCCATGGAGCGCACCTCGGAAAATGCTGCTATCGTCAAGCTTGGCCGTGTCGGCAGCGAGGCTCGATGACGTTTCTCTTATGCCTATGCCCGTTGCGTTGCGAACTCTCGTAAACCGTCTTCATGGGAAGCGCTTGAACGATGGTAAAGTCCCAGTCAAGTACCCTGATTCGTTGCCCATTGCCTGATGTGTATGGCTTCGTGGTGACCGATTTTGTCCGAAACTATCCGCGGTGGTCTCCTGAGGTCCAGAAGCTGACGCCCCTCAGCAGTGGGCCGCTGGCTGTCGGCTGGACGGCCCGGCAGGTGAGGATTGATCAAGGGCGCCGCTCCGAAGCTGATTTCCGGATTATTGCGCTCGAGCCTCAGCGCCACGTGTGTTTCAAGGGCATCAAGGATCCGTTCGTGATCAACTATTTTTTCGAACCGCAGGAAGGCCAGACGCGGCTGACTTTCAGCTTCGAACTGGCGAAGCTGAATTTTGCCATGCGGCCATTCGAGAAGCTCATTCGCTTGGCCGTCAAGGATGGTACGGAACGCGTCGTGCGCGATTTGAGACTCCTGGTCGAACGGGAACTCGGTCAGAAAAAGACGGACTAATTCACCTGTATAGCGCCCTCGGCCTGGAGACACCATGCTATTCATTCCCGACAAAGACACCGGCATCATTCCGCACGTCCTGACACAGATTCTGGACACCTGCGTGAATGGCGTGACCCTCTCCGATCCGGACCAGCCGGACTCTCCTATTGTCTATGCCAACACCATCTTTGAACAACTGACGGGCTACAGCCAGGAAGAAATCCTGGGGCGCAACTGTCGCTTCCTTCAGGGTGAGGATCGCGATCAGCCGGCGCTCGATGAGATCCGTGCAGCACTCAAGGCGCATTCCCCCGTCGAGGTGACGCTGCGCAACTATCGCAAGGATGGGACCCTGTTCTACAACCGATTGTCGATTCAGCCCCTGCGTGATGCCTCGGGCCGGCTGATCTACTATCTCGGCGTGCAGTATGACGTCAGTGAACTCGTCAATGCCAGGGCCGAGATCGAACGTCTTGAAAACATGCTGAAAGCGTCTGCAAAGGAGTGATCTTCATTCGATCGAGGCGCTCCTTTTGCTCGCGACACTCCCGGGTCGAACGAGTTTCAATCTCGAGTTTGCTATTGACGCGCGGTGCATCAGGATGACGTCCCTGGCGTCAGGTCTGCATCGTGCATGACCTCTTCAATCCCTTCCAGCCAGGTTCGCGTCAGCGATTGCCCCAGGCGCAGGGTGTGCCAGGGGGCTCGCTGGGCGCCCTTGCCGCCGCCCTGGCGCCGGGGCGCCACCCAGATAGGCCTGGGGTGAATCCCGTCGAGCAACCTGCTCGCCTCAATGGATACGCGGGTGGTGGCGCTGCCGCCAGGCCCGCAGCCGCTTCTCGATGGATGCCACCAGCCCGAGTGGTGGCATGGCCGGCATGCAGAACCTCGGCATGGCAGTGCGATCGGTGCGCTCTGCGGCGGTATCGAGCTTGCGAGTAGGGTGGAGTTGACGCATGTCGTTGCCTCCTCTGGCCGATCGCCGGCAAAGGCGATCCATGGATCGAGGTACGAGGATGTGTGTCGTGGCCTCGTGAACAGCATGGTGCATGGTCTTTGTTGAATCCAACGAAAAGGATTACATTGAGCTTTCAGAAATTCTGAAAGGTGTGGCCATGTCATTCTCTTCCCCGACGGTCCATGCAGGCCCGCTGCCGCTGCTGGATCTCGAGGTGCTGAGGACCTTCGTGGCGATTGCCGAGCGCGGCAGCTTTACCCGTGCCGCGCGAGAGGTGTCCCGCACGCCATCTGCGCTGAGCATGCAGATCAAGCGGCTGGAAGAGACCCTGGGACAGAGGCTGTTCGTGCGCGAGGCGCGCCAGGTTCGTCTGACCCCGGAGGGCGAGGTGCTGCTGGGCTATGCGCGGCGGCTGCTCAAGCTCAACGAGGAGGCGGTAACGCGTTTTCTCGCTCCGCCGGTGGAGGGCACGGTACGCTTCGGCACCCCCGACGACCAGGGGTCGCGCATCCTTCCCGAGGTGCTGGCCCAATTCGCGCGCACGCACCCGGCGGTGCAGGTTGAGGTCGTTGTCGGCGGCAGTGTGGAGATGCAGCGCCAGCTGGAGGCCGGCGAACTCGACCTCATCCTGATGACGGCCGGTACCCCGGGCCAGAAGGGGGACCAGGGCGAGGTGGTACATACCGAGCCGCTGGTCTGGGCCGGACGCGACGGTGGTGTGGCGGCCTGGCGCTCACCGCTGCCGGTGGCCCTGGCCAGTCAGGGATGGCCCTGGCGTGGCAGGGCGCTGTCGGCCCTCGACACGATCGGCCGGGCGTATCGCATCGCCTATACCAGTGAGCACTGGGCCGGCCAGGAGGCCGCGATGCTCGCCGATATCGCCGTGGCGCCCTTTCCCGTAAGCCTGGTGAAGCCGCCACTGCGGCAGTTACCCCGCGAGGTCGGGCTGCCCGACCTGGGTGACTATCAAGTCGTGCTGGTGCGCCGTGAAGGAGCGGGGGAGGCCAGCGAAGCGTTGGCCAGCCAGGTGATCAGGGCATTTCACGAGTTGCGCCGCTAGCGTGCCCGGTGCTCGGCTGATCCGTGGCCGAGCGTCCCGGATCAGCTCTCGGCGCGTGCCAGCGGCCCGCCGTTGATCCGCGAGAGCGCCTCGTTGGTCTCGAGGATCTGCGCCTCGATACCGCTCACGCCCATGCCTTCCAGGCGGGCGGTGTGCATCCGGCGGTAGGCCTCGGCGTCCTGCCGGGTGGCGAACAGGTAGACGCCGCCGGCCAGCTGGCGCTCGGCGTCCTCGGTCCAGATCTTCCACAGCAGGCCGGGTTCCTCTTTGATGGATTCGGCCAGCGGGGCGAGAGCCTCGGCCATCTCGTCGCCGAAGGGGCCGGGGAAGGGGAAGTGCACCTGCAGTATCACGGCCATAGGGCCTCCTTATCGGGTTGATAGCCACCCCGGCCCCGCCGGAGCCTGGTGGATGCACCGTTGGTGGGGTAGTGTCGCAAAATGTGGACACCGGGCGGGGCATTGGCGATAGTCGCGCCCCACCCGGATCGCGTTCCTGACCAGGCCAGCCGCCTGGGACTGCTGCCATCCTACATCGCCCATCCCGTCACGGGAGTTCCCATGCGTGTTCCTTCATTCTTCGGTCGTATCTGGTGCCTGGCCGGCTGCCTGCTGCTGGCCGTTGCGGGTGCTGCCATCGCCGACGGCGCCGCCCCGGTGCTGACCCTGACCCAGGGCACCGAATCCCGCGAACTGACCCTCGAGCAGATCGAGGCGCCGGGCCTGCATGCGGTGGAGATGCGCCACCCGGAAGGGCCCGCGGGCACCTTTTCCGGGGTCTGGCTGAATGACTTCCTCGCCGCCCAGGGCCTCGAGGAGGCGCGCCGCGTCAGGTTCATCGCGCTGGACGGCTACACCACCTTCCTCACCCCGGCGCAGCGGCGGGAGAAGCGCTACCTGCTGGTCACGCGCCTCGATGACGAGCCCGTCGGGGAGGCGTCGTTGGGGCCCTTGATGCTGGTGGTGCCCGAGGACGCCAAGGCTGCGCAGGAGGGCAGCGAGCCGATGACGCGCTGGATCTGGGCGATCCGCGAGATCAGCGTGAGATGAGGGCGGCATCCTCCCGAGGCCTGGGGCTGCGCCTGGTGGTGGCGTTCAGCCTGATCGCCACGCTCTGCGCCCTGGTGATCGGCTACTACGTCTCCCAGGCGCGCCAGCAGGTGGGGGCCGACTACACGGCGCTGGTCACCGACGTGGTGAGGGCCCAGCAGGACCCCGCCGCCCTGCGCATGACCCTGGACAGCCTGATCGACAGCCAGGATCGCATCCACCTGGAGCAGATCCATGCGTTGCTGTGGCGGATTCCCCGCCGTATCGACGGTATCCGGCTGCAGCTGCGGCGCAGCGAGCTCGCCCCCGCCAGCTACGGCGAGCTGGTCGAGGAACTGGCCCATGTGGAATCGCGGCTGCCCGCCCTGGAGGCCGCCGTCGACGCCGCCGCCGAGCAAGGGCTCGACGAGCGCGGCAGCGAGGCCATCCTGGCCCTGGGCATGGAGGTCGAGGAGGGGCTGGCCTGGGCCTACAGCGAACTGAATGAGCTGCTCCACCGGGCCTCGGCCGAGCAGCGCCAGCTGATGGAGCGCCTGGCGCTGGCCGTGGCCGTGCTGCTTCTCCTGCTGCTGCTGGCGATCGCCGCGGTGATGCGCATGCTGTTCCAGCTGCATCGTCAGCGCGAGACCATGCGTCTGCAGAGCCGGACCGACGAGCTGACCGCGCTCGGCAACCGCCGCTGGCTGCGTGAGGCGGCCGAGCAGGCGTTCGAGCGGCGCCGACGCCACGGGGCGTCGCTGAGCCTGATGCTGCTGGACCTGGACCACTTCAAGCGGATCAACGACGCGTTCGGCCACCCGGTCGGCGACGCGGTGCTGGTCGCCTTTTCCCGAGTCCTCGAGCGGCAGGTGCGGCGTGTCGACAGGGTGGCGCGCATGGGGGGCGAGGAGTTCGCGATCCTGGTGCCCGACAGCGACCTCGCGGGCGCCGAGGCCCTGGCCGAGCGGATCCTGCGCGCGACCCGGGCGATGTCGCTGCCTGGGCCTGCCGCCGAGCATCGGCTGACGGTGAGCATCGGGGTGGTCGAGGCCGGGGAGGAAAGGAGCTTCGACCGGCTCTATAGCCGGGCCGACGAGCTGCTCTACCGGGCCAAGGCGGGCGGGCGCGACCGGGCCGTGACCGGCCAAGGGCAGGCGGCGCCTCGTCCCGCCGGCAACACGACACGAACAGCAATTGATCCTAATTGAAGGTGTGCATTTTCAGCCGCAGGCTGCCGTCGTCCTGTTTCTCGAAGACATGCGTGGCTATGCCACCGAATGTCGTCGGTGCGCCTGCATCATCCTTTCCCTCCGCCGACCACTTGGCTGTCGACACAACCAGATCGCCTTCGCTGATGGCCTCGATCAGCTCGAGCTTGTGCCCAGTCACGCCGTTGTCGAACAGACCACCGAAGAACTCCTCGACTCCCGAGGGGCCCTTGATGATGTCGTGACTTGCCGGCAGGAACAGCGTGTCTTCGGTATAAAAAGTCGCAAGGCTCTTGGCATCAGTCTCGTTGAAGGCGGCGTCCCATTTGCCGTAGGCGGCGCTGACGTCTTCCTCGAGCGATTCGGCCTGAACCGTGATCGGCATCAGGAGTGCGATGCAGACGGCTAGTGTCGCGATGCGTAACGGTGTCATGGCTTGTTCCTCCATCTTTGCCGCAGGAGCCATGGCCGACCGGCAGCCCTGACGCAACGCCAGCCTCAGCTAGATCCCACAGCGGTGGTGTAGTAACTCATTGATCGTTAGGTGAGTGCTCGTTGTGTGCCTTTATAATGTGTCTCCCGTCCCCGGTACAAACGCCGGTACAAGAGCGTCTTGATCCATGTGTGGGGTATCTTCTTTGGGGAGGCTTTTTCAGTTTATCCCGTGATTTCGTGAAGGTTAAAACCAAATAATGATAAAAACCTGAACCCAAATAATAAGTGCGGCACTTGCGGCACGAAATGGGCCCTGCTCATCGGGCCATCTGACACGCGACCTGAGCGCTGGCCGGTTGTCATATAGAACCAGGCCAGATTAGGGCAATCCTTTTTTGGCTGCCGACTCCGGTTCATGACCGTCACCTGCGGCAAGGGCAATCGTGCTGACCGCGCAACAGAGAAGGCTGCGCCGGCCCCGCCTATCGTGCGGGGCCGGCGTTGTCGCGTCAGGCCTGGCGGCGCTGTTCGCCGCGGCAGGCGGCCGCGGTGAACAGCACGTCGGTGGAGGAGTTCAGCGCCGTCTCGGTGGCGTCCTGCACCACGCTGATCACGAAGCCGATCGCCACCACCTGCATGGCCACCTCGGTGGAGATGCCAAAGAGGCTGGCGGCCATGGGAATCAGCAGCAGCGAGCCGCCGGCCACGCCCGAGACCCCGCAGGCGGCCAGCGCGGAGACGATGCACAGCAGAAGGGCGGTGGGGAAGTCGACGCTGATCCCGAGGGTGTGGGCGGCGGCCAGGGTGATCACCGAGATGGTGATGGCCGCGCCGGCCATGTTGACGGTGGCGCCCAGCGGGATCGAGATGGCGTAGGTGTCGGCGTCCAGCTTCAGGCGCTTGCAGAGCTCCAGGTTGACCGGGATGTTGGCCGCGGAGCTGCGCGTGAAGAAGGCGGTGATGGCGCTGCCGCGCAGGCAGGTGAACACCAGCGGATAGGGGTTCCGGCGGGTCTGCCAGTAGACGATCAGCGGGTTGGTGACCAGCGCCACGAACAGCATGCAGCCGACGATGACCGCCAGCAGGCGGCCATAGTCGAGCAGGGCGCCCAGGCCGGATTCCGCCAGGGTGGCGGCCACCAGGCCGAAGATGCCCAGCGGGGCGAAGCGAATCACGATCCTGACGATGTTCGACACCGCCTCTGAGAGGTCGCCGAGCATCGTGCGGGTGGCCTCGCTGGCCTGGCGCAGCATCAGTCCCAGGCCGATCGCCCACGCCAGGATGGCGATGAAGTTGGCCTCCATCAGGGCGGTGACCGGGTTCGTGACGGCGTTGAGCAGCAGGTCGCGGAGGATCTCCACGATGCTGCCCGGCGGGTTGCCGCTGACCTCGGGCATCTCCAGCGCCAGGGTGGTGGGGAACACGAAGCTCGCCACCACGGCCACCAGCGCGGCGACCAGGGTGCCGATCACGTAGAGCACCAGCACCAAGCGGATATGGGGCGGCTGGCCCTGGCGGTGACCGGCGATGGCCGCCGCCACCAGCACGAACACCAGGATCGGCGCGACCGCCTTGAGGGCGGAGATGAACAGCTGGCCGAGCAGTGCGACCGACTCGGCGGAGGCCGGCGAGAGGCTGGCGAGCAGGATGCCGCAGGCGATGCCGATGGCGATCTGGGGGATCAGCCCCAGGCGAAGCAGCGGGCGGCTGAGGGCGTGCACGGTGGCGAACATGGAGGGTCTCTTGGGGTTGTCATGGGCGGGCAGGCGCCACCTGCGGGTCACTCGGCGGTCGAGCCGTGACGCGGGTGAGCGGCTGGTCGATCCGGACGAGCTGCCCCGGGCGGGTAGCCCGAGGCAGGGGGCGCCTGAGGTGCGCGCGGGATTCTAGCAATATTCTCGACTCGTTTGGATGTTTTGTCTGCTTTTGAGGATAAAGGCAGGGTGCGTTGCTGCTTTGTTCGTCTGGCGCAGCATGGAGCCGGACGGGTGGCCAGTAGGAAGAAGGCGAGATCGCGAAGACGAGAGGCCGTCAGGCAGGGGCAGACGAGGCGGGGGCGTGAAACGCGCGATGCGCTATCATCAGGCAGGAACGCCTGGTCGGGCGGGAATGTGGAGATGTCCGAAATGCCGGACCGCAGAACGAGAGGACGGAGGCGATGGACAGGAAACAGGGCAAGAAGGGGACCACCGGCAAGGTGATCGGCCTGGGGGTATTGCTGCTGGTGGCGCTGACGCTGCAGAACTGCGGGGTGATCTGAGCACCGGCCCTCTCGCGGGTAACGCGCGGCGGCCCCGGCCCGGCAGGGCCCGAACGGGCCGGGGTACGTTGCGCATTACCCCTTTTCGCGACGGCCTGGAGCTGCGGCTGCCGAGCTCTCATTGATGCCGCATTTCGTCCCTGCACACTGGTAGTTGCTTCGTGGGTAGTGGCTTTGTGCTCTAACTCGGCGGCTGCCTGCCGGTGGATATGACCGGCAGGCTCCCGAGGTCGACCTCCCCGTGCTGGCTGGTCACCGTGAATCGGCTACGGCTTCCCTGCTGCTGGGCAAGGCCACCGATGCGATGGTCGAGGGTGTCATAGACCCGGATGATATTGTCGGTCTGCACGACGAGGCGTCGAGCCTGCGCAAAGTAGGCATAGCGCAAACCGTTCTGTTCGCCGGTGGCGTCGGGTGTACCGAGTTCCGCCGGCCACCAGGCTGTGTTCTCTACCGCGACGAGCCGACCCGGCTGTCGGACAAGTATCTCACCAATCTCGTGGCACAGCGCATCCACGCGGGCTTTCAAGGCATGGTTGACGGGGTCGCTCAGCATCAGCATGCCACCATGCATCCATTGGCCGGGGCCGCCGAACTCGGGATGTGAAAACATCGCCATCTGGCCATTGCCGTCGGCCACGGCCGACACCATGTGCGCAATAGCGTCGTGACTGAAATCGTGACGTTCGGCGAGTTCGTCGACGACCGCGAGTCCCTTGGGGCTGAGTGAGTGCATGACGCTAGCCTTTTCCTGGAGCCAATGCGACAAGCCTAGTCGAAGTGCGATGCCCGCTCCTCGACTATCTGACCATCGTCGTCGCAATCCGCCATGCCAGGGCCGCTGCCAACGAGAAGGGGAGGGTGCTTGCCTCAGGACCTGCCTGGCGAAGCGCCACCAGAACGGCGCGAACCCGACAGGGTTAGGCCGGCGGTCACGCTATTGGGTGCCTGACACGTTCTCCTCTGTCTCCACCTGCCCGCGGCGCTGCATCCAGCGCATCGCGAGCCAGCACAACGCCGCCCAGGCGGCCCCGGCCGTCCACCCCGCAAGGACATCCGTCGGCCAATGGACGCCGAGGTAGACACGGCTCATGCCCACCAGCAGCGTGAGCAGTATAGCCAGCACCAGGATGTAAGCCTTCAGCCTCAGCTCGGGCTGTACGCGGACGAGCAGGGCGGCAAGGGTGAGGTAGGTCACGGCAGACATCATCGCATGGCCGCTGGGAAAGCTTGCGGTGTAGACGATGGAGTCATGAGGAACAAGGTCGGGCCGAGGGCGATCAAAGCCGACCTTCATCATGGTGCTGAGCAGTATGCCGCCCGGCACCGCGACCGCGGCCAAGAGCGCCGCGCGATAGCGTCGGGCGAGTAACAGGTAGCCCAGGGCGCCCAGCGAGACCAGCACCAGCACGCCGACACCGCCGAGCGCGGTAAAGTCCCGCCCCAGCTCCTCCAGCCAGCCCGGGCCGAGCGGGTCGGTGTGATCGGCGGGGTTGCGCAGGGAGAGCAGCAGGGTCTCATCGATGCTCTGGGTGTCACCCTCGGAGACTTCATCGGCCAGCTCGACGAACCCCCAGACCCCGCCGAACAGGACCAGGACGCACAGTAGCGCCCCGAACTCGTAGCGGGCGAGTCGAGCCAGCTTGGAAAGGCCTTGGCGTCCCACCCGTTCGGTCCTCTCGAAGCGTTTCATAGCAACTCCACTGGCGTGAAATCTCCTGTTGCCGGATGGCGGGCTTGCACAAGCTGGCTCGCCGGATCGCCAACGAGAACCCCGTGATCGGCGTCGAGTCCCTTCGCCTCGCGCTCTGCCTTTGCCGCCTCGTAGTGGCCTTCCGTGATGCGCCACTCGCTCGGCACGCTCTCGTCGGGCTGCTCCTTGGCGGCGACCACCTCAGCCCAGGCGGCTTGCCACGGCGTCGAGAAAGCCCTGCATGTCGACGACGGTCTCCGAGGCGGGGTTGGTGGTCTTGCCCTTGAGGTCGCCGGTGATGATGCCGTCGGCGACGGTATCGATCAGCGCGGCCTTGAGGCGGGTGGCGTAGTCGACCAGGGCCGTGTTGTCCTCGCGCTCGCCGAGAGTCTCCAGGGCATTGGCCACGGCGAAGATCAGCGCCGAGGAGTTGAAGTGCGCCTCCTTGCCGTCGCTCTCCAGGTACTTCAGGTAGAGGTCGTGGGCGGTGCCGTGGGGCGCCTCGAAGAGCATGGTGCCGCTCTTGCTCTCGATGATCGAGCTGGCGGTGGCCAGGCTGCCGCCGAGCGCCGCGGAGATGTCCGAGAAGATGTCGCCGTCGAGGTTCTGCGCCGGGTAGAGGGCGTTGCGCGGCGGGTCGGTGATCATCTTGATTAGCTGGCTGGAGGGCCGCATGATCATGAACGACGGCGGCGGGGTGTCGGCCTGGGCCAGTTCGCGGCGCACGTCGGTGATCACGGTGCTGAACACCTCGTCGTAGTCCATGTACTCGCGCTTGAGGCCGAAGTAGACCTCCTTCTGCTTGCGCGAGGCGTCGCGGAACACCTGCGTGACCCAGTCCTTGATGGCCTTGTGGTCGTTGGACATCAGCAGGATGGGGTCGCCCTGCTTGACGTGGCGCGCATGCTTCTCGTCGCCGTCGACGATCACCTTCAGGATGCCGTCTTCCGTGGCGGGGGCGTTGTAGCTGCCGTACTGGTCGCCTCCGCCGGCGCTCATCCGCGACAGCGAGACGTGCGCCTTGCGGGTGGGGATGCCGTGCACCTTGAGCTGCTCGACCAGCTTGTAGAGCTTGCGGCCGGTGGTGTTGTCCGGCACGCCCCACAGCGCCCGCTCGGGCGGGTTGGCGACGATGCGCGCGGCCTGGGCGTCAATCAGCTCGTAGTGGTAGGCGAGCCCCAGCGCCTCGACCTGCGCGCGGTAGTCGCTCTCGTAGATGCCCTCGATGGCGGCGCGCATCACGCCGTCGTAGCCGGCGATCACGGTGTCCTTGAGGCCCAGGTAGATGTCGCGCTTCTCGTCGATGGCGCGCTGGAAGAAGCGGTGCGCCCAGGCCTTGATCTCGTCGATGTCGTTGGTGGCGAGCAGCCAGGGGTCGCCCTTCTTGACCTCGCGGCGGTGCAGCTCCACCGGGTCACCGCTGGCACCGACGAACATCAGCTTGACGATGCCGGTGGCACGGGAGAGCTCGTTGTAGCTGTCCTTGCTGCCGCCGGTCGCCATGGTGTCGACCTCGATGTCGCGGCCGACCCACTCCGGCTTGTTGAACTGCAGGTTGCGGAACTGGATGTCCTCGCGGGTGATGTTGCCGCCGATGCCCTTGCGGATGGCGCCGTTGGGCGACTTGGTGGCCAGCGGGTGCAGGCTGGTGGCGTCGAGCTCGGGATGGGCGGCCAGCAGCTCGCCCAGCTGGGCGCGGTTGACCGTCATGCCGGCGTTCTTCACGCCCACCCCGTGGCGCTTGAGTGCCTCGATGGCATCGATCACCGCCTGGCCGTTGGTGACCAGGCGGTTCTCCGCGGTCAGGTCGATCTCCACCAGCTCGATGTCCAGCGGGGAGGTCACGAAGGTGTCGAGGATCCGCTCGAAGGCCACCTGCGCCATCTCGTCGCCATGCAGGATGACCAGGGGGGCTGTCACTTTCAACTTGCTGCTCATCACTCTATCCCTTGTTGAGATGATGGAAACCGTTGCGATGATCAAATGCGCACAGGGTACGCCTGCCACCGGCCCTGCGCCATGCGGCCAAGGTGCAGGTCAGTGCCCCTCGGGGTCGGTGGCCCAGCGCTCGTCCGGGTGCACCTCGTTGGCGGGTAGCACCGGGTCGTAGCCCTCGGCGCGCAGCGCGGCGATCACCTCGCGGGTGTGATCGCTGCCCAGCGTCTCGAGGGTGGCCTCGACCTCGGTGGCGCGCAGCGAGAGGTCGGTGAAGGTGCGCTGGTGGGCGATCTGGATGACGTTGGCGCGCTGCTCGGCGAGCAGGCGGGTAAGCTCGGCCAGCGAGCCGGGTACGTCGGGGATGCCGACCCGCACCCGCACGATGCGCCCCGAGCGCACCAGGCCGCGCTGGATCACCGAGGAGAGCGCCAGCATGTCGATGTTGCCGCCGCACAGCACCAGCCCCACCCTGCGGCCGCGGTAGCGCGTCGGGTCGGTGAGCAGGGCGGCGAGCCCCGCGGCGCCGGCGCCCTCGGCGACGCTCTTCTCGATCTCCAGCAGCATCAGGATGGCGCGCTCGATCTCGGGCTCGTCCACCAGCACGATGTCGCTGACCAGCTCGCGGACGATCTCCCGGGTCAACTCACCGGGCTGCTTCACGGCGATGCCCTCGGCCAGGGTGGCCAGGCCGCAATGAATCTCGTCGCCGGCCAGCGCCTGCTTCATGGCGGGGAAGCGCTTGGTCTGCACGCCGATCACCTCGATATCGGGCTTCAGCGCCTTGGCCGCCACGGCGTTGCCGCTGATCAGGCCGCCGCCACCGATGGGGATCACCAGGCACTCCAGGTCGGGGACCTCCTCGAGCATCTCCAGGGCGATGGTGCCCTGCCCGGCGATGATCCGCTCGTCGTCGTAGGGGTGCACGAAGACCAGGTGGCGCTCCTCGGCCAGGCGCCGCGCATAGGCCCCGGCCTCGTCGACCCCGTTGCCCTCCAGGTGCACCTCGGCCCCGAAGTTGCGGGTGTTGCGCACCTTGAGGTTGGGGGTGTGGCGGGGCATGACGATGGTGGCGTGGATGCCCAGCCGCTTGGCGTGATAGGCCACCGCCTGGGCGTGGTTGCCCGCCGACATGGCGATCACGCCCCGGGCGCGCTCCTCGGGGCTGAGCGAGAGCAGGTGGTTGAGGGCGCCGCGTTCCTTGAAGGAAGCGGTGAACTGGTGGTTCTCGAACTTGATGTAGAGCTCGCAGCCGGTGAGCTGCGAGAGGGTGGTGGAGTGCAGGCAGGCGGTGCGCTCCACGCTTCCCTGAAGGCGGGTGGCGGCCTGTCGGACGTCGTCGAGGGTCACGCTCATGGGAGGGTCGTCTCCGTTGCCGAGGTGGTGTCGGGGCATCAGGCGTCTGCCGGGTGGGGCAGGCGCGCTGCCAGGGCGAACACGTGGGGATCATCCACGCCGAGTTCGCTCAGGGCCTGGGCCAGGTTGACCAGGTAGTCGCGGTTGGAGCCGCTGGGGCCGTGGGCCACGGCAATCTGCTCGGCGATGGCGTCCAGCGGGGCGTCGCCGAGGAAGGCGGCGTTGTCCTCGGTGGCGAGATACACCAGCCCGTCGGCGCTCGAAGGCGTGGCACCGTCGTCGAAGTGCAGTCGGGTCACCTCGCGCAGATAGCCGTTCTTCTCGCGTACGTCGAGCGGGCCGAGCACCTCGGGGGTGATGCGGTAGGCCATGCCGTGGCAGGTCGCGCCGGGCTCGCGCACCAGGGTGACCACGCGACCCGGCGACTCGGGGGTGCCGCGGTGGTCGTGGGAGCCCTGCCAGAAGCGGCGCACCCAGCCGTGGATATAGGCCGGGCGGCGCTCCAGGAAGGGGAAGTCGGCCTTCCAGATCAGCGAGCCGTAGCCGAACAGCCAGATCTCGTGGTGGCCGTCGAAGTGGGTCATCTGCCGGTTGCGGTGGGTCGTGTCGAGGGTCATCCCCGAATGATGCGTCGCCCGGCGGCGAATGTCGAAGGGTGGAGGTGGGTCGCGGCCGGTTCGGTCGCCATCGACGTCCGTCGGGCCGGCGGGTATCTTGGCGGCTGCTCGGCCGACACCGGCCGCGGGCGGGGCGTCACGGGGCGCGCCGCGCCATCCATCGCGCAGGGGGCAGGGAACATGGAGAACGCACTGATGTGGCTGGCCACCGGCCTCGGCACGGGGCTCTCGCCCTGGGCCTCGGGCACCGTCGGGTCGCTGCTGGGGCTGCCGCTCGCCTGGTGGCTGCTGGGCCGCCCCCGCCGCCTGCAACTCGCCCTGGTGGCTGCGCTGCTGGTGGCGGCCGTGCCAATCTGCCACCTGGCCGCGGAGGAGCTGGGCCTCAAGGATGACGGGCGCATCGTGCTCGACGAGATCGTCGCCTTCCCGGTGGCGGTGCTGGGCCAGTCGGCGGCGCGACACCCCGCGGCCCTGGCCGGGGCCTTCGTGGTCTACCGGCTTCTCGATGCCACCAAGCCGCCGCCGGTGAGCCTGGCCGAGGCGGTACCCGGGGGCGTGGGCATCGTGCTCGACGACACCGTGGCGGCGGCCATGAGCTGGCTGGTGGTGGCCGCCGGCCTGTTCCTGTGGCGTCGTCGCCGGCCTGCCTGATACAGGGGGATGCATTTCGTTACGACGCCGGGGCTTGTGCTCGCTGGCCGGTACCCCGAGGTCCTGGGGTGTGTCACCTGGCCCGTCCATGCGGGTCAGTCGATTACCCGACAGCAAGGAGATCACCATGAGCCAACAGCTCGACGGCAAGCGCGTTGCCATCCTGGCCACCCATGGTTTCGAAGAGTCGGAACTGGCCGTGCCCAAGGCCAAGCTCGATGCCCAAGGGATCACGGTGGACGTGGTCTCTCCCGAGGCCAAGGGTATTCGCGCCTGGGCCGAGAGCGACTGGGGCGAGACCTACGAGGTCGACAGGTCCCTCGATGAGGCCAACTCCACCGACTACCACGCCCTGGTGTTGCCCGGTGGCCTCTTCAATCCGGATGCCCTGCGACAGGACGAACGTGCGCTGAGCTTCGTTCGGCACTTCTTCGAGGCCGGCAAGCCGGTGGGTGCCATCTGCCATGCCCCCTGGATCCTGATCAATGCCGAGGTCGTCGAAGGGCGGACCCTGACCTCCTATCCCTCGGTGAGGAAGGATCTTGAGAACGCCGGGGCGCGCTGGATCGACGAGCGGGTCGTCGTCGACAACGGTCTGGTCACCAGCCGCACACCGAAGGACCTGGATGCCTTCTGCCACAAGATGGTCGAGGAGATCCACGAGGGTCGACATGCCGGTCAGGCGTCTTGAGACGGCGACCCTGTACGTAAGAGACCTCACGGGTTCGGCCGCGGTCAGCGAGCAACGCCGTGAGCCGCACAACGCCTGTCCTTCACGGGACAGGCGTTGTGCTGTCAGGCTATTGTGCCCGCTGTTCGGTACTTGCCGGAGCCTCAGTCGCCCGGGGCCGCCGGCAATGGAAACACCACGTCGAAGCCGCGGGCATCGAGATGGCGGATGTCGCTCGGCCGGCCCTGGTCGTCGAGCTCCACCAGGCCGATGCCGGCGCCGTTCCACAGCCGCTCGCCGGCCTTGGCGCGGTCCGGGTCTCGCGGCTTGATCACCATGCGCCGGCGCTGGGTGAGCCAGTTGAGCGGCGAGCGCGGGGCATAGAGCCAGCGGTTGAGGCGATCGAGCCAGTCGAGCAGGGTATCGGGAAAGGCGTTCTTGATGCCACTGGAGGTGACCTGCCAGATCCGGGGCCCCTCGCGGCGCTGGCGGAGGTGGATGTCGTAGGCGAAGGAGTAGTGCACGTCGCCGGAGAGGATCACGTAGTGCCCCGGCGAGCGCGAGTGGCGGAAGATGTTGAGCATCACGCTGGCCGCGCCGCGGTGGGCCATCCAGTTCTCGGCATCGACCAGCAGCGGCCTGCCGGCCAGGGTGAAGAGCCGCTGGATGGTCTCGATCAGCTTGACGCCGAACATCGGCGCCGGCGAGACGATCACCACCGACGTGGCGCCGAGGATCTGCTGCTGCAGTTCCGAGAGCGCCTCCCAGTCCATCAGGCCGGAGGGGCGTTTCGGGCTGCGTTCGCTGCGCCAGCGTCGGGTACGGGTATCCAGGATCACCAGCTTCGGCTCCCCCTCGACCTCCACCTCCCAGCCCTGGAAGCGCAGCAACCGCTCGATGACGGCGTCCTGCTCCCCGGCAGGCAGCCAGCCCTCCCGGCTGGCTGCCGACGCCAGCAGCTCGGTGACCTCCGCCAGCGGCTCGGCCAGGCGGTCCGGGTCGTTGCCCCAGCCCTGGCAGAGCAGGTAGGCCAGCAGGGCGTTGCCGATGATGCGTCGCGAGAAGGGGTGCCCGTAGGCGGTGCGCTCCCAGTCCGCCGTGAGGTTCCAGTCGTCGGTGATGTCGTGGTCGTCGAAGATCATCAGCGTGGGCAGGTGGGCCATCACCCGGGCGGCGGCGGGCAGCCCCTCGGCGAAGCGTGCGATGACCGCTCGCTGCTCGCCGAAGCGTGCCGCGTCCTTCTCGTCCAGCGTCGGTTCGGTCATCTCGACCAGCCGCCAGGGCACCGGCGACCAGACCAGCAGGTACATGGCGATGACCTCGGCGAAGCTCATCAGGTGGTTTTGGGCGTTGACCGAGGTGAAGACCGGCTTGCGCACGCCGCCGAAGAAGCGCTCGCGCAGGTCCTCACTGCTCTTGACGTCCGGCAGCAGCGCCTCTCGCCGGTAGTAGGTGGCAGTGTCCGTATAGAGCGCCTGGCTGTCGGCCACGGTGGCGCCCTCCAGGGTCTCGTCGAAGAGGCCCAGGCGGCGGATCAGCGTATGGATGGCGACCAGCAGGGGGCCGGCGACGTCGTCGGCATAGACCTGGTCCCCGGTCATCAGCAGCCAGGCGGGCCAGGCCTCGGGCGCCTCCCGGCGCTCGGCCAGCCAGGCATCGGTGCGCACCAGGCCGTCGGAACCGTCATGGTGGGGCCGGCGGCAGGAGCCATGGAGCAGTCGGCGGTGGCTGTCGGCCAGCACGAAGCAAGGGTGCGTGGCGCCCTCGTGCAGCAGATGGGGGGCCCAGTCGGCGATGCCGCTGTCCTCCCCGACCGGGGTGATCTTCAGGTCGTAGTCGATGCGCACGACGCGGGGCAGAGGGGTGTCAAGGGCCACGTCGATCAGGTGCAGCCAGGCATGCCGGCCCAGCGGCAGGCGCTGCAGGCGGCGTTCGTTGAGGGTCAGGCGGCGCGGCGGATGTCCGGCCGGGTGCAGCATCAGGCCGAGGTCGAGGGGGCGCGAGCCCACCAGCCAGATCACCAGGCGCTCCGCGCTCAGGCGCCGCAGGAGGGGGCCGGCGAGGACCTCGGGCAGGGGAGCGGTGTCTCGGGACATGGCAATCCTTTGCGTCGCGGGTGCCGCTGAGGTCGATAGCACTGGTCGTGATCAGGTCAACAGACTAGGCTGGCGGCGGTTTCGTTCCACCTTGTACCTTCCCCTTCCCCCTATATGGAGACCCCTGACCATGACCGTGATGCTGTTCGGCCTGTTGCTCTTTCTCGGCGTGCACTCAGTGCGCATCGTCGCCGACGACTGGCGAACCGCCCAGATCCAGCGCATAGGCGAGCTGCCCTGGAAGGCGGCCTATTCGGTGGTCTCGATCATCGGCCTGGCCCTGGCGATCTGGGGCTATGGCCAGATGCGCCTGGACCCGGTATGGGTGTGGCAGCCGCCGGTGGGCCTGCGCCATGCCGTCTCACTGCTGATGATTCCCGCCTTCGTGCTGCTGGTGGCGGCCTATGTGCCCGGCAACCATCTCAAGGCCAGGCTGGGCCACCCGATGATCATCGCCGTGAAGCTGTGGGCCTTCGCCCACCTGCTGGCCAACGGCCGGCTGGGCGACATCGTCTTCTTCGGGGCCTTCCTGCTGTGGGCCGTGTTCGACTTCCGTGCGGCCCGTCGTCGGCCCCGGCCCGATAGCGCCGCCCCGGGCATGGTCGGTACCGTCGCGACCGTGGTGATCGGCCTGGTGGCCTACTACCTCTTCGCCTTCCACCTGCATGTCTGGGTCACCGGCGTGCCGGTGATGTGATCCCGCCCCGACGAACCGGGCCCCTGAACCGGCGGCTGGGCCTTTCCCTATATGGTGCTACGCTGATTGAGTCGGCACTGAACCGTCATCGGTGGGTCATGCCGTCGTCACATCGCCGCGCGATAACGGGGTGCGCCCTAGCCACCATGGAGAGTTCGTCATGTCGATCACACGTCGCCGTTTCCTCAAGGGCAGCCTGGCCGCCGGGGCCGTGGCCAGCGTGCCGTCCTTCTATGTCAACACGGTGCTGGCGCAGGAGCAGACGCTGCGCATCTATGCCTGGGCGGGCTACTTCAATGACCGGATGCTGGCGGACTTCACCGAGAAGACCGGGATCAAGGCCACCTTCACTCCCTACGGCACCAACGACGAACTGATGAACTCCCTGCGTGCCAGCGACGGCGAGGGCTTCGACGTCATCATGCCGACCGTGGATCGAGTGCCGGGCTACCTGGACTACGACCTGATCCAGCCGCTGGACGAGTCGCGCATCAACTGGAGCGGCGCCCTGGACAGCGCCATCGAGGGCTCCGAGACCGGCGGGGTGGTGGACGGCAAGCGCTATTTCGCGCCCAGCGACTGGGGCACCGAGGCGATCACCTGGCACCGCCGCTTCGCCGACGTCGACCGCGCCAACCTGAGTTATGCCGACCTGTGGAACCCCGAGCATGGCCAGGGCGTCACGGTGCGCGGCCACTCGGCGCTGGTCGGCATCGGCCTGTGGCTGGAGCGCGAGGGCCGGCTGCCGCACCCGCTGCTCGACTCCTACCAGAGCGAGGAGGCGATGCGCGCCAACTTCGACGTCATCCTCGAGGAGGCGGTCAAGCACAAGGAGCTGCTGGTGCAGTTCTGGAACACCGAGAACGAGGCCCAGGCCGCCTTCCGCACCAATGGCGCGATCATCGGCCAGACCTGGGACTCCACCGCCTTCCGCCTGCAGCAGGAGGGCGAGGATATCGCCTACGGGGCGCCGAAGGAGGGGGCGCTGGCGTGGATGGAGGGCTTCGTGATCCCGCGCAACGCCCGCAACCCGGACGCCGTCTACGAACTGATCAACTGGTACTACACCCCCGAGGCGGGTGCCATGTTCGTCGAGGCCACCGGCTACAACTCCACCTCCAAGGGCGCCACCGAGCTGCTGCCAGAGGCGACGCGCAACTTCTTCACCGACTCCTACACCGAGGAGGACCTGGCCAACCTCTGGTGGTGGCCGATCCAGGAGCCCTGGTACGTGGCGCTGCGCAACGAGTACCAGGACCGCTACCTCTCCGCATGACATCGCGTGACCCCGGCCCCGAGGTGACCATGGACGGCCGCGTCCGCCTGGAAGAGGTGGTGATGCGCTTCGGCGACTTCACCGCCATCGACAAGACGACGCTCGAGATTGGCTCGGGGGAGTTCTTCAGCTTCCTCGGGCCCTCGGGCTGCGGCAAGACCACCCTGCTCAACATGATCAGCGGCTTTCTGACCCCCAGCGAGGGGCAGGTGCTGATCGGCGGCGAACCCATGGCCGGGGTGCCGGTGAACCGCCGTCCCACGGCGATGATCTTCCAGAACCTGGCGCTCTTCCCGCTGATGACGGTGTTCGAGAACATCGAGTTCGGCCTGGAGGTGCGCGGGATCGACCGCAAGGCGCGCCGCGAGGCCTCCGAGCGGCTGCTGGCGCTGGTGGCCCTGGAGGGCAGCGGGCCGAAGCGGATCGGTGAGCTCTCCGGCGG
Source organism: Halomonas rhizosphaerae (assembly GCF_030012485.1). Taxonomy (NCBI): domain Bacteria; kingdom Pseudomonadati; phylum Pseudomonadota; class Gammaproteobacteria; order Oceanospirillales; family Halomonadaceae; genus Halomonas; species Halomonas rhizosphaerae. The sequence continues at coordinate 55,922 of NZ_JASCQQ010000013.1, forward strand.
CCAGAAGCAGCGGGTGGCCATCGCCCGGGCGCTGGCCGTGGAACCGCGGGTGCTACTGCTCGACGAACCGCTCTCGGCGCTGGACCTCAAGCTGCGCCAGCACATGCGCGCCGAGCTCAAGGCGATCCAGCGCAAGACCGGCATCACCTTCATCTATATCACCCACGACCAGGGCGAAGCGCTGACCATGTCCGACCGGGTGGCGGTGATGTCGGCGGGGCGCATCCAGCAGGTGGCCGACCCCGTGACCCTCTACCGTTCGCCGGCCACCGGCTTCGTGGCGGCCTTCGTCGGCGAGAACAACCGGCTTCGGACGACCCTGATCCAGCGCCAGGGCGAGTGGGTACGCCTGGACGGCGGAGTGCTGGGCGAGCTGGCCGGCCGTGTCGCGGCGTCGTCCCGGCTGGAGGGCGGCGACCGGGCGGCGCTCTACATCCGTCCCGAGCACCTGCGCCCGGTCGAGGAGGGGGCCGCCGGCCCGATCCTTGCGGCCACCCTGGAGGCGGTGCACTTCGAGGGCGCCTGGGTGGTGCTGGAGGCGAGGCTCGATGCCTCTGGCGAGATGCTCAGGGTGCAGCTGGGCCATGAGATATCCCGGCAGTACACGGATGCCCTGGTCGCCGGGCGTCGCATGAGATTCGGCTATGACCCCGACGATGCGGTGGTGCTGCCCGAGGATGGCAGCCCCCGGGTCGACGAGGCGACCGGCGAGGTGGTGGAGGCCGGCCATGTTTAGGCAGCTCGCCGCGCGCTTCGGCGGCCCCCTGGCCATGGCGATCCTGGCCCTGCTGGGCATCTGGCTGATCGTGATGGTGACCCTGCCGCAGCTGCAGATGATCGACTACTCGCTGCGCCCCAACCTGCTGCCGGCCCAGCAGGGCGGGCCGCAGGACGGCTGGACGCTGGCCAACTACGCCACCCTGTTCGCCAACGACATCCACCGGGCGATCTTCTTCAAGACGCTGTGGTCCAGCGTGCTGGTGACCCTGCTGACGCTTGGCGTGAGCTATCCGCTGGCCTGGTACCTGGCCAAGGTGGCCACCCCGCGGCAGGCGGCGCTGTGCATCCTGCTGCTGATCATTCCCTTCTGGATCAACGAGATCCTGCGTACCTACTCGTGGTTCATCATCCTCGCCTTCCGCGGGCCGCTCAACGAGGTGCTGATGATGCTGGGGCTGATCGACCGGCCGATCCGCTTTCTCAGCGGCGACGGCGGGGTCATGGTGGGTATGGTCTACGCCTATATCCTGTTCATGGTCTTCCCGGTCTACAACGCCATCGAGAGCCTCGACGACAACCAGGTGCGCGCGGCGCGAGACTTGGGGGCAGGGACGGTGCGTACCCATCGGCGCATCGTCATTCCCCATGCCAAGCCGGGGATTGCCACCGGCTGCATCATGACCTTCATGCTGGCGGCGGGCAGCTATGCGGTGCCGGCGCTGCTCGGCTCGCCGGGCAGCCGCTGGTTCACCCAGATCATCTACAACTGGTTCTTCGAGGGTGGCAACTGGAACCAGGGGGCGGCCTACGCCTTCCTGCTGCTGGTGCTGTGCATCGGCTTCATGTCGCTGGTCATGAAGGTGTTCAAGGTGGGCCTGGGGGACATTGCCAAATGAGGAACTGGGCCAAGTGACGGGGGATCGGGCGTGAGCGCACAGCGACTGATGGCCCTGGGCCTGCGCTTCTATGTGGTGGTGTTCTTCGCCTACCTCTTCCTGCCGCTGCTGGTGATGGCCGCGGCTACCTTCAACGACAGCCGCTTCCCCACGGTGACGCCCTGGGACGGCACCACCCTGAAGTGGTTCGGCGAGCTCGCCGCCGACGGCGGCATGTGGCAGGCGCTGGGCAACAGCGCCATCGTCGCCGTCGGGGTGCTCTGCCTGGCGGTGCCCATCGGCATCGCCACGGCGCTGTTCCTCAATACGGTGCAGAGCCGCGCCAAGCCCTTCCTCTATGCGCTGATCCTCTCGCCGCTGCTCACTCCGGGGGTGATCATCGGCATCTCCACGCTGATCTTCTGGCGCCAGCTCGGGGTCGGCGGGGGCATCTTCCTCACCGTGCTCGGCCAGGCCACCTTCATCGCCGCCTACGTGATGCTGATGGTCACCGCGCGGCTGCAGCGCTTCGATCGCACCATGGAGCGGGCCGCCCTGGACCTGGGCGCCAGCCAGTGGCAGATGTTCCGGCGCATCCTGCTGCCCTACCTCAGGCCGGCGATCCTCTCGGCGGCGGTGATCGCCTTCCTGCAGTCCTTCGAGAACTACAACACCTCGCTGTTTGTGGTGGGCTACGACACCACCCTGACGGTCTACATCGCCTCCAAGGTGCGTACCGGCCTCACGCCGGCGGTCAACGCCCTGGGACTGATCCTGATACTGGTCACCGTGCTGCTGGCCGTGGCCTACGAGGTCAAGCGGCGCCGCGAGGCGGCGAGAAGCGTGAAGGGAGTTTAACCGCTGCGCTATGCTGGGGCCTGGCAAGGGAGGGGCTCATGGCTCACGATCACGACCACGCGCGTCACACCACTCCCCACACCGGGCAGGACAGCCAGCGCCGGCTGGCCTGGGCGATCCTGCTCACCGGCGGCTTCATGGTCGCCGAGGTGGTGGGCGGCATCCTCTCCGGCTCGCTGGCGCTGCTCGCCGATGCCGGCCACATGCTCACCGACACCGCCGCCCTGGCGCTGGCCTGGTTCGCCGCGCGCATCAGCCGCCGCCCGGCCGACGAGAAACGCAGCTTCGGCTACCACCGGGTGCAGATCCTGGCCGCCTTCGTCAACGGCCTGACGCTGATCGCCATCGTGGTGTGGATCCTCATCGAGGCGATCCGCCGGCTGCTCTCGCCGGTGGAGGTGATGGGCACCCCCATGCTGGTGATCGCCGCCCTGGGACTTCTGGTCAACGTGGTGGTGTTCGCCATCCTGCACTTCGGCGACCGCGACAACCTCAACATCCGCGGCGCGGCGCTGCACGTGCTGGGCGATCTTCTGGGCTCGGTGGCGGCCATCGTCGCCGCCCTGGTGATACTGGCCACCGGCTGGATGCCCATCGACCCGCTGCTCTCGGTGCTGGTGGCGATGCTGATCCTGCGCAGCGCCTGGAAGCTGACCCGGGAGTCCGGCCATATCCTGCTGGAAGGCGCCCCGAACGACCTGGACGCGGCGACCCTGCGCCGCGAGATTCCCGAGCAGCTGGAGGCGGTCTGCAACGTGCATCACGTGCATGTCTGGTCGCTGACGCCGGGGCGGCACCTGGTGTCGCTGCATGCGGCCATCGATGAGGGCGAGGACCGCCAGGCTGCGCTGGTGGCGATCCGGACCCTGCTGGTGGAGCGCTATGGCCTGGACCATGCCACCATCCAGCTGGAGAGTCGGCACCACTGCGCCGACGAGCCCGAACCCGGCGAGGACCGCCAGGGCTGAGGCGCGCTCGCCGCGTCAGTCGGCGGTCTGGAAGGGACGGTCGGGCAGCCAGACGCGTACCGCCAGGCCGCCGAGGCGCGAGCGCGCGAGCTCCAGCCGGCCGCCGTTGAGCTTCACCAGGTCGGCGACGATGGCCAGGCCCAGGCCGCTGCCCGGGCGCTGTTCGTCGAGCCGGGCCCCGCGGGCCAGCGCGGCCTGGCGCTGGGCCTCGTCCATGCCTGGCCCGTCATCCTCGACCTCCAGCCAGCTCTCTCCGGCAGCGCTGCCGCCGCGCATCTCGACCCGTCCCTCGGCCCAGCGCAGGGCATTGTCCAGCAGGTTGCCGACCAGCTCCTGCAGGTCCTGGGCCTCCATGCGCACGCGCATCCCGGCCGGCAGGTCGTGGCGGAGGGTGATGCCGCGTCGCTCGCCCAGGCGCCCAAGCCCCGCGAGGATGGGGATGAGCACCTCGCCGGCGTCGACCCGGGGAGCCAGGCCGGCGTCTCCGGCCGCCGAGGCGCGGGCCAGGTGGTGGCGTACCGCCGCATCGATGCGCGCCAGCTCGTCGCGGATGCGTGTGCGCCGCGGCTCCTCGATCCCGTCGGCCAGGGTGGTCAGCACGCTCACCGGGGTCTTCAGCGCATGCGCCAGGTTGCCGGCGGCGTGGCGCGCATGGGTCATCAGTCGTCGGTCACGGTCCAGTACCCCGTTCATGGCCCGGGCGAGGCGGGCCAGCTCAGGCGACAGGCGGGTATCGAGGCGCTCGGCCTCGCCGCTCTCTACCTGCTGCAGGTCGGCCTGTATCCGGCGCAGCGGGGCCAGGCCCCAGCGGACCTGCAGGGCCAGGGTGGCCAGCAGCAGCAGCCCCAGGCCGACCAGGAAGAGCGTGACCAGCCGGGTAAAGCGGGCGAGCCCCGCGTCCAGCGTTTCTCGGGAGACGGCCACGCTGACGTGCAGGGGACTGTCCAGCGGTGCCAGGCGGATATCGCGCTCGATGACGCGCAGCGGCGTCCCGCGCGGGCCTTCCAGGTCACGGATCATCACCTGGCGGTGGGAGCGCACCGGCAGGCGCTGGTCCCACAGCGAGCGGGAGGTCAGCACCCGCTCGTCGCCGTCGCTGATCTGCCAGTACCAGCCGGAGAGCACCTGCTCGAAGCGCGGATCGCCCAGCGAGCGTTCATGGATCAGCCGCTGCTCCGTCGGCTCCCAGGCGAGGCCGGCGACGACCACGTTGAGCAGGGCTTCCAGGCGCTCGTCGAAGGCGCCCGTCGCGGTCGTGCGGAAGTAGTGGGAGAGTCCCGTGGCGGCCAGCGGCAGGGCGATCGTGAGGGTCAGCAGGGACGCCAGCAGCAGGCGACTGGCCAGCGACAGCTGCCGCAGTCGACTCATGGCGCCTCGTCGCCTCCGGCCAGGCGATACCCCTGGCCACGGTGGGTCTGGATGCGCGCGGCGCCCAGCTTGCGGCGCAGCCGGCTGATCTGGACGTCGATGACGTTGGAGTCCGGCTCGTGGTCACGGTCGTAGACGTGCTCGGCGAGCTCGCTGCGGCTCACCACGCGGGGCGCGGCGTGGGCCAGGTAGGCGAGCAGACGCGACTCCTGGGCGGTCAGGCTTACCGGGCGGCCGGCCAGGGTGACGCTGCCGGCGTGGGTGTCGAAGGAGAGCTCGCCGATCCTCAGCACCGGGTGGGCGTGGCCGTGGCTGCGCCGCACCAGGGCGCGTAACCGGAACAGTACTTCGGCGGTCTCGAAGGGCTTGGTGACGTAGTCATCGGCCCCGGCCGAGAAGCCGGCGGCCTTGTCGGCCCAGCGGGTGCGGGCGGTGAGTACCAGCACCGGGGTGTCGATGGCGTCCTCGCGCCACTGGGCGAGCCAGCGGCTGCCGTCGCCGTCGGGCAGGCCCAGATCGAGGATCACCGCGTCGTAGGCCTCGGTGCGCACCAGGAAGTCCGCCTCGCCACCGGCGGTGGCGGTTTCCAGCAGCACGCCGGCGTCCCCCAGGGCCTCGCTCAGCGCCTCGGCCAGAGCCCGGTCATCCTCCACCAGCAGCACCTTCATTCCGCGCCATCCTCGCGTCGCATCCCGTTGATGTTCACCCCTTCCATGCCGATCAGCTGGCCACTGGCGGCATCGAACTCGAACTCCACCACCTGCCCCTGGGGGCCGAGCATCTCGACCTCGTAGGTCATCCGGCCGTCGTCACGCTCGAGTTCCACCTCCAGTACCTGGCCCACATAGCGGGCCTCCAGCCAGTCGAGGATATCGGGCAGGGGTACGATCCTTCCTTCGCGCACCGCCTCGTGGAGGTCGTGCCACCCCTCATCTGCCGGCGCGGAAGAGGCGGCCAGCATGGCGAGGAGGGCGGCCAGCGCCGGCAGGCGCAGGCTTGGAAGCAGGTAACGATTCATCATGGCCACAGGGTGCCAGGGCGAACATGAATGCAGCATGAATGGCCTCGTCACCCTGTGGCAAGGTCGGGGGCGATATAACGGGGTGGCACCCATGAACGGAGGTATGACCCATGAAACGCAAGATGATCCTGGCCGGTACCCTGGCCAGCCTGATGGCCGCTGCCAGCCTGGCTCAGGCAGAGGAGAGCCGCCTGCCGGCGGAGCGCCTCGACGACATCCTGGCCAAGGCCAGCGCCTTCGGTTTCACCCACTTCGGGGAGATCGAGGTAAAGGACGATGACAGCGTGGAAATCGAGGGCTGGCTCGACGACGAGTGGCAGGCCGAGGTCCGGCTGTCGCTGGAGACCGGCGAGTCCCTCGAGGAGGAGCGCAAGCGTCGCGAGGGTGGCGCCTGGGGGATGAACGAGGACGAGGTGCGTCTGGCCATGGAGGCCGCGGTGGCCGAGGGGCTGGCCGAGTTCGAGGAGATCCAGGTCGACCGTGACGGCCGCGTCGAGGTCGAGGGTCGCGATGGCGAGGGCCGCGAGCTCGAGGTCAGGAGTCGCCAGGGCGAGGAGGGCACGAGCGAGGTGGAGCGCGACTGAGCCCATCGCCGGGGCCTTGCCCCGGCGATTCCTCCACCCGGCATGAAGCCCGTCATGAAGAGGGCCCGGCGCGACAGCTTCGCGCCGGGCCCTTTCGTGCGGGCGCGGTTCAGGTCATGCGCTGCAGGCTGCGTTCGCCGAGCCACCACTGGTGGGCCAGTGCGGCGAGCACATGGCCGGCGATGACGAACCACAGCAGATTGGCGAGCAGCTCGTGGGTCTCCTCGAAGGCCTCCTCGAGCCACTCGATCTCGGCTCCCGCCGCGATCAGCGGGGCTCCGAAGAGGGTCACGCCCTCGCCGCTGCCCCAGGCCGCGAGCAGGCCGCTGAGCGGGATCATCAGCAGCAGGGCATAGAGGGCCAGATGGCCGAGTCGCGCGGCCAGACGCCAGTGGGCGGGCAGGATCGGACGGCCGCGGTTGACGGCCCGCCAGGCCAGGCGGAAGGCGAGCAGGGCCAGCAGCGCCATCCCGATACTCTGGTGCAGGTCCATCGCGGCGGCCTCGCTGAGGGCCTCGAGTTCCTCCATCCACCAGTCGCTGGCCAGCATCAGCAGGACCAGCAGGGCCATGGACCAGTGGAGGGCGCGGGAGACGGGGCCGTAGCGGCGTTCGGTATCGAGCCAGTTCATCAGTATCACTCCTCGTTGGTGGGTACGTGATCCGTCTTACACCTCCTCGCCTTGCAGCAGCCTTAACGCCCCGTTCATCCGGCATTCATGTGGCGCAGCCGCGCTCCCGACGGTTTCTTCCCTGTGGCTCAGCCCGCCGAGCCGAAGAGCCCCATCACGCTGACCAGGATGAGCACCCCGCCGAGCACCCGGAAGTAGAGGTTGGTGCGGCTGGCGAGCATGTGCTGGTGGGCACGTTCGCCCAGCAGGTGGCCGGCCAGGGCACAGGGCAGCAGCCACAGGTGGTGGATGAGCTGCAGGTCGACGCCGGCGATCACGAATGAGACCATCTTGATCAGCACCAGGATGAACCACAGCACGAAGAGGGTATCGCGCAGCTGGTGGGCGGCGACGTGGGTGGCGAAGACCGCGACGATCAGCGGGGCGCCGATCAGCGAGGTACCGCTGACGTAACCGCCCAGCGCCAGCAGCACCGCGTCCACCCCCCGGTTGCGGCTGCGAAAGGGCCTGTCGAGCAGGTAGCCGACCGCATAGACCATCACGATCACGAAGATGATGCTGGTCAGGACGTTGCCCGGCAGGGTCAGCAGGCCGACCACCCCGATCAGCTTGGGGATGATCATCACCTTCATCGCTCTGAGCAGGTAGCCCCAGTCGATGTTGCCCTCGGTCGGCGCCTGGCCGGCGTTGTCGGCCACCAGCTGTCGGTGGCCGCGCCAGGCGATCCAGCTGGAGAAGATCAGCAGGTGCACGGCGATGATCGGCAGGAAGACCAGCGGCTCGTCGAGTACCAGCAGCAGGAAGGGCAGCGACAGCACGGCACCGCCGAAGCCCAGGCTGGTGCGCACGAACCCGCTCCAGACGAAGATCAGCCCGATCAGGACGAGCTGGGGGATCTCGAGGTCGGCCATCAGGGCGCTCCTTTCCCGTGTGGTGGTGTCATGGCGCCAGCGACCCCCAGACGCCGGTGAGCACCTCCAGCGCCTCGGCGATCACCGCCTCCTCGCCGCGGTCGCGGCGCCAGACGAAGCTGAGCGCGCAGGGCAGGCGCACGCCCTCGGCGACCACCAGGCCGCGCTCCTGGCGTTCGGCCATGGCCAGCGCATCGCGGGCCAGGCTGAGGCCCACGCCGGCGCGCACCAGGTCGAGCATGCAGGCCTCCTGGTCCACCTGGGCCACGCCGTTGGGCACGATGCCCAGCGGGTCGAGCACGCCGTGCAGGAGGCGGTGATGGGCGGAATTCTCGGGCGTGGTGATCCACGGCAGGGTGGCGAGCCGAGGCCAGTCGGCGCCGGCCAGGCGGCTGCCCCAGCCGGCCGGGGCGATCACGTGGTAGTCGAAGTGGGTGAGTTCGCAATGGGCGATTTCCGGGTCGCCCGGCCCCTCGCCGGGCGGCGCCAGGAAGAAGCCGACGTCCAGCTCGCCGCGCCGCACCCACTCCAGCACGGTGCCGCTCATGCCGTGGTGCAGCTCGGTCTCGAGCTGCGGGGCCCGCTCCACCAGGCGACGCAGGAAGGCCCCTAGGCGGATGAACTCCGGGTCGACGATGGTGCCGATCTTGAGCCGGCCACGCAGCGTGCTGTGCAGGGCCCGGGCGTTCTGCTCGAAGGCGGCCATGGCCGCCAGCGCCTTCTCGGCGGCGGGCAGCAGCGCGCGACCGTCGGCGGTGAGCTCCAGCCCCTGGGGGCGGCGCTGGAACAGCGCGAGGCCAAGGCTCGCCTGGAACTGCTTGAGCTTCAGGCTCACCGCGGGCTGGGTCAGGTGCAGGCGCTCGGCGGCACGCGAGACGCTGCCTTCCCTAGCCACGGTGACGAAGGCACGCAGGGTCTGGAGGTCCTGCATGGTGTCGCTTCCTTGGGTGGAGTGATATCAGCCAAACTTATACGCTGATTTTGAATTACTCAATTGATCCTGATGGCGATAGGGCTAGTCTAGGCGCCAATGGGGGCACTTCTGTCACTCCCCCTCCCCGACAACGGACGTCCATCCCCGATTCCGACAACGACGAGACGAGACCGCCATGAGCACAGCCAGCATCCCGCATTATATCAACGGGCAAATGTCAGCCGGCGAATCCGGCCAGCACCAGGCCGTGACCAACCCGGCCACCGGCCAGGTGACCGGCCAGGTGGCCCTGGCCTCCCAGGCCGATGTGGCCACGGCGGTGGACGCCGCCAAGGCCGCCTTCCCGGCCTGGGCCGATACCCCGCCGATCCGCCGCGCCCGGGTGATGTTCAAGTTCCTCCAGCTGCTGGGCGAGCACAAGGATGACCTGGCGCGGGCGATCACCCTGGAGCATGGCAAGGTGTTCACCGATGCCCAGGGCGAGGTGGCACGCGGCATCGACATCGTCGAGTTCGCCTGCGGCATCCCGCAGCTGCTCAAGGGCGACTACACCGAGCAGGTCAGCACCGGCATCGACAACTGGACCCTGCGCCAGCCGCTGGGCGTTGTCGCCGGCATCACTCCCTTCAACTTCCCGGTCATGGTGCCGATGTGGATGTTCCCCATCGCCATCGCCGCCGGCAACACCTTCATCCTCAAGCCGAGCCCGCTGGACCCCAGCGCCTCGCTGCTGATCGCCGACCTGCTCAAGCAGGCGGGGCTGCCGGATGGTGTCTTCAACGTGGTGCAGGGCGACAAGGATTCCGTGGAGGCGCTCCTCGACCATCCCGACGTCAAGGCGCTCTCCTTCGTCGGCTCCACGCCGATCGCCAACCTGATCTACGAGCGGGGTGCCCGCCACGGCAAGCGCGTCCAGGCCCTGGGCGGCGCCAAGAACCACATGGTGGTGATGCCCGATGCCGACCTCGACAAGGCCGTGGATGCGCTGATCGGCGCCGCCTACGGCAGTGCCGGCGAGCGCTGCATGGCGATCAGCGTGGCGGTGCTGGTGGGCGACGTGGCCGACGAGCTCGTGCCGCGCCTGGCCGAGCGGGCGCGCGCGCTCAAGGTCAAGAATGGCCTGGAGCTGGATGCCGAGATGGGCCCGATCGTCACCGCCCAGGCGCACCAGCGCATCACCGGCTATATCGAGAAGGGCGTGAGCGAGGGTGCCGAGCTGGTCGTCGATGGCCGTGACTTCGATGCCGCCGCGACCGGCGACGACTGCGCCGAGGGCTTCTGGATGGGCGGCTCGCTGTTCGACCACGTCACCCCGGAGATGACCATCTACCAGGAGGAGATCTTCGGCCCGGTGCTGGCCTGCGTGCGGGTGCCCGACATCGCCACCGCCATCCAGCTGATCAACGACCACGAGTTCGGCAACGGCGTGAGCTGCTTCACCGAGAGCGGCAGCGTGGCCCGAGAGTTCGGGCGTCGCATCCAGGTGGGCATGGTCGGCATCAACGTGCCGATCCCGGTGCCCATGGCCTGGCACGGCTTCGGTGGCTGGAAGCGCTCGCTGTTCGGCGACACCCACGCCTACGGCGAGGAGGGAGTGCGCTTCTACACCAAGCAGAAGTCGATCATGCAGCGCTGGTCGGATTCCATACATGGCGGCTCCGAGTTCGCCATGCCGACCCACAAGTAAGGCTGCCGATCACTCAATGAGCGAGAGGCGCCGGGGACGACGTGAAGAGGAAGTTATGTCGTCACCGGAACAGCCTCGAGTGAAGTCATCACCGAGAGCGTGCCATGGCTGACCAGGAATTCGACTATATCGTGGTGGGGGCCGGCACCGCCGGCTGCCTGCTGGCCAACCGCCTGAGCGCTGACCCGGCCAACCGGGTGCTGCTGATCGAGGCGGGCGGTCGCGACAACTACCACTGGATCCACATCCCGGTGGGTTACCTCTACTGCATCAACAACCCGCGCACCGACTGGTGCTTCCGCACCGAGGCCGACCCCGGCCTCAACGGTCGCTCGCTGATCTATCCCCGCGGCAAGACCCTCGGCGGGTGTTCCAGCATCAACGGCATGCTCTATATCCGCGGCCAGTCGCGCGACTATGACAGCTGGGCCGAGGCCACCGGCGACGACGCCTGGCGCTGGGAGAGTTGCCTGCCCGACTTCATGAAGCACGAGGATCACCACCGCCTGGATGCCGGCGGCGATGCCGACGCTGCCCACCGCGACTACCATGGCCACGGCGGCGAGTGGCGGGTGGAGAAGCAGCGCCTCAAGTGGCAAGTGCTCGATGACTTCGCCACCGCGGCCGTGGAGGCCGGCATCCCGCGGACCCGCGACTTCAACCGCGGCGACAACGAGGGGGTCGACTACTTCGAGGTCAACCAGCGCTCGGGCTGGCGCTGGAACACCTCCAAGGCCTTCCTGCGCGGAGCCGAGAAGCGCTACAACCTGACCCTGTGGCACTCCACCCAGGTGCTGGGGCTCGAACTGGAACGAGGAGGCGAGCCCGGCCAGGGCGACCAGCCCCGTTGCACCGGCGTGCGCGTCGAGCGCGGCGGTAAGGCGATCACGGTGCAGGCCGGCCGCGAGGTGGTCCTCTCTGCCGGCGCCATCGGCTCGCCGCAACTGCTGCAACTCTCCGGCATCGGCCCGGCCGACCTGCTGCGCGAGCACGATATCCCGGTGATCCATGACCTGCCGGGGGTCGGCGAGAACCTCCAGGACCACCTGCAGATCCGCTCGGTGTATCGGGTGAAGGGCGCCAAGACCCTCAACACCATGGCCAACTCGCTGGTCGGCAAGGCGGGCATCGGGCTCGAGTACCTGCTCAAGCGCTCGGGCCCCATGAGCATGGCGCCCTCGCAGCTGTGTGCCTTCACGCGCAGCTCCGACGAGTACCAACATCCCAACATCGAGTACCACGTCCAGCCGCTGAGCCTCGAGGCCTTCGGCCAGCCGCTGCATGACTTCCCGGCGATCACGGCGAGCGTGTGCAACCTCAATCCGACCAGCCGTGGCACGGTGCGCATCAAGAGTGCCGACCCGCGCCAGGCCCCGGCCATCGCGCCCAACTACCTGAGCACCCCGGAGGATCGCAAGGTGGCGGCGGACTCGCTGCGGGTCACGCGGCGCATCGCCGAGCAGCCGGCCTTCGCGAGGTATTCGCCCGAGGAGGTCAAGCCGGGCCTGGAGTACCAGAGCGACGATGACCTGGCCCGCCTGGCGGGGGACATCGGCACCACCATCTTCCACCCGGTGGGCACCACCAGAATGGGGCGTGACGACGATCCCATGGCGGTGGTGGACGCTCGCCTGCGGGTAAGGGGCGTGGCGGGGCTGCGCGTGGTGGATGCGGGCGTCATGCCCACCATCACCAGCGGCAACACCAACGCGCCGACGCTGATGATCGCCGAGAAGGCCGCGGGCTGGATCCTCGGCGGGGCGTAACGGGCTCCTCCCCTCTCGAGACACGACAACGGCAGGCCTTGGCCTGCCGTTGTCGTATCGGGGAAGGTGTTGCCGACGCGGGCTCCCTTGCCATCGATGGCGTCATGGCGATGGGCATTCGGACGTCCCGGTGATCCCGCCCGGCGGGTCGGGCCTCTCCAGGTGCGTCCTCGTGGGCGCCATGGAGGGCGGCAATATTCCTGTCATGCACAGCAAATAGTGTTTGACCTGCGCCCGGCAACGGCGCACTATGCCCGCAGTTGGTTAGCAAGTGGAACATCGCAAGTGGTCATCGAAAGCTCATGGCGTCGATTTCCCGGTGAAAGTTTCTTGTTTTACCCACTGCAACTCGGGTATTTCCCGGCACAATCTAACGCTATTCGAGGAATTCGATAATGGCTACCGGTACTGTCAAGTGGTTCAACGACACCAAGGGCTTTGGCTTCATTTCTCCGGACGACAACGGTGACGACCTGTTCGCTCACTTCTCCGAGATCAAGGCCGAAGGCTTCAAGTCCCTGCAGGACGGTCAGAAGGTCTCCTTCGACGTCACCCAGGGCAAGAAAGGCCTACAGGCTTCCAACATCCAGGTCATCGGCTGAACGTCGACCGACCATGATGTGACTGCCTCACGGCAGGTGAGGAAGGCCCGCGAAAGCGGGCCTTCCTCGTTGTGCAGCCTTCGTTATTTATATTCCAATAAAACATAGATAGATTTCTAAAAATAACTTTTTAGAATAACTGGTGGCGGTCACAATGGGCCTTTCCCTTTCGTGACCGGACCTGACCATGCCGCTGGATGCCTGGCTCTCTCTCGCCGTCGTCATCGCCGTCTTCCCGCTGATGGCCTTCTCGCGCGTGGGCCCCGATATCGTGCTGCTCGGTGCGGTAATCCTGCTGCTGACCCTGGGGGTGATCGACCCCGGCCAGGCCCTGGCGGGCTTCTCCAGCACGGGCCTGTTCACCGTGGCCTTCATGTATGTGCTGGTCACCAGCATCCGCGAGACCGGTGGCATCGACCTGATCATCCGCCATGTGCTGGGGCGTCCCCGCAGCGAGGGGCGGGCGCTGGTGCGCCTGCTGCTGCCGGTGGCCTCGCTGAGCGGTTTTCTCAACAATACCCCCGTAGTGGCGACCTTCATCCCGGCCGTGCTGAGCTGGAGCCGGCGCGTGTCCGTGCCGGCGCATCGCCTGCTGATGCCGCTCAGTTTCGCCTCGATCCTCGGCGGCACCATCACCCTGTTCGGCACCAGTACCAACCTGGTCGTGCATGGCCTGCTGATCGATCGTGACCCCTCCCTGGCCATGGGGCTGTTCGACATTGCCTGGGTGGGCGTGCCGGTGGCGGTGGTGGGTCTGGTCTACCTGATCCTGCTGGGGCCGCGGCTGCTGCCGGCGCGGCGAGGGGCGGAGGCGGCCTTCGAGAATCCCCGCGAGTTCACCATCGAGATGGAGGTGGACCCCGGCGGCCCGCTGGTCGACCGAACGGTGGAGGAGGCCGGGCTGCGCCACCTCCAGGAGCTGTTCCTGGTCGAGATCGAGCGCGAGGGCAACATCGTCAGCGTGGTGGGGCCGGGTGAGCGACTCAAGGGCGGCGACCGTCTGGTATTCGCCGGCACCAGCGAGGGGGCCGTGGAACTGCAGCAGATCCGCGGCCTGGTGCCGACCCGGCAGGGCGCGTCGAGCCTCGAGAAGGACTTCAAGGAGCGCCGCCTGGTGGAGGCAGTGGTCTCCGACCAGTGCCAGTTCATCGGCCGGCGCATTCGCGACGGCCACTTCCGGACCCTCTATGGTGCCGCCGTGCTGGCGGTGTGCCGTGGCGGCGAGCGGGTCGCCGGCAACCTCGGCCAGATTCGCCTGCAGCCCGCCGACGTGCTGCTGCTGGAGGCGCGCCCGCCCTTCATCGAGCGGCATCGCCAGTCGCGCGACTTCCTGCTGATCAGCAAGGTCAACGGCTCGGCCCGTCCGGTCCACGAGAAGGCCGGGCTGGCCTGGGGCATCCTGGCCGGCGTGGTGCTGCTGGCCACCCTGGGTGTGACCAGCATGATGAATGCCGCCATGCTCGGTGCGGCCCTGGCGCTGGCCACCGGCTGCTGCACGGTGGGGGCGGCCAAGCGGGGGCTGGACACCCAGGTGCTGCTGACCATCGCCGCTTCCTTCGGGCTCGGCGCGGCACTGGAAAGCTCGGGGGCGGCGGCCACCCTGGCCGACGTTGCCCTGGGGCTGGCCGACGGCAACCCCTGGCTGCTGCTGGGTGCGGTCTATGTGCTGGTGACCCTGCTGACCTCCCTGGTCACCAACAACGCCGCCGCGGTGATCACCTTTCCGGTGGTCATGGCCAGTGCCGAGAGCCTTGGCGTGAGCCCGATGCCCTATGTGGTCGTGGTGATGTTCGCCGCCTCGGCCAGCTTCCTGACGCCCATCGGCTACCAGACCAACCTGATGGTCTTCGGCCCCGGTGGCTACCGCTTCGGTGACTTCCTGCGCCTCGGCGGGCTCCTGAACCTGCTGACCGCCGCGGTGGCCCTGGCCCTGATCCCGCTGATCTGGCCCTTCTGAACGCGCTCGCCGCCGGGCGGCGTTTGCGGTAGGGTGTCGACCTTTGACCGATCCCCTGAGCGGCCCTGGAGACGATCTCATGAATCACCCCGGCGAACTGATCATCGAGCCGAGAAACGGCAAGCCCGCGGACGCCTGCGTCTTCATCCTCCACGGGCTGGGTGCCGACGGCCATGACTTCGAACCGCTGGTGCCGGCGCTGCCCCTGCCCGACGATGCCGGCGTGCGCTTCATCCTGCCCCATGCGCCGCGCCTGCCGGTGACCATCAACGGCGGCATGGTCATGCCGGCCTGGTACGACATCAAGGAGATGAGCCTCGACCGTCAGATCGACGAGCCTCAGCTGATGGCCTCCGCCGAGCGCATCCAGGCCCTGGTGCGGGAACAGGTCGAGCACGGCATCGACAGTCGTCGCATCATCCTGGCGGGCTTCTCCCAGGGCGGGGCGGTGGCCTACCAGGCGGCGCTCTCCTTCGAGGCGCCGCTGGGTGGCCTGCTGGCACTCTCCACCTACTTCGCCACGGCCGACAGCATCGAGCTCTCCGAGGCCAATCGCGGCCTGCCCATCGAGGTGCACCACGGCAGCTTCGACCCGGTGGTCCCCGAGTCGCTGGGCAAGGCCGGCTACGAGCAGGTCGAATCGCTGGGCTATCCGGCACACTATCGCCGCTATCCCATGGCCCATGCGCTCTGCCCGCAGCAGGTCGGTGACATCGGCCGCTGGCTCGCCGAACGCCTCGCCCGCTGAGGGGCTCCGTTCCATGCCCATGAGTGCCCCATGACGGCGGCCACGTCCCCGGCCGCCGGGCTGCTCGCCTGCTGGCGCAGTGCGCGCCCCGGCTTTCTGGTGCTCTCGCCGCTCTGTGCGGGCCTGGCGGTGACCACCGCCTGGCAGGATGGCCACGCCCCCGAGGGGCACGCGATCCTGCTGGTGCTGCTCGCCGCCCTGCTGGCCCACGCCGCGGTGAACCTGTTCAACGAGCATCACGACTTCGTCAGCGGCCTGGATGCCACCACCGTCCGCACGCCCTTCTCGGGCGGCAGTGGCTCGCTGCCCCGGCACCCCGAGGCGGCGGGGGTGGTGCGGCGCGCCGCCTTCGCCTGCCTGGCCGGGGTGGTCGCCATCGGTGCCTGGTTCCTGTGGCGCTCGGGCCCGGTCATGCTGCTCTACGGGCTGCTCGGCATGGCGCTGGTGGTGGCCTACACCGGCTGGCTGACCCGACGCCCCTGGCTCTGCCTGGCGGCGCCGGGGATCGGCTTCGGCACGCTGATGGTGGTGGGCGCGAACCAGGCGCTCACCGGAACGTTCTCCGCCACGGCCCTGGCCGCCTCGCTGGTGCCGACCCTGATGGTCAGTGCGCTGCTGCTGGCCAACCAGCTGCCGGATATCGAGCCTGACCGCCAGGCCGGGCGCCACCACCTGCCCATCGTGCTGGGTCCGAGGCGTGCGGCGCGCCTGGTGGCGGTCCTGGTGCTCGGTGCTTATGCGGTGATCCCGCTGGCCTGGCTGGGTGGCTGGCTGCCCGCCTGGGCCTTGCTGATGTGGCTGGCCGCCCCCGCGGCACTGAGGCTGGCGGTCGGGCTCTGGCGCTTGCCTGCCGAGCTGGCCCCCGGCGATCCCTCGCCGCTGCTGCCGTGGCTGGGGCTGAATGTCGCCCTGCTGCTCGGTAGCCTTGCGCTGCTCAACTTCGGGCTCTGGCTGGCAGCCTGAGGCTTCGGCGAAGGTCGCCTCGACAGCGTCGGGAGGGCGGGGCAGGATGGCAGGCCGTTATTCCGCATGCCGTCAGGACCGAGACCATGAGCGCTTCCCCCTTCGCCAACCTCCCCGATGCCCAGGGCTATTTCGGCCGTTTCGGCGGCCAGCTGATCCCCCCGGAGCTCAAGGCGGTGATGGACGAGATCGACGCCGCCTACGAGGAGATCCGCGTCCGCGAGGACTTCCGTAACGAGCTGGACGGCCTCTTCGCCGACTACGTGGGGCGTCCCAGCCCGATCTTCCATGCCCGGCAGCTCTCCGAGAAACTGGGCGGCGCCCAGATCCACCTCAAGCGCGAGGACTTGAACCACACCGGCGCCCACAAGATCAACCACTGCCTGGGCGAGGCGCTGCTCGCCAAGTTCATGGGCAAGACCAAGGTGATCGCCGAGACCGGCGCCGGGCAGCACGGCGTGGCGCTGGCGACCGCCTGCGCCCTGGTGGGCATCCCCTGCGAGATCCACATGGGGCAGGTGGACATCGAGAAGGAGCACCCCAACGTCACCAAGATGAAGATCCTGGGCGCCACCCTGATCCCGGTGACCCGCGGCACGGCGACCCTCAAGGATGCCGTGGACAGCGCCTTCGAGGAGTACCTCAAGGATCCACAGCACTTCATCTACGCCATCGGCTCGGTGGTGGGGCCGCACCCCTTCCCGAAGATGGTGCGCGACTTCCAGTCGATCATCGGCCGCGAGGCTCGCGAGCAGTTCCTGGCGCGTCACGGCCACCTGCCCCATCACGTTACCGCCTGCGTGGGCGGCGGCTCGAACGCCATCGGCATGTTCACCGCCTTCCTGGAGGATGACGGCGTGCACCTGGTGGGCGTGGAGCCGGCCGGCGAGGGGCTCGACACCCGTCGTCATTCCGCCACCCTGACCCTGGGCCGGCCCGGCGAGATCCACGGCATGGCCTGCTACGTGCTGGAGGACGAGGCGGGCCATCCCATGCCGGTGCACTCCATCGCCTCGGGCCTCGACTATCCGGGCGTGGGGCCGCAGCACAGCTACCTCAAGGAGCTGGGCCGGGTGGACTACCAGAGCGCCACCGATGACGAGTGCCTCGAGGCCTTCCTGACGCTCTCGCGGGTCGAGGGGATCATCCCGGCGCTGGAGAGCGCCCACGCCGTGGCCTGGGCCATGCGCGTGGCCCCGACCCTGCCGGTCGACCAGCATATCCTGGTCAATCTTTCCGGCCGCGGCGACAAGGACGCCGACTATGTGGCCGACCGGCTGAAACTCTAGCGGGCCTCGTCATTTTTCGATGTGTTGCGTGCCATCCTGGGGTAGGGTGGGGAATGGGGGCGGGAGGCCCCTTTCCGAAACCGATGCGGGGATCCCCAGGGTGCGGGGCATGGCGCGAATCAGGGACAAGTGGCGAAGGTGGATATCGCACAGGAGGGAGCAGGAGCCGCTGGCCGAAGCGCTGCTGGACTGCTTCCCGGGTGTCGTCGTGCTCACCGATGCCCACGGGGTCATCCTGCGCGTCAACCCGGGTTTCGAGCAGCATAGCGGTCATTCGGCCAAGGCCCTGGTCGGCCGCCGCATCACCTGCCTGGACGTGGACCCGCTGCATGGCGACATCAGCCATGCCCTGGCCCACTGCGTCGCGCGTCGCCGGCCCTGGCGGGGCGTGCTGCTGTGTCGCCGGGCCGACGGCGGGCTGACCCATCAGGATGGCGACTTCCAGCCCCTTGGCGCGGACCGGGGCGAGCCGCTGCGGCTGCTGGTGACCCTCCACGACATCACGGAGCTGCGTCAGAAGGCGCTGCACGACCACGCCCTGCTGGAGCGGCTCCAGGGGACCCTCTCGCGGCTCCCCGGGGCGGTCTTCAAGCTTCGCCAGGACGCCCGGGGCGGACTCGACTTCCTCTATCTCAGCGACGGGCTGTGCTCGCTTTCGGGCCTGTCGTCGCGCTCGGTGATGGACCGCAGCGACGCGCTGCTGGAGCGGGTTCATGTCGAGGACCAGAGCCCCCTGAGCACCTCCCTGGCCCAGTCGGCGGTGAGCCTGGAACCCTGGGCGCTGGAGTTCCGCCTCGAGACGGCCGACGGCATCCGCTGGCTCGAGGGCCGGGCAAGCCCCTCTCGCCGCCGTGACGGCACGACCCTGTGGGACGGCATGCTGCTCGACATCACCCCGCGCAAGCAGGAAGAGCAGCGCACCCAGCGGCTGGTCAGCACCGACATGCTCACCGGGGCGCTCAATCGCCGGGCCTTCTTCGACTTCGGCGAGGCGGTGCGCGCCCATGCCGCCCGCCAGGGCCGCTCGGTGCCCGTGGCGATGCTCGATATCGACCACTTCAAGCGCCTCAACGACAGCCATGGCCATGCCGTCGGTGACCTGGCCCTGCAGGCCTTCGCCATGACCTGTCGTGATAGCCTGCGCCCCTATGACCTCTTCGCCCGCATCGGCGGCGAGGAGTTTGCCATCATGCTGGTGGACAGCTCACCCGAGGAGGCCTGGGGAGTGCTCGACCGCCTGCGCGCCGCGGTGGAGGCGATCGAGATCGAGGTGGCGGACACCACGCTGTGGATCACGGTGAGCCTGGGTCTGGCGGTGCTGCCACCCGAGGGCAGCCTGGACCTGGCGTTGTCCCAGGCCGACCAGGCGCTCTACCGGGCCAAGCACGAGGGGCGCAATCGACTGGCAGGGTCGCCGGACTATTCCCGGATTCACGAGGATGCCCGCCGATGACGGGGCGGGTGGCTGGAGAATCGCGGACGAAATCGGCAGGATGGGTACCATCCACCACGCAACCCAAGGAGCATTGCCATGTCCCTGTCGGAAGACTTTCGCCTGCCGGTCGCCTGTCCGAGCTGCGGCAGCCACCTGATGCGGGTCTCCCAGGTGAAGAACCCCGATGACCAGGTGCACTGCGCCTCCTGCCATCGCTTCGTCTGCCTCTGGCACGAGGCCCAGACCGTACTGAGGAAGGGCCCCTGCAGCGAGAGCGAGGCGTTGATCGAGAAGGCCGTCAACCGCCAAGACCGCTGAGTCGGCGGTGTCGCTGTCGGGTGAGCTGCTTGCGGCCGGCCTGCTGGTGGTCCTGGCGGCGTCCTGTCTTCTCGACCGCTACCTTCCTCGCGCCTGCCTGGCCTTCATCGCCTTCGCGCTGCTGATGGCACTGGCCTGGTGGCGGCTTGGTGCGCCCTGGCTGGCACTGGCCGAGGCCGTGATGGGCGCGCTGCTGACCGGCATGGCCCTTTTCCATGGGCTGGGCCGTCCGGGTTCCCGGTCTCCTCTTCCCCCGCGCGACCATGAAGGTCGCCCGCGCCACCAGGCCCCGGTTCGCTGGCTGGCGGCCCTCATCTGGCTGGCCCTGGCGGGGATGGCGGTATGGGGGGTGCCCGGTAGCGGCGAAGTCGCCGCGTCGGCCGAGGTGGCGCGCCGGCCGCTACTGGTTGCGGGGCTTGCCATCATGGCGCTGGGCCTGTGGGCCTTCGCCCACCACCATCACCTGTTGCGTCGCCTGCTGGCCTTCAACGTCCTGGGCTCCGGGGTCTTCCTGCTGCTGGCCGGTCTGGCCGGCCCGGTGGTGGAGGTCCAGGGGCTGATCCTGGTGGGGCTGATGGTGGCCCTTGTCGGTTCGGTGCTCGGTGCGGCGCTGTTGCGTCGGCTGCATGCCCTGGACGGCCGGGTCACCCTGGAGACCGGACCGGAGACGACGCCATGAGCGCGCCGCTGGACGCGCCCCCGTCGGTCGAGGCGGTGGTGCTATGGCTGGCGCTGCTGGCCCCGCCGCTGCTGGGCCTGGCGGCATGGCGCCTTCCCCCGCGGCGCATGTTGCCGGTGCTCCTGGTCGGCACTCCGCTGCCGCTGGCGACCCTCTGGCTGCTGCATCGCGTCTCGGTCGGTGGTGGGCTAGAGGGCGCCTGGTCACTCGCTGGGCTGCGGCTCCACTGGCACCTGGACGGCCTGGCGGGCCTGCTGTTGCTGCTCACCCAGCTGCTGCTGCTGGCCAGTGCGGCCTATGCGATCGGGCACCGGCGAGCTGCCGCGGTGCCCGAGCGGACCTTCGCCCTGTTCTGGCCGTTGCTGGGGGGGCTGGCCGCGGCGCTTGGCCTGATCTGGGTGGCCGCCGACCTGTTGACCCTCTACGCGGCGCTGGAGCTGATGGGGCTCACCGCCGTGGGCATGATGCTGCTGCCCGGCACGGGGGAAGCGCTGTTGGCGGGCATGCGCTACCTGCTCTATGCCCTGGTGGGGTCGCTGGCCTGGCTGTTGGGCGTGGCGCTGCTGCTGGGGGCCACGGGGCGGCTGGATCTGGCGGGTCTGGCGGCCGCCAGCGAGCCGGGAGCGGTAACCGGCATCGCCATGGCACTGCTGGCCGCCGGCCTGCTGCTCAAGGCGGCGATCTTCCCGCTCCACGGCTGGCTGGTGCCGGTGCATGCCAGCGCCTGGACGCCGGTGAGTGCCCTCCACGGGGCCCTGGTGGTCAAGGCGTCCTTCTTCATCCTGATGCAACTGTGGCAGCGGCTGGTGCCCGAGGCGGTGGCCGCCGCCTGGCTGCTCGGGCTGCTCGGCAGCCTGGCCGTGCTGTGGGGCGGGCTGCAGGCCTGCCGGGCCAGCGCCCTCAAGCAGGTGGTGGCCTGGTCCACGGTGGGCCAGCTGGGCTACCTGATGCTGGCCTTCCCGCTGCTGGCCGGCACCTCGGCGGCGGTGGCGACCCTGGCCTGGCAGGCCACCTGGCTGCAGCTGGCCGGGCATGCCCTGGCCAAGGCCGCGATGTTCATGGCGGCCGGCAACCTGGTGCTGGCCGACGGCGTGAGCCGCCTCACCGACCTGGCGGGAGCCTGTCGGCAGCTGCCGCTCGCGCTGATGACCTTCGGCATCGCCGCGGTGACCCTGATGGGCCTGCCGCCCAGCGCCGGCTTCACCGCCAAGTGGCTGCTGCTGCAGGCGGCCATCCTCGCCGGGCAGTGGCCCTGGGTCGTCGTCCTGGTGGTCGGCACCCTGCTGACGGCCACCTATGTGTTCCGGGTCTTCCGCTGCGCCTTCGTCGAGGCCTCGCCCCGCCACGAGGTCCGGCCGCTGCCCGCGGGCATGGACCTCGTCGCCCTGCTGCTGGCCCTGGCGGCCCTGGGGCTGGGGCTCGGCGCCGAGTGGCCGCTGGCCCTGCTGCGTGAGGAGGGCATGCCATGAGCGGGGCGCTCCTGCTCCTGGCGACCCTGGGCACATCGCTGGTCGCCGCGGTGGTGATCTTCCTGCTGCCGGAGCGGGCCTTCCGGGCGCGCACCGGCATCAACCTGGGCGCGGCCCTGGTCAAGCTGAGCCTGGTGGCCTGGATGGTCTGGGGACTCAGTCACGGCCGCGAGTATGTCATCGAGTTTCCAGTCCTGGAGGGGCTGGCCTTCGTGCTGCGCGCCGACGATCTGGGCATCATGTTTGCGGGGCTCTCCTCGCTGCTCTGGCTGCTCACCACCATCTATGCCATCGGCTACCTGGAGGACTCGCCCAATCGCAAGCGCTTCTTCGGCTTCTTCGGCCTCTGCGTGGCCAGTACCCTGGGCATCAGCCTGGCGGGCAATCTCTTCACCTTCCTGGTCTTCTACGAACTGCTGACCCTCTCCACCTATCCCCTGGTGGTGCACCGGGGAACCTCTAAGGCACTGGCGGCGGGCAAGGTCTACCTGCGTTTCACCCTGACCGCCGGAATGGGACTGATGGTCGGCATGGTCATCCTGCATGTCCTGGCCGGGGACATCCGGTTCGGCGAGCGGGAGATCCTCGCCGAGCTCGGCCCCGAGCGCCGCCCGCTGCTGGTGGGCCTCTTCTGGGTGCTGATCGCCGGATTCGGCGTCAAGGCGGCCCTGGTGCCGCTGCACGGCTGGCTGCCGCGGGCCATGGTGGCGCCTGCGCCGGTCAGCGCCCTGCTGCATGCGGTGGCGGTGGTCAAGGCCGGCGCCTTCGGCATCGTGCGGCTGGTCTATGACGTGTACGGCATCGAGCTGAGCGCCGAGCTGGGGCTGCTGTACGGCCTGGTGGTCGTGGCGTCGGTAACCATCCTCTTCGGCTCGCTGCGTGCCCTGGCCCAGCAGGAGCTAAAGCCACGGCTGGCCTACTCCACGGTGAGCCAGGTCTCCTACATCGTGCTCGGCATCGGCCTGTTCGGCCCGCTGGGCACCATCGCCGCGCTCTCGCACCTGCTGCACCAGGGCCTGATGAAGATCACCCTGTTCTTCTGTGCGGGCAACTACGCCGAGGAACTCGGCATCCACCGCATCGACGAACTCGACGGTGCCGGTCGACGCATGCCGCTGACCAGCCTGGCCTTCACGGTGGGGGCGCTGGGCATGATCGGCCTGCCACCGGTGGTGGGCTTCCTGAGCAAGTGGTACCTGGGCACCGGGGCAATCCAGGCCGGGATGCCCTGGGTGATCATCGTGCTGGTGGCCAGCAGCCTGCTCAACGCCGCCTACTTCCTGCCGGTCCTCGGCCGGCTGTGGTTTCGTCCCGGACCCGATCATGGCGTGGGGGTATGGCCCGAGGAGCGTCGCTTGGGCCGGCTGGAGACCCACGGCTGGCTGCTGGTGCCGGCAGTGGCAACGGCGCTGTTCAGCCTGATGGCCGGCATGCTGGCGGGCATGCCCTTCAGCCCGCTGGAGTGGGCGACCCGTGTGGTCAACGCGGAGTATCTGCCATGAGCGATGCGCTTCTTGCCCTTGCGATGCCTACCGCACTGCTCTGGCCGTTGCTGCTGATGCTGCGGGTGCCGCTGATGGCGGCCCTGGCCGATCGTGGACGTCCGGCTGCTCTGATCGACGGGCTCTGGTGTACTGCGCCGTTGCCCGCCCTGGCGCTGGCCCTGAGCGTGGAGGAGGGGGCGCTGGTACTGGACTGGTGGCTGTTCGGCGGGCACTGGGCGCTTGACGGTACGCGGAACGCGTTGCTGGCCGTCACGGCGCTGCTGTGGCTGTTGGCGGGGGGCTATGCCCGGGGCTACCTGGCCGGAGAACTGGACAAGGCGGTGGCCGGCGACGGGGGCGCCGAGGCCCGGTTGACGCGCTTCGCGCTGCTCTGGCCGTTGACGCTCTCCGGCAACCTGCTGCTGCTCGTCGCCGAGGACATCGCCAGCTTCTATCTGGGCTTCGCGGTGATGACCTTCGCTGGCTACGGCCTGGTAGTGCATGCGGGGACCCGGGACGCGCGCACCGGCGGCCAGGCCTACCTGGTGATGGCGGTGCTGGGCGAGGGCCTGATCCTGGCCGGGCTGCTGTGGGGGGCGGGGAGTGCCGGCACCACCACGCTGGGCGGCCTGCGCGAGGGAATGGGCGAGGCACCGGGCGGTGCCTGGATGGGCCTGCTGCTGTGGCTCGGCTTCGGGGTCAAGGCGGGGGTAGTGGGGCTGCACCTCTGGCTGCCGTTGGCCCATCCGGTGGCGCCGACGCCGGCCAGCGCGGTGCTCAGCGGGGCGATGATCAAGGCAGGCCTGGTCGGCTGGCTCGCTACCCTGCCGCTGGGTGAGCCGGCCGCCACGGAAGCGTTCGCCTGGCTGGGCCGGGCCATGCTGGTGGCCGGCCTGGCGGCCGCCATCGGGGCGGCCCTCTACGGGGTCTGCCAGTGCCACCCCAAGGTGGTGCTGGCCTACTCCAGCGTCAGCCAGATGGGCATGATCACCGCCCTGGTGGCCATGGGGCTCGTCGCCCCCGCCCTGTGGCCGGCGCTGTCGATGGCGGTGGTGCTGTTCGCCGCCCATCACGGCCTGACCAAGGGGGCGCTGTTCCTCGGGGTGGGTATCGGCGAGCACCCGCCGCGCCTGCCGGCCTGGCTGCTCTGGACCCTGCTGGCACTGCCGGCGCTGTCGCTTACCGGGGCCCTGGCCTCGGGGCTGGCCGCCAAGTGGGCCTTCAAGGCGGTGCTCTACGACGGCGGCTACAAGGTCGTGGCGACCTGGCTCTCCCTGGCGGCGGTGGGCACCACGGCGCTGATGACCCGCACCCTCTGGTGCCAGTGGCAGACCGATCGCCAGGCCCGCCAGGATGGCCTGGAACCCCTGCTGTCGGCCATGCCGCTGGCCTGGCTGGCGACCCTGCTGGCCGCACTGACCCTGCCCTGGTGGCTGGGTGATGAGCTCGTCGATCAGGGTTGGCCACCGCTGGCCGAGCTCCCCGGGCTGCTGTGGCCGCTGGTCCTGGGCCTTGCGGGCTCGGTCGCGACCTGGGGCGTGGCGCGGTGGCGTCCGCTGCGGGTCACCCGGCGACTACCATCCGGCGACCTCTGGTGGCTGCTGATGGGGGGCTGGCAGCGGCTACGTGCGTGGGCTCAGGGCAGTCTGGACCGGCTCGGCAGCGTCCAGGGCGCCTGGGTGGCCTGGTGGGTGGCACGCGAGCGCGACGCCATCGAGGCATTGGACGGCATGACGCGCGGCGAGGGATGGCTACGCCGCCATGCGGCGGTGCTGATGATGGGCGTGGCCGCGGGGCTGGCCCTGTTGATGGTGTTTGGCCCGGCCTGACCCGCCGCCAATGGCGACGGGTCAGGCCGGGCGGGGGCGCGGGTCAGAGCAGCTCCTCGCCGGCCAGCGCCAGGCGCGAGCGCTCCACGCTCTTGAGGGTCACGTGGCCGGCATGGGGCCAGTCGCGGAAGTGCTGGACCACCGCCGCCATGCCGCAGGTGTTGGCGGTCAAGTACGGCGTGTCGATCTGGCCGACGTTGCCCAGGCAGACGATCTTGGTGTTGCGCCCGGCCCGGGTGATCAGGGACTTGAGTTGCTTGGGAGTGAAGTTCTGCGCCTCGTCGATGATCAGGAAGGTGTCGTTGAGGGTGCGCCCGCGCATGAAGCCGGGCGCGCGGATCTGCACTCGCGAGCCGAGCAGCTGGCGGGTGGCGTCCTGGTTCCAGGTGCTGCTGCCGTCGTGCTCGTCGCGCAGCAGGTTGTCCATGTTGTCGTGGAAGGCCCCCATCCAGGGCGACATCTTCTCCTCCTCGGTGCCCGGCAGGAAGCCGATGTCCTCGCTCATCGAGATCGGCGCCCGGGTGAAGACGATGCGCTCGAAGCGCTTGGTGTCCAGGGTCTGCTGGAAGGCCGCGGCCAGGGTCATGAAGGTCTTGCCGGTGCCCGCGCTGCCGGCGATGGTCACCAGGTCGATGTCGTCGTCCATCAGCAGGTTGAGGGTGAAGTTCTGCCGGCTGTCGTGGGCGTGCACCCCCCAGACGCTGGTGGCGTGACGGTAGTTGGTGAGCAGCTCGAGGTGGGCGTGCTTCGGCCCCGCCTCGCGCACGATGGCCTCGAAGCTGGCGCCGTTGTCGCTGTCGGAGACCAGCATGCCGAGGTGCCATTCGCGGGGGATGTCGCCGGCCAGGCGGTAGACGATCCTGTGGTCCTGGCGCTCGACCTTGACGTCGACCGCCAGGCTGTCCCAGAGCCCGCTGCCGTCGTGGCCGGCATCGGGATAGATCCGGGCACCGTCGATCATGGCGTCGCTGTCGTCGAAGGCGCGATCGGTGAGGTAGTCCTCCACCGGCACCCCCAGCGCGGCCGCCTTGACCCGCAGGTTGATGTCCTTGGTGACGAGTATCACCGAGGCGTCCGGGCGCTCGTCGCGCAGCCGGCAGGTCTCGGCCAGGATGCGGTTGTCGGGGCTCTCCTCCAGCGGGTCCAGGGGTTTCAGGTCGGTGTAGCAGAGCAGGCGCAGGCGGCCTTCGGGGCCGATGAGCCGGGGGATGGGAATGCCGTCGCGGATCTGGTCGATATCGACGTTGGCGGTGAGGTCTGACAGGGTACGGCTGACCTGGCGGGCGGTGCGGGCGATCTCGCGGATGCCGTTCTTGTGCTTGTCGAGCTCCTCGAGCACGGTCATGGGGATGACCACCTCGTGCTCGTCGAACTGGTAGAGGGCGGCGGGGTCGTGGATCAGGACATTGGTGTCCAGCACGTAGAGCCGGGTGGCCTTCTTGTCGATGCGTACCATCGGCGCAGTTCTCCTTGTCGTCATAGTGTCGACACTGCCGGCGCACGATGTCAGTGACGTGACAGGGGCCCCGCGGTGTCGTCCCGCTCGATACGACGTTCACCTCCTTGCCTGTGGTCCTGCCTGGTTGGATGCCTGTCGGACGGCGAGGTGCCATCCTGTTTCGAGCATGGTCGGTGTTCGCTCATGCTGCAATGCGATATCGCGAGGCCCCGTCAACGTTGGCTCAGCGAGGCGCCTCTGCCTCCTGGAAGATGCGTTCCACGTCCAGGGTGGAGCGCTGGCCCAGATCGTCGAAGTGCTGGGTGAGCCAGGCCTCGGTGGTCTCGCGCCCCAGTTCATGCAGGTGGGAGAGGAAGGCCCACTCGGCGTTGAGCTTGCTGGAGACGGAGAGGTGCGACAGGGGTTCGTCGCCGCTGAGGTGGTGGAGCCGCGCCTCCCGGTAGCAGCCGATGTCGATGTCATGCTCGCCGAGCAGCTTCTGCAGCATCACGATCGTCCGCACCTCCTTGATCAGGGCGGCATTGAAGGTGATCTCGTTGAGGCGGTTCAGGATGTCCGCGGCGCTGGTGGGCACCTCCTGGCGGTACATGGGGGTGATCTGCACCACCAGGATGTCGCCCGCGCTGCACTGGTGAAGCAGCGGCGAGAGCGAGGGATTGCCCATGTAGCCGCCATCCCAGTAGGCTTCGCCGTCGATTTCTACCGCCTGGAAGACCGTGGGCAGACAGGCCGAGGCCATCACCGCATCGAGGCTCATCTCCTCGCGGGAGAAGATCCGCTGCTTGCCGCTGCGCACGTTGGTGGCGGTGACGAAGAGCTTGAGGTCCTCGCAGCCGCGGACCCGGTCGAAGTCGACCCGTTCGGCGACGATGTCGCGCAGAGGGTTGAAGTTGAAGGGATTGAAGTGGTAGGGCGAGACCAGCCGGCTCATCAGGTCCAGGGCGATGTAGCCCGGGGAGTGGTCGAGGCTCCAGTTCCCGGTCAGCACGTCCAGCGGGGTTCGGCGCACGGGGCTCGCCATGCCCGCCCGGCTGACGGCGCGCCAGAAGTCGCGCAGGGCCACGCGGGCGGTGGATTCGTCGCCGCGGGTCAGGGCATCGGCCATCACCACGCCGTTCATGGCGCCGGCACTGGTCCCGCTGATGCCCTCGATCTCGATGCGCTCGTCCTCGAGCAGGCGGTCCATCACGCCCCAGGTGAAGGCGCCGTGGGCGCCGCCACCCTGCAGGGCCAGGTCGATCCGTCGTCTCTCGCTCATCTTGGCTCCTCGGCCCGGGCGGCCAGGCCTGGCCGCCGCTGCAGTGCATCAACCCCAGCAGCATAACGGCCGAGCCTGATGACGACCATCACCCTGGCACGAGCCTGGCTTTCAGGGTAAACCGCTGTCGTTGATGGGAAGGCAAGTGGTGTCACTGCAGGATCAGGCTGCCCGGCGGCTCTAATCCGATGGTCCCGAGGAGCAACATGGGGACTTAGGCGAATCAAAGAATGGGAAGTGAAGCAGCGTGCGCTGCGGTTGGATCACCGAATCGGCCTGATCTAAGGTGGATAAACCATTATCAGGGCGACCATCGGAGGAACATCGGCATGAGCGATTCGGATCTTGGCATGATGGATGCACAAAGCCTCCTGGCGCTCTTCAGGTCGCGTGACGCCTCGCCACTGGAAGCCACAAGAGCCGCTCTCGAGCGCATCGATCGCTTCAACGACAAGGTGAATGCCTATGTCCACGTGGATCATGAAGGGGCAGAGTCAGCGGCCAAGGCCTCGGCACGGCGCTGGGGTAAGGGCAAGCCGTTGAGCCCGATCGATGGGGTGCCAGTCTCGCTGAAGGATCTCACCGAGGTTGCCGGCATGCCGTGTCGGGAGGGATCGCTGACCGTACCGGATACGCTCTGTGAACAGGACGCCCCGCCCGCCCGAATGTTGCGGGAGGCGGGGGCCGTCATCCTGGGCAAGACCAACACCCCTGAATTCGGGTGGAAAGCGGTCACCGACACTCGGGCGTTCGGTGCCACCCTCAATCCCTGGGATACGCGGTTGACCCCCGGGGGCTCGTCCGGGGGGGCCGCCGTGGCCGCCGCCCTCAACATGGGGGTACTCCATCAGGGGGGAGACTCCGGTGGCTCTATCCGTATTCCGGCGGCCTTTACCGGGGTCTTCGGCTTCAAGCCTACCTTCGGTTGGACGCCGCAGTGGCCGCCGGCCAAGGAGCCGACCCTCTCGCACTTGGGACCCCTGACTCGCAACGTGCGCGACGCCATCAGCATGCTCAATGTCATCGGCCGCTATGACTATCGGGATCCCTATGCCACGCGGGGTCAGCCGGATGACTGGGGGCAGGATCTCGACCGGGGGCTGCATGGCCTGCGTATCGCCTACTCACCGGATCTGGGGTATGCCCAGGTGGATCGTCAAGTCGCCGACCGGGTGAACGAAGCCGCGCGGAAGCTGGAAACGCTGGGAGCCGAGGTGGTGGAAATTCATCCCGGCTTCGAGTCCCCCCTGGATATCTTCAAGAAGCTCTGGTTCACGGCCTCGCTGGAACAGTGGTCACAGCTCGATGATCGTCTGCGTGACAAGCTCGATCCCGGCCTGGTGGCCAATGCGCGTGAGGCAGAGAGCTGGAGCGCCGTAGATCTGTTTCGGGCGCTGGTGGAAAGGGCGCGACTTACCGAGCGCCTCGAGCATTTCAATCAGGAGTACCATCTGCTGATGACGCCGACCGTGCCCATCCCGCCGTTCGAGGTCAATCAGGAAGTTCCCCCGGGGAGCGGCATGAAGGACTGGGAGGAGTGGGCACCGTTCTCCTATCCCTTCAACCTCAGCCAGCAACCCGCGGCCTCGGTGCCCTGCGGCTTCACCGATACCGGGCTGCCGGTGGGTTTCCAGCTGGCGGGCGGCAAGTACGACGACATTCGGGTATTACGCGCCTGTCATGCCTTCATGGAGGCTCATCCGCCACGGTTCCCGACCATTCCGGATCCCTCCCAGCGAGCCTGACCTGCCATCAGACGGTTTCAAACGTGAGAGGAGCGAGCGGACATGATCGTTCGAACCCATGAGGACGCCGAAAAGAATGCCATCGACGAGGAGAAGTTCATCAGTCGACGCTATACGCTTCGCGCCGACGGGATGGGCCACTCCGTCCATGAGACCTATATCAAGCCGGGGCAGGAACTGCGCATGTGGTATCGCAACCACCGGGAGACGGTGATCTGCCTGGAGGGGGAGGGCAGCATTGAAGACCTGACCGAGGGGGGCAGGTGGGCGCTGAAACCGGGCGTCCTCTATGCCCTGGACAAGCACCAGCAGCATGTCCTCAGCAGTGAGAGGGGGATGACCGTGCTCTGCGTCTTCACGCCGGCCCTGGTCGGCCCCGAGGATCACGACGAGCAGGGCAGCTACCCGCTGTATGACGATGATGGGTCCACTCTCAGTCGCTAGTTGTGACCTCTCCAGGGTCGTGCATCCGAGCATTTTGCTGCCCGAACCTGGTGGGCAGTTCGATGCGGATGCCGACTATCACTTCGGCAGGGAGGCTGGCCTATCCTTGAAGGCAGCCCCGTCGGCCGCCGAAGCATGCCTGTCAGTTCAGTCGCGGTAACTCGAGCATCGCCCGGTTAGAGAGCGTGCGCTAGCTGGAACTGGCCAACTTGTCGAGGATTGTCTCGGCGCTGCTCTTGTCCACCACGCCCTTCTCGGTATCGACGCCGAGGTACTCCACCACGCCATCATAGGCGATCAAGGCATAGCGGAGGCTGCGGATGCCCATGCCGCCGGCCGTGGCATCCTTGTCCATGCCGATGGCACGTGTGAATTCGGCGTTGCCGTCGGCGAGCATGGTGATCGCCTGGGCATTCTGGTCCTTCTGCCAGGCGCCCATCACGAAGGCATCGTTCACCGAGAGGCAGGCGAGGGCATCGACCCCCTTGGCGAGGATGTCATCGGCGCGGACCACGAAGCCGGGCATGTGAGTGTTGGAGCAGCCAGGCGTGAAGGCGCCGGGCACCGCGAACAGCACCACGCGCCGGTCGGCGAAGAACTCGCCGGTGGAGAGGTCCTGTGGCCCATCGGGGCCGTTGGTCTTGAGGGTGATGTCCGGAATCCTGTCACCGATCGAGAGTGTCATGGGGTAGGCCTTTTGGTTGATTTGAGCGTTGTTCGTGTGCCGAGGTGAGGGTCATGCCAGCGGGGGCGTGGGACGAATAAGGATCTCGTTGACATCCACGTGTTCCGGCTGACCCAGGGCATAGGTCACCGCGTTGGCGATGTCACGGTCTTCCAGGGCGTGCTCCGGGGGGTCGTCGAAGAAGGGGGTATTCACCATGCCGGGCTCGATCAGGGTCACGCGGATGCCGCTGCCGCGTAGCTCCTCACGCAGGTTGTAGCCGATCCCGCTCACCGCCCACTTGGTGGCGCCGTACATGGAGCCGGGTATGGTGGTGCGGCCGGCGGCCGAGCCTGTCAGCAGCACATGGCCACGGCTGCGGCGCAGTGCCGGCAGGGTGGCCTGCAGGGTCAGCCCCACGCCGTAGATATTGGTCAGGATCATCTCACGCCAGGCCTCGTGGTCGGCGCCACTGAAGCCTCCCGGCGAGCCGCCGCGTCCTGCGTTGGCGAACACGGCATCAATGCGACCGAAGCGTTCCATGGCCTGCTCGACCATCGCCTGCTGATCCTCCATGGCGGTGACGTCGCAGCCGATGGCGAGCACATTCTCCGGGCCCAGTTCCTCGGCCAGGGTCGTCAGCTTATCTCGGGAGCGGGCGGCCAACACCAGCTTGTAGCCTTCCCGTGAGGCGGCCCGTGCCGTGGCGGCCCCGATCCCGCTCGACGCTCCGGTAATCAGTAATACACGATGCTGCATCGTCCTCTCCTGTGCCAGTGACCCGTGAATTTCCAGCATGGCCCAGGCCAGGACACGGCTGCAATCCTGGCGCTCAACGCAACACCGCCAGTCGGTATCGAGGATATCGGAGTCGTGCCCGGTACCGGTGTGTCCTGCCATGGTGCCGCCGGCGGTGGCATCATGGCAGGACGCGGGTCAGTTCAGGGCCAGTTGCGCCTCATCCCGGTCACAGTGGAAGAAGTCCGAGCTCGCCAGCCATTCCGGATCGGGGTAGTAGGTGAACAGGTACTGGTCCTCCTTGATGCTGTCGATCAGCGGTGCGGCAACCTTCTGGCGAACCGCCGGGCAGCCGTGGCTGCGGCCGAGGCGGCCGGTCTGCTCAATGAAGGCCTCGCTGACGTAGTCGGCGCCGTGGATGACGATGGCGCGCTGGTAGGCCAGGTCGTTGACGCCGGGCTCGAGGCCCTCCAGGCGGAGCGAGTAGCCGTTACGGCCCCGGTAGCTGTTCATGGTGCGGAACAGACCGATGCTGGACTGGTGGCTTTCCGGGACGTTGGAGAAGGTCTCGGCCATGGCATTGCCGGAACCCTGGCCGTGGGAGACCAGTTCCTCGAACAACAGCCGGCGGCGCTGAAGGTCGAACACCCAGAGGCGCGGCTCGGTGGAAGGCAGCGAGAAGTCGATCACCGCCAGCCGTTTGGCGTCGGGGTCGGCGCAGGAGAGTGCACGGGCCGCCAGGCGCAGGACCCGGGGGTCCGCATCGGGCGCCAGCCGGGTCAGGGTCTGGTCGAGAGAGAACTGGCGCAGCGTATCCGGCTTGTAGGCCTGGGCCAGGAAGTCGTCGCCGGCCAGGGTGGCCGGCGTGCCCAGGAGCAGTCCGCTGCACAGGGCGATGCCGGGAAGCCATCGATTCAGGAAGGGTGTGGGCATTAGGGAAACCTGTCGTGTGGCATGCTGGGCCCGGTCGTCGGCCATTCCTGGACGGCGAGGGGAACACGTGCAAGAGGGGCCGGCTTCCCTGCGGCTCAATGTCGACCACTATTATGGCCAAGGACAACACGATGACCAGACCGCATTCTCAACGCAGGAGCCAGGACCCCATGCCCTCAGCCAGAGGATTGATGACACTGGTTCTCGTGGTGGGGATGCTGCTCTCGGTGAGTGGCTGGGCCCTCGCCGAGGAGGGCGAGGCCGCCGTGGTCGTTGCCCTCGCCGAGCGGCTAGCCGAGGAAGAGGCCGCCCTGCAGGACTTCTACGCCGCCCGTGAGGGGCGGCTCGCCTGGCAGGAGGCCGAGGCCGTCACCGGCCTTGCCGCAGCCCTGCGAAGCCTGGAGGCAGATGGCCTCAACCCGCGGGACTACCGGCCGGATGTACTGGTGGCGGGACACCGGCAGATGCGGGCCGAGGAGCAGAGGCCGGCCGCCCGGGCACGCTTCGACCTGCAGGCCAGCCGTGCCCTGCTGACGGCCCTGCGTCATCTCCAGCGCGGCAAGGTGGATCCCCACCGCATCGACCCGGACTGGGAGGTGCCCATCGATGCGCCACCCCTGGACCTGGCGGCGGTCTCGCGGGCGGTGGATGCCCGGCGCGTCGAGCGGGCCTTCGCCCAGGCGCGTCCTTCGGCGGTTCCCTACGAGCGCCTGCGCGCAGGGCTGTCCCGCTACCGCCACATCGAGCGACAGGGCGGCTGGCCGAGGCTGCCGGCCCGCCAGCAATCGCTGCGCCCGGGCGACCTCCACGACGATGTGCCGCTGCTGCGCGAGCGCCTGGCGATCATCGGCGAGCTGGAGGTGATGGTGGCCGATCTCTTTGCCGGGGACGAGTCGGCTGACGTGGCGCCACGTCGCTACAATGACGCCCTGGTGGCGGCCGTGAAGCGTTTTCAGCGTCGCCACCTGCTCGAGCCGGACGGCATCGTCGGTCCCCGTACCCGGGAGGCCCTGAACGTGCCGGTGGACGAGCGCATCGCCCAGATCCGGGTCAACCTGGAGCGCGCCCGCTGGCTGCTCCACGGGCTGCCGGACTCCTTCGTGCTGGTGGACATCGCCGGCTACCGGATCAGCTACTTCCGTCCCGACGGCGGGGTGTGGCGATCGCGCATCGTGGTGGGACGGCCCTACCGCCGCACTCCCTCTCTGCGCTCGGCGATCACTCACCTGACCCTCAACCCCACCTGGACGGTGCCGCCGACTATCCTGCGCGAGGACGTGCTGCCCAAGGTGCGCCGCGACCTCGGCTACCTGTGGCGGGAGGACCTCATGGTGCTGGGGCCTTCCGGCCAGCGACTCGATCCGCGCGAGGTCGACTGGTCACGGCCCGGCAACGTCATGCTTCGCCAGCGGCCCGGCCCGCAGAACGCCCTGGGACGCGTCGTGCTGCGCTTCCCCAACAATCACCTCGTCTACCTGCACGACACCCCGGCCCAGGGCCTCTTCGCCAGCGAGCAGCGGGCCTTCAGCTCCGGCTGCATCCGCGTGCAGGGGGTACTCGAACTGGCCCAGCACCTCTTCGATGATACCGGCACCCCCGCCCATGTGGCCTCGCTGGTCGCCGAGGGCGCGACCCGCAACATCCATCTCGAGCGTCACGTACCGGTGATCCTGCACTACTGGACGGTGCACCCGGGCGA
Source organism: Halomonas rhizosphaerae (assembly GCF_030012485.1). NCBI lineage: Bacteria > Pseudomonadati > Pseudomonadota > Gammaproteobacteria > Oceanospirillales > Halomonadaceae > Halomonas > Halomonas rhizosphaerae. The sequence goes on from NZ_JASCQQ010000013.1 coordinate 89,958, forward strand.
GGATGGCGAGCTGGTCTTCCGGCCGGACGTCTACCAGCGCGATGCCACCCTGCTGTCGGCCCTGGACCGCCCCTGACCCGGTAGCGGGGCCGCTGCCGTGGCCTGGCTCAGCGGTAGCCCCTGGCCTGCAGGCGGAACAGCCGTGCGTAGCGGCCATTGGCGGCCATCAGGCTCTCATGGTCGCCTTGCTCAAGGATCTCGCCGTTGTCGATCACCAGGATCCAGTCGGCGGCGCGCACCGTCGAGAAACGGTGCGAGATCAGGATGGTCATCCGGTCGCGGCTGTGTTCCCGGAAGTCGGCATAGACGGCTGCCTCGGCCGCGGCATCCATGGCCGCCGTGGGCTCGTCGAGGACCAGGATGTCGGCGCCCTCGCGCATGTAGGCCCGGGAGAGAGCGATCTTCTGCCACTGGCCACCGGAGAGCTCCTGGCCCCCCTTGAACCAGCGCCCCAGCTGGGTGTGGTAGCCGCCGGGCATCCCGGCGATGAACTCGTCGGCCAGGCCGCGACGGGCGGCGGCTTGCCAGCGGGCCTCGTCGGTGAAGGCCGCGACATCTCCGGCCCCGAGGTTCTCGCCGACCTTCATCTGGTAGCGGACGAAGTCCTGGAAGATCACCCCGATGCGCCGGCGCAGGGCCTGGACCTCCCAGTCGCGCAGGTCACTGCCGTCGAGCAGGATCTGCCCCTCGCTGGGCTCGTAGAGGCGTGTCAGCAGCTTGATCAGGGTGGTCTTGCCCGAGCCGTTGGCGCCCACCAGGGCGAGGCTACCGCCCGGGCGCAGGTGCAGCGAGATGCCCGAGAGGGCCGGGGACTCGGCGCCGGGGTAGGTGAAGCCCACGCCCTCGAAGCGGATGCCGTCGCCGGGACGTGCCCCCGTGGTCAGGGTGCCCCTCTCGGCGGGCACCGGCTGTTCCAGGTATTCGTAGAGGTTCGAGAGGTAGAGGTTGTCCTCGTACATCCCGCCAATGGCGGTGAGGCTCGCCGAGAGTGCGGCCTGGCCCTGCTTGAAGACCATCAGGTACATGGTCATCTCGCCCAGGGTCAGTCTCCCGGTGACGGTCTCTGCCACCACCCAGGCGTAGGCGGCGTAGAAGGCCAGGGTACCCAGCAGCCCGAGCAGGAAGCCCCAGCTCTCGCGGCGAAGCGTCAGGCGGCGATCCTCGTCGTAGAGCGTCTCGAAGATGCTCCGGTAGCGCTCAAGCAGCAGCGGCTCAAGCCCGAACAGCTTGACCTCCTTGATGCTGTCCTCCCTGGCCAGCACCGTCTCCAGGTACATCTGCATGCGGGTCTGCGGCGAGCGCCAGCGGAACAGCCGGAAGGCATCGCCGGAGAACTTGGCCTCCGAAATGAACACCGGCAGGGCGCCGATCACCAGCACCAGCAGCGCCCAGGGCGAGAACTGCACCAACAGCACGCCGAAACTGGCCAGCGAGATGGCGTTCTGGGCGAGGCCAAAGGTCTTGTTGACCAGGCCCAGCGGGCGCGTCGAGGCCTCGCGGCGGGCCCGGGTCAGCTTGTCGTAGAACTCGGAGTCCTCGAACTGCTCGAGCGAGAGGGTGCCGGCCTTCTCGAGGATCATCACGTTGACCTTCTGGCCGAGAAGGGCGCGCAGCAGCGACTGCTGAGCCGAGAGGCCGCGCTGAGCCAGGGCGATGGTGGCGATCACGCCCGCCTCGGCCAGCACGTAGCGCAGCACCCCCCACCAGTCGACCTCCCCGGTGTCGCGATGCAGTGCCATTGCCGCGACCACGGCATCGACGATCAGCTGGCCGATCCAGGCCGCCACCGCGGGCAGGACCCCGGCGACCAGGGTGCAGAGCGCGAGCCCCAGGGTCAGCGGGCGGGAGGTCTGCCAGACCAGCGCCAGGGCACGGTGGCTATAGCGAAAGACGCCGAGGAAGCTCGCCAGGCGGCGCTCGGGCGGCGCGGCCGGTCGGGGATGGGCATGGGGTGAGGACATGCCGAGGGGCTCCGATCCGTGGGGGCGCCAGTGTACCCCGGTGGGGCCTCCGGCAGTAGGCGCGGCACCCCTGAACGACCGCGCCCCGCTCGAGGGCGGGGCGCGGAGAGGCGGTGGCGGCGAGGGTCAGCCCCCGTCGTCGGTCGTTTCCACCTCGCCGGTGCTGGCGACCACGGTGCCGGTCTCGCCGCTCTGCAGGGCGGCCAGCACGGGCTCTGCCTGGCGCTGGAAGGCCACCAGCTGCTCGCCCTGGAGGCTCTGGTTCTCGGGCAGGGCGACCTTCATGGCATTCACCTGGCTGTTGTTGACCAGGACCTCGTAGTGCAGGTGAGGGCCGGTGCTGCGCCCGGTGTTGCCGGACAGCGCGATGCGCTCGCCCATCGCAACGCGCTGGCCGTTGCTGACCAGGGGCTTGGAGAGGTGCAGGTAGCGGGTCTTGTAGCCATTGTCATGGCGGATCACCACGTAGCGGCCGGCCGCCGGATGGTTACCGACCTTCTCCACGCGGCCGTTGGCGGGCGACTGGACGGCGGTGCCGATCGGCATGGCGAAGTCGGTGCCCTTGTGGGGACTGATGCGGCCGGTGACCGGGTGCTTGCGGCGCGGATTGAAGTGCGAGCTCAGCCGGTAGCGACCGTCGAAGGGGTAACGGTTGAAGGCCGGGTCGAGGCTCTCGCCGTCCGGCGTGTAGAAGCGATTGTCATCCGCGTTGCGCACGAGGGTGAGATTCATGCGCTCGCCTGCGTACTCCACCGCCAGCACCCGTGGGTCGAGGCTCTCGCCGTCGATGATGTCGGACTCCACCAGCACCTGAAAACGATCGCCGCGACGGGTGTCGCGGCGGAAGTCGAGTTTCTTTTCCAGGACCCGGGAGAGTTCCGAGACCTCGGCGCTGGTCAGGCCGGTGGCCTTGGCCGAGCGTGCGAAGCTGCCGCTGATGCTGCCGGCGAAGAGGCGCTGGGTGGCCTCGCCGGCGCGTTCGATGGTGGCGACCTCGAAGCCCTCCTCCTGCCGCTCGACCAGGAAGCCGTCCCGGGCGTTCTTCATCAGGCGCAGCGCGAGCAGGCGACCCTCTTCGTCGAGCTGGTACTCGAAGCGGTTGCCCTGCCGCCAGTGGGTCAGGAGCCGAGGCTCGGGCAGGCCCTCCAGCAGGTTCATCACCTCGCGGTAGCCCATGCCGAGGTGCTTCTGCGCCATGATCGCGAAGGTATCGCCCGCCTGGACCTCGTAGGTGGTCCACTCCGGCACGAAGGGCTCGCTGGCGGCAATCTCCTCCTCCAGCTGGATCGGCCCCTCGTCGAACAGTTCGAGCTCGTCCTCGGAGATCTCCTCGTAGGAGGTGGCATCGGCCACCAGCCCGCCATCGTGATCGAGCATGCCGCCGGCGATGGTCCCGATGACCACGGCCATGTGCAGGGCCCCATCATCGAGGCTGGCAACGCCATCCGTCAGTATCCCGGTGTCACCCTGCTGGGCGCCGGGGCGCTGGGCGGGCAGGGCGAGGGTCTCGGGAATCCCGGGGTCGGCACGGCTGGCCTTGGCCGAGCTGACCAGGTCGATATCGACGATTTCCGAGGCGGTGAGCTCGGAGAGCGGGACATGGCCTCGTGTGGCGTCGAGGGCACGGCTGGCCATCTCGATGGCATCGGCGACCGGCGTCCGCTCCGTGCGCAGCGAGGGCAGACCAGGGCTGGCATCGGCCTCGAGGGGGACAAGAACGGTGTCGAGCGTCTGGCTGTCACGCTGGACATCTTCGAAGGAGGTGACGATCTTCTGTGCGCCCAGCACGGTGACCATGGTGGCAACGGGTAACAGCAACAGCTTGTGGGTGCGGGGCAGCGAATGGAGGATTCGCATCATGGGTAACGGGCCGTGACAGATGAAAAGGAGATAAATAAGTGGCATCAGAACCATACCCCATGATGCATGGGATGCCTAGTCTGTACGGACATACAGCAATGAACCGCCACCCGCCCCTTGTGGAAGAGGGCGTCGGTGCGGGAGCGCGAACGCTGTTTGTTAAGTGGGCATTGGACACGCCGGGCCGGGGAATTTCAACCCCCGGTCCGGGTAGCTGTCGTTCAACCGGTGAGGGTGCCGTCGCGGTACTCTCTCAGCGCCTGCTCCAGTTCGGCGTGTGCGTTCATCACGAAGGGGCCGTAGTGGGCAATCGGCTCGCCATGGGGTTCGCCGGCGAGCAGCAGGGCCTCGGCGCCCTCGCGGCTGGTCAGCGATAGCCGCTCGCCGCTGCCGAGGCGGGCGAGTCGGCCCTGGGGCACCGGGGTGTCGGCGATCTCGAGGCTGCCCTTGAAGACGTACACCAGCAGGGTGGTGGCCGCGGCGGCCAGCGCCAGCTCGCCGCCTGCCGCCAGCCGTGCATGGGCCACCGCGCCCTGGCCGGCCAAGGCCTCCAGGGGACCCCTCACGCTCTCGCCGGCGGCGTCCTGCCAGCGCCCTCCCAGGGCGACGAGGGTGGCGTCCTTGCCGCTCAGCGTCGGCATCTCTGCGGCGGGCACGTCGCGGTAGGTCGCCGGGCTCAGCTTGTCCCGGGCCGCCAGGTTCAGCCACAGCTGGAAGGCATGGAGGCCCTGCTGGTCGGTCAGCGGCATCTCCGAATGGATGATCCCGCGGCCGGTGTGCATCCACTGAGCATCGCCGGCCCGGATGGTGCTCGAGTGGCCCAGGTGATCCTCGTGGGTCAGGCCGCCGTGGATCACGTAGGTCAGGGTCTGGATGCCGCGATGGGGATGGGGCGGGAAGCCGCCGATGTAGTCATCCGGCCGGTCGGAGCCCAGCTCGTCGAGCATCAGGAAGGGGTCGAGTCCTCCGCCGAAGTCATGGATGCGCTGGATCCTGACGCCGTCGCCGTCCTGGCTCGGCTGGCTGGTCACCAGCTGGTCGACCTGACGGGTGGTGTGGGTGGGGGCCATGGCCTGTCTCCGCATGTGAAAGGTTTGACTGGCATTTTAGGACGGGTTTTTCGAAAATTAAGCGCAACGTTTCGCTCTATAAATTCGAGGAATTCGAAATGTCCCATGTCACCCTGGCCCAATGGCAGATGCTGGCGGCCGTGGTCGACCATGGCGGCTTTGCCCGTGCCGCCGAGGCGATCCACAAGAGCCCCTCGACCCTGAACCACGCCGTGCACAAGCTTGAGGAGCAGCTCGGGGTGGCGGTGATGGAGCCGGTGGGCCGGCAGGTGCGTCTCACCGAGGCCGGCGAGCTGTTGCTGCGCCGTGCCCGCCAGCTGCTCGAGAATGCTGCCTCGCTGGAGGATGTGGCGACGCGCCTGGCCGAAGGGCTCGAGGCAGAGGTGGTGCTGGCCGTCGACCAGATCTTCCCCCCCGATGCCCTGGCCCGGGCCCTGGAGGCCTTCTCGGCGGCCTATCCCCACGTGCGCGTGCAACTCCACGAGACGGTGCTCAACGGCGGCATCGAGATGCTCTATGACGCCAGTGCCGACCTGGTGGTCTCGGGCATCTCGGCCCAGGGCTTCCTGGGCGAGCCGCTGGTCAGGGTGCACTTCGTCGCCGTGGCCCACCCCGAGCACCCGCTGCATCGCCTGGGTCGCCCGCTCGACCTGCGCGACCTGGAGCAGCACCGGCAACTGGTGGTGCGCGACTCCGCGCTGCGCCAGTCCATGGATGCCGGTTGGCTCAAGGCGGAACAGCGCTGGACGGTGAGCCACCTGCAGACCTCCATCGACATGCTCGAGCGGGGCCTGGGCTTCGCCTGGATTCCCGAGACCCGCCTTCGCCAGGCACTGGCCGAGGGGCGTCTCGCGCAGCTGCCGCTGGCCGCCGGTGGCAGCCGCGAGTATCCGGTGCAGTTGATCCATCGCGACCGGGACCGGGCGGGCCCGGCGACCCATGTCCTTGCCGAGGCCCTGAAGGTGGCGGTGGCGGCCTGCCCGCCGGGAGAACCATTCGAAGCCGTCGAATGATGGGGCGAAAAACCTGCGCTTGAGCGTCGATGGTTTCGCCGTATGCTGGGCGCATCCTCGTTATCGAGCACTCGCTCACCAGCATGCAAGGAGATGATCCATGGGGCTTCTGATCGACGGCACCTGGCACGACCAGTGGTACGACACCGACAAGCACGGCGGCGAGTTCGTGCGTGAGTCCGCCAAGCTGCGCGACTGGATCACCCCGGACGGCAGCCCGGGACCCGATGGCCAGCCGGGGCTGCTTGCCGAGACGGGCCGCTACCACCTCTATGTGTCGCTGGCCTGTCCCTGGGCGCATCGTGTGCTGATCATGCGCCGGCTCAAGGGACTCGAGTCGGCCATCGGGGTCTCCCATGTCAGCCCGCTGATGCTCGACCAGGGCTGGAGCTATCGGGAGGACGAGGGCTCGAGCGGTGATCCGCTCAACGGCGTGGACTTCCACCACCAGCTCTACACCCTGACCGACCCGCACTACACGGGGCGGGTCACCGTGCCGGCGCTCTGGGACACGCAGTCGGGACGCATCATCAATAACGAGTCCGCGGACATGTTGAGGATGCTCGATGGCGCCTTCGACGAAGTGACCGGCAACCGCCTGGACCTCTATCCCGAAGACCTGCGCGAGACCATCGATGCGGTGAACGCCGACGTCTACGACCACATCAACAACGGCGTCTACAAGTCCGGCTTCGCCACCGAGCAGTCGGTCTACGAGAAGCACGTGGTGGCGCTGTTCGAGGCGCTCGACCGCATGGAGGCGCGCCTGGCGGAGCACCGCTATCTGGCCGGCGAGTGGTTCACCGAGGCCGACATCCGGCTGTTCACCACTCTGATTCGCTTCGATGCCGTCTATCACGGCCATTTCAAGTGCAACCTGAGGCGCATCGAGGACTACCCGAACCTCGCCAATTACGTCCGCGAGCTCTACCAGTGGCCGGGCATCGCCGAGACGGTGGACTTCGACCACATCAAGCGCCACTACTATGTCAGCCACGACACCATCAACCCGACCGGCATCGTGCCCTACGGCCCGCTGCTCGGCCTCGACCGGCCCCATGATCGCGAACGGCTACCGGGCAAGGGGATCCGGGAGAAGGGGTAGGTTTCCTGTAGGCGCAAAGCCTACCCGGTGGCTCCGCACCCTTGTGGGAGCGCTGCTGGCAGCGCGATCCGTCGCGAAGCGGCGGCCTTGGCTGCGCCCCCATCGCTTTGCAAGCAAAGCTCCCACGACAACCTGACCAGTGGCTCCTCAGCCTATGGGGGAAAGTCGATCCGGTGGCTCTGCACCCTTGTGGGAGCGCTGCTGGCAGCGCGATCCGTCGCGAAGCGGCGGCCTGATCTGTGCGCTTCGCGTTCAGAGGTGGACTAGCGACGAGAGCTCTTTGCCAACCACCGATCCAACGCATTGGCGAACTCGCGGCGGTCGCTGTCGGAGTAGCCGCCGGGGCCGCCGGTGTGCTCGCCGCTGGCTCTCAATGTCTCCATGAAGTCCCTCATCTGTACCCGGGCGCGGATATTGTTCGCATCCAGTGCCTCGCCGCGGGTGGTCATCACCCCGGCGCCGCGCTCGATGGCCTCCAGGGCCAGCGGCAGGTCCGAGGTGATCAGCAGGTCGCCCCGGGCGATGCGCTCGACGATCTCGTTGTCGGCGGCATCGAAGCCCTGGCTCACCGCCAGGCCCTTGACCCACCGTGAGGGCGGCAGCGGCACCGCGTGGTTGGCCACGAACCAGGTCGGTGTGGCGGTACGTTCGGCGGCGCGCACGATGATCTCGCGCGCCACCCTGGGGCAGGCATCGGCATCGACCCACAGATTCGGCATGCAGCACTCCCGCGGGGTAGGGGCCTAGAAAAGGCTGGTCAGTGGCAGTCGACGATGGTAGCATGCGCGCTCCTCGCATGTGTTGACCCCACCATCATGACGACGCCACGCTGCCTCAGGCAGGTGGGCGCCGAAACGCCGGGCTCAGTGACGCAAGCACTGATCCACGCGCGTTCGAATTGTGTAGATGGAGCGCCACCGAGATCACGCCACCCGGGCGAGATCGGCGCAAATGGTCGCCACAGCGGTTCACGGGCCATCCCCGATGGCGTGGACCGAATGCCAGGTGCGACCGGCGTCCCCGACTCCGATTTCCTCATCTGACGATCCGTTTGACGGAACGCGGATGCCTGAGCGTGTTGCACGCGTCAGGGACGCCACTGAATTTCTGCCGGCCCCGTCGGCCTACCAAGGTGTGATTAATGACCTCGACTTCTGTCGCCTCGCCGAGCTTCGGCGATCTGGCCCTGCTGCCCGCCGTTCTCTCTGCCGTGGAATCCCAGGGCTACGAGACCCCGTCACCGATCCAGGCGCAGACCATCCCTGCGCTGCTGGAAGGACGTGACATGCTGGGCCAGGCCCAGACCGGCACCGGCAAGACCGCTGCCTTCGCCCTGCCGCTACTGTCTCGCCTCGAGCTGACCCGCCGCGAGCCCCAGGTGCTGGTGCTGGCGCCGACCCGCGAGCTGGCCCAGCAGGTGGCCGTTTCCTTCAGCAAGTACGGCCAGAACCTCAAGGGTCTCGAGGTCGCCACCCTGTGCGGCGGCCAGGAGTACCGCGAGCAGCTCTCCGCGCTGCGTCGTGGCGCCCAGGTGGTGGTGGGCACCCCGGGCCGGGTCATCGATCACCTGGATCGCGGCAGCCTCAAGCTCGACGGCCTCTCCGCCCTGGTGCTCGACGAGGCCGACGAGATGCTGCGCATGGGCTTCATCGACGACGTCAAGCGCGTGGTGGCCGACACCCCGAAGGACGCCCAGCGGGTCTTCTTCTCCGCCACCCTGCCGGCCGAGATCGAGCGCATCGTCAATCGCTACCTGGTCGATCCGGTCAAGGTGGCCATCGAGTCCAAGGTCGGGACCGCCGCCAGCATCGAACAGCGCATGGTGCGGGTCGACGGTGGCGCCAAGCAGGAGGCGCTGGCGCGTATCCTCGAGGTCGAGCCGGTCGACGGGGCCATCGTCTTCGTGCGTACCCGGGCCGCCTGCACCACCCTGATGGAGCAGCTCTCCGCCCGCGGCATGAACGTCGCCAGTCTCTCCGGTGACCTGGATCAGAGCCTGCGTGAGCGCACCATCACGCGCCTCAAGCGTGGCAAGATCGACATACTCATCGCCACCGACGTGGCCGCCCGCGGCCTGGACGTGTCGCGCCTGACCCACATCATCAACTATGACCTGCCCCAGGATGCCGAGGCCTACACCCACCGCATCGGCCGTACCGGCCGTGCCGGGCGCACCGGCATCGCCATCACCTTCGTCGGCTTCCGCGAAGGCCGCAAGGTGGGCTGGCTCGAACAGGCCACCGGCCAGAAGATGAGCGAGATGGCGGTGCCCGACGAGGCTGCCATCCGCGCCCACCGCGACGAGATGTTCCACCAGCGCGTGGTCGCTGCCCTGACCGCTGGTGCCGACGAGCAGCTCGCCCTGGTCGAGCGGATGATCGAGGAGGGGCACGACCCCATCGAGCTGGCCTGTGCCTTCGCGCGCATGGCGCGTGCCGACGAGGCGCCCATCGGTCGCCTTCAGGCACCGCGTGCCGAGCGCAACGACCGCAACCCGCGCGACGCCAAGCCGAAGCGTCGCGACAGTGCACCGCGTGAGGGCATGACCCGCTATCGTGTCGCCGTGGGCCACCAGGATGGCGTCAAGCCCGGCCAGCTGGTCGGGGCACTCGCCAACGAGGGCGGCATCGAGGGCAGCCGCATCGGCCGCATCGACATCCGCACCGCCTTCTCGGTGGTCGAGCTGCCGAGCTCGCTGCCGGAGAGCATTCTGAGCAAGATGGCCCGCGCCCGCGTCGCCGGTCGTCCGCTGGAGATCAGCGAGGACAAGGGCGCGCCCGAGCGCGCCCCGCGTCGTCGCCAGGACGGTGACGCGCCGATTCGCCGTCGCACCAGCGCCTGATCGCGGCCGGGCATGAGCCCGGCCCGTAATGCCAAGGCCCTCGCACCACCAGGTGCGGGGGCCTTTTGCATTCGGCGACTGATCCGCTCCTCGCCCGGCCTCAGGCCTGGGGCGTTGTCTCGCGGGCCCTGGCCGCCAGGAGGGCGAAGCGCGACAGCAGGCCGGTTGCCTCGGGCGTGGCAGTCACGTCGGCGATCAGGCGCTCCGGCGCCTCGCCCTGGTCTCGCAGGGCCTCCCGCTGGTGCGCGAGATAGGCGCGCATCACCGCCGGGGTGAACTCCGGATGGAACTGCACGCTCCACTGGCGAGGACCATGACGCAGCGCCTGGTGCGGGTCGTGGGCATTGGCCGCCAGCACGCAGGCCTCGGCCGGTGCCGTGAGGACGGTCTGGGCGTGGCTCAGGTGGGCGCGGAACCTGGTCGGCAGGCTCCCCAGCAGGGGATCCCGGCGACCGGCCTCGGTCAGGGCGATCTCGCGGGTGCCGGATTCCCGGCCCGCGGGGTGGAAGTCGCTGGTGCCGCCGAAGGCCGCAGCCATCAGCTGGTGGCCGTAGCAGACGCCGAGCATGGCGATGTCGCGGGCACGCGCCTCGACCAGCCAAGGCCTGAGTGCCTCGCTCCACGGCTCGGCGTGGCTGACCATGGCGTGGGAACCGGTGATCAGCAGGCCGTCGATGTCGTCGAGATCCGGCAGAACAGAGGCGCGTGGGGCATCGAAAACCCGCACCGATGGGGCGGCCGGCGAGTCCACCAGCACCCGCCGGAAGAGGGTCTCGAAGTCGCCGTGGTCGCGAGCCACGTCGGAAAAGCTGTCTCCGGTCTTGACGATCAGCAGGCGGGGCATGGGGGCTCCAGGCAGCGGGTAGCAGGGAGCCGGCATTCTACTTTCGTTGCAGCCGCTCGCCCAGTGCCGCCATGAAGGCCTTGCCCGCCTCGAGCTGCTCGATGTCGATATACTCGTCGGGCTGGTGGGCCTGGCCGATGCTCCCCGGGCCGCAGATCACCGTGGGGAGTCCCTCGCGCTGGAACTGCCCGGCCTCGGTGGCATAGGCCACGGCACCGGCAGGGCGCTCGTCGAGCAGGTCGCGGCACAGCGCGAGCACCTCGGCGTTGTTGTCGTCGGCGAGTGCCGGCACCGTGGTGTTCAGCGCCTCGGTCACGATGGCGGCATCCGGCGCGCGCCTGCGCATCTCGGCCTCCAGCCCGGCCGCGGTGTCGTTCACCCGCGCGAGCAGCTCCTCGAAGCGATCCGACGGTAGATGGCGAATCTCCCACTCGAAGGTGCATTCCCGGGCCATGATGTTGATCGCCGTGCCGCCCTGGATCTTGCCGACGTGCAGGCTCGAGTGCACCACGTTGAAAGCCTCGTCCACGCGCCCCTCGGCCTTGAGTTCGGCCATCACGTCCTCGATCCGCGTCACCAGGCGGGCGGCCACGTGGATCGCCGAGACCCCCTGATTCACCTGGCTGGAGTGGGCGGCGCGGCCGGTCACGGTGGTGCGCAGGTTGGTGGCTCCCTTGTGGGCCACTACCGGGTGCATCATGGTCGGCTCGCCGACGATCACCGCCGCGGGGCGAGGGTGGTCGGCCAGCAGCCGCTCGATCATCCGCGGGGCGCCGATGCAGCCCACCTCCTCGTCGTAGGAGAACGCCAGCCAGATCGGCGTCGCCAGCTCCTGCGTCACCCAGCGAGGAACTTCCGCCAGCGCGCAGGCGATGAAGCCCTTCATGTCGCAGGTGCCGCGGCCATAGAGCCGGCCATCGCCCTTGTCGATCAGGGTGAAGGGGTCGGTGGACCAAGGCTGCCCATCCACCGGCACCACGTCGGTATGGCCGGAGAGCACCACGCCGCCGGCCACGGCGGGGCCGATGCGCGCCAGCAGGTTGGCCTTGCGGCCGTCGTCGCTTTCCACCCGCCAATGCGCCACGCCGTGGTCGTCGAGCCAACCCTCGACCCATTCGATCAAGGCCAGGTTGGAGTCCCGCGAGACGGTGGCGAAGCCCACCAGGCGGTCGAGTATCTCGGCGGCGGTCATGATCAGGCTCCCGGGTAACAGTGTCGGCCAAGCCTAACACGGCTGGTCGGGCGGCTGGACCGCCCCTCTCCTCTCCGGGCGAGGGGTAGCTTATGCTGTGGGAAAGCCGCAGGAGACGACCATGGATTCACGGGTGGAGAAACGCGCCTCTGACGGCTCGCCGGGCGGCGAGTCATGCCGCAAGGGAGAGAAGCTCAGCGATCGGGTCTATGGCGACATCATCGATCGCATCATCAACCGCGACTTTGCGGAAGGCGAGCGTCTGCCCTCGGAAGAGCAGCTGGCGTGCCGCTACGGCGTGTCCCGCCCGATCGTGCGCGAGGCCCTGGCCCGGTTGCGCGATGATGGCCTGGTGCGCTCGCATCGCGGCTCCGGCAGCTTCGTCCAGCGTCGTCCCGACCGGGCCATGCTCGAGTTCGCCCCGCTGGAGAGCCTGGCAGACATCCAGCGCTGCTTCGAGTTCCGGGTCGCCGTCGAGTCCGAGGCCGCCCGCCTGGCGGCGCTCAAGGCCACCCGCGAGGACCGCACGGTGCTCACTCGGGCGCTGGCACTGCTCGAACAGCGCATCCGCGATAACGCCCTGGGGGTGGATGCCGACTTCGGCTTCCATCTCGCCATCGCCCGGGCCACCCACAACCGCTTCTTCTCCGACACCCTGCTCTCGCTCGAGGCGGCGATCACCTATGGCCAGAACCTGGCACGCGGGCTCGGCCTGAGGCGCCCGGAGCACCATGTCCCGGAGGTCCAGCAGGAGCATCGCGACATCCACGACAGCATCCTGGCCGGCGACGAGGAGCGGGCCGGCCGGTGCATGCAGCGCCACCTGCGCAATTCTCGGCGACGGGTCTTCGAGGGATGACGTTCTTGACAACTTTTACAACTCGGCTAGCTTCAGGGACAGGGCATCAGCGACGGGGGGCGAGGCGCTGGGGCCCGGTAGCCGGGCGGGACAACACCGATAATAAGAGGGCTCGGCTGCCAGGAGACGATCACGACACAACAACGTCTGGAGCATGCCATGAAATACACGTACAAGAAGCTGGTGCTGGCCATGACGGCCGTCGCCGCCGTGGGGCTGGCCGGCGCCGCCCATGCCGAATACCCGGAAGAGGACATCACCTACATCATCCCCTTCGATCCGGGTGGTGAATCGGACGTCACGGCACGCTTCCAGGAGCCGATCCTGGAAGAGGTGCTGGGCGTCTCGGTGAACGTGACCCACCGGCCGGGCGGCGGCGGGGCCGTGGCCTGGAGCGAGTTCCAGAGCAGCGCCGAGCCGGATGGCTACGAGATCATCGGCGTCAATATCCCACACATCATCGGCCAGCCGATCCAGCGTAACAACGCGGGCTACGAGACCGACAACTGGCGAATCGTCACCTTCTTCCACTCCACGCCCAATGCCCTGATCGTGCACAACGACAGCCCCTACGACACCCTCGAGGACCTCGTCGAGGATGCCAGGGAGAACCCCGAGGCGATCACCCTGGGCGGCAGCGGCACCTACAGCGCCAACCACCTGGACATGCTGCGCTTCGAGCAGGAAGCCGACATCGACCTGACCTACATTCCCTTCTCCGGTACTGGACCGCTCAAGGGGGCGCTGGAGGGTGGCCATGTCGCCGGCATCTTCAACTACACCATGCTCGGCACGGAGATGGCCGACAGCGTCAAGGTGCTGGCGGTGGCCTCCGAGGAGCGCGTCAAGGCGCTGCCCGATGCGCCCACCTTCAAGGAACAGGGCTACGACATCGTCGGCGGCGCCTATCGCGGCGTGGCGGTGCCCAAGGGGACCCCGGACGAGGTGGTCGAGACCCTCGAGGAGGCCTTCGCCGAGGCCAACCGCCAGATCGCCGAGAAGCAGGAACCGCTGGGCTTCGTGATGGAATCCATCACCGGTGACGAGATCGACGAGGTGATCGGCATGCTTCGCGATGCCTATGGCCCGATCCTCGAGGACGCCGAGTAATCCTTCCTACTGCCGCGGGGGCTCCTCGCCCCCTTCCTCTCCTGTCATAGCGGGGCCATGTGCGCATGGCCCCAGACGGAGTGATGCATGGATATGCTCCTCGAGGCACTGGCCTCCCTGTTGACCTTCGAGAGCGTCATCACCGTGCTGGTGGGCGTCTCGGCGGGCCTCTTCATCGGCGCGATGCCCGGGCTCACGGCCACCATGGCGCTGGCGGTCCTGCTGCCCTTCACCTTCTCCATGGAGGCCCTGCAGGGCCTGATGGCCCTGGGCGGGGTCTACATGGGCTCCATCTACGGCGGTGCCTTCACGGCCATCCTGATCAACACCCCCGGCACCCCCTCGTCGATCGCCACCACCTTCGACGGCTATCCCATGGCCCGCCAGGGCCGGGCCTACGAGGCCATCGCCGCGGCGACCATCGCCTCGGTGGCCGGGGGGATCGTCGGGGTCATCTTCCTGCTGGTGCTGGCGCCCCCGCTGGCGCGATGGGCCGTGGCCTTCGGGCCGTCGGAGATGTTCTGGGTGGCGATGCTTGGGCTGACCCTGGTGGCGAGCCTCTCCAGCGACTCCCTGCTCAAGGGGCTGCTGGGCGGCTGCATCGGGATCCTGCTCAGCACCATCGGCGTCTCACCCGTAGGCGGCGAGTCCCGCTTCATCTTCGACTACCCGCCGCTGCAGGGGGGCATCGAGCTGATCGTGGCACTCATCGGCCTGTTCGTGATTCCCGAACTGCTGACCATGGCCGCCGAAGGCCGGGGAGCGCTGCCCGGACAGACGGAGCTGCGCAAGAAGGAAGTCTCCATCCTCAGCATCGCCCGCCATATCTTCGGCAAGCCGGTCAACCTGATCCGCTCCTGCCTGATCGGCCAGATCATCGCCATCATTCCCGGTGCCGGCGGCAACGTCACCAGCCTGGTGGCCTACAACGAGGCCCGGCGCTTCTCCCGGGACCCCAAGAGCTTCGGCAAGGGCAACGTCGACGGCGTGGTGGCCTCGGAGTCGAGCAACAACGTGATGGTGGCGGGCAGCATGGTGCCGCTGCTGACCCTGGGCATTCCCGGGGCGCCGCCGGATGCCATCATCCTCGGCGTGCTGCTGATGCACGGCCTGCGCCCGGGGCTCGACCTGTTCACCGAGTCCGGTGTGCTGACCAATGGCTTCATCCTCTCCATGGGGATGGCGGCCCTGCTGCTGCTGCCGGTCGGGCTGCTCGGCGGAAGGCTGATCCACCGCGTGGTGATCCGCACGCCCTACTATTTCCTGGTGCCGAGCATCGCCATGGTGACCATCCTGGGGACCTTTGCCCTGCGCAACAGTCTGCTGGATGTCGGCATCATGCTGATCCTGGGCACCGCCGGCTACTTCCTGCGCCTGATCGGCATCCAGCCCGCGCCCATCGTGTTGGGCCTGATCCTCGGCGGGATCGCCGAGGAGGGCTATGTGCAGACGTTGATGGCGGCGGTCGTCGATCCCATCCCCTGGCTGAGGTTGCTGCACAATCCGCTCTCCATGGTGCTCGCCGGCCTGGTGGTGCTGGGGGCCGCGACCACGCTGGTGCCCATGTGGCTGGCGCGCAAGGGGCTGCTGGACAGGGTCGACGAGGACGACGGGAGGTCGCCATGATCCTGCGCCTCAATACTGACATTGCCGCGGGCACCGTCGGCCTGGTGTTTGCCGCCGTGCTCTGGTTGCCCCGCGAGGACATCGGGCGGCTGAGCATCATCTTCCCGCGGGCCATCCTGGTGCTCCTGTGCCTGATCGCAGTCGCGCTGATCGTCAAGGGTGTGATCCGCCCCGGTGGTCGCCAGGTCGAGATCACCGGCAGCCCCAAGCGGCTGTTCACCGTGATCGCCGGGTTCTTTCTCTGGTGGGGGCTGGTCGAGGTACTGGGCTTCCTGGTGACCACGCTGGTCGCCTTCTACGCCCTCACCTGGTACCTGGCCCGGGTCGAGACGCCGGTGACCTGGCAGCGCCTGCTGAAGTGGACGCCGGTGATCCTTGGGCTGGTCACCGTCTTCTACCTGACCTTCAAGGAGGTGCTCAATGTACGCCTGCCGACGGGCCTGCTGTTCTAGGAGTCATCCATGAGAATCACCGATATCCGCGAGGCCCGCGTGTCGATCGCCTCCGACATCGCCAACGCCTACATCTCCTTTGCCACCATGGACGTCTCCATCCTGGCCATCTATACCGATGCCCGGGTGGAGGGCCGCCAGGTGGTGGGCTACGGCTTCAATTCCAACGGCCGCTACGCCCAGAGCGGGCTGCTGCGCGAGCGCTTCCTGCCGCGCCTGCGCGACGCCGAGCCGAGGTCGCTGCTCGACGACAGCGGCCACAACCTGGACCCCTTCAAGGTGTGGTCGGTACTGATGGCCAACGAGAAGCCGGGGGGGCACGGCGAGCGCAGCGTGGCGGTGGGCATCATCGACATGGCGATCTGGGACATCGTCGCCAAGGTCGAGAACGTGCCCCTGGCGCAGGTGCTGGCCGAGCGCCACGGCGACGGCCGCCCCGACGAACGCATCGCGGTCTATGCGGCGGGCGGTTACTACCACCCGGGCAAGCAGGTCCAGGGCCTGCAGGAGGAGATGCGCGACTATCTCGATCTGGGCTACACCTGCACCAAGATGAAGATCGGCGCGGTGCCGCTGGCCGAGGATCTCGCGCGGGTCGAGGCCGCCATCGACATCGTGGGAGACGCGGGGCGACTGGCGGTGGACGCCAACGGCCGCTTCGACCTGCGCACCGCGCTGGCCTTCGCCGATGGTCTGGCGCCCTATGGCGTGCGCTGGTACGAGGAGGCCGGTGACCCCCTCGACTACGCCCTCCAGCAGCAGCTGAGCGAGCACTATGCGCCACCCACGGCCACCGGCGAGAACCTCTTCTCCCACCAGGACGTGCGCAACCTGCTGCGCTATGGCGGCATGCGCCCCGACCGCGACATCCTGCAGATGGACCCGGTGCTCGGCTATGGCCTGGTGGAGTACCTGCGCATGCTCGAGGTGCTGCGCGCCCACGGCTGGTCATCGCGGCAGTGCATTCCCCATGGCGGCCACCAGTTCGCACTGAACATCGCCGCCGGCCTCAAGCTGGGCGGCAACGAGTCCTATCCGCGGGTCTTCGCGCCCTTCGGCGGCTTTGCCGACTCCACGCCCATCGAGGCGGGGCAGGTGGCCCTGCCAGAGGCGCCGGGGATCGGCTTCGAGGACAAGCGCGAGCTGATGAAGGTGTTCGAGGCGCACCTGGGGCGCTGAGGTCGCGTCATGCCCTGCGCCGGTGCAGGGCATGAGGAAGCGCCTGGACGTTGGCTCGAGCATCATCCGCTGAAGGGACGCCGGTGGGAGCAGTGGTGGCAGCGCGATGGCGCCCGGACATGCCCACGCCATCGACAAGTCGATTCGACATGCATGCGGCACTCCGTTTTTTGATACGTCCCCGGGATATGTCGAAGCGATCGATATGGTTCCGCTGCCGATGGCGTCTAGCTAGCCAGACAGACGGCAAAAGGGCCGCTTTCCTGGGGAAACGGCCCTGAAAATCAAGATTTTCTGATCAAGTGTTCAATATTACTTGTCCGCAGTGCTGGTCGACTTCTTGCTCTTGTCGGTCTGCGGCTGGCTTTTCTGTTGAGTAGTGTCTGCCTCTTCCTTACCCTTCTGAAGGCTGTCTTCTACTTGGTCCTGCCCCTTCTGAAGGTTGTCCTGAAACTGCTTCTGGGCCTTCTGCATGTTTTCATCGAGCTGCTTGCGGCCCGACTGCACGCTCTCCATCGTCAGTTGCTGGGTCTCCTTCAGGTATTCCTGACTCAAGGACTGTATCTTGTCAGTGTCTTCCTTCAATCGCTCACTCATTTCCCGGATGGCCTGCTGCTGCTCCTCGATCACCTGCCGAAAGCTGTCGGGATCCTTGACTTCGAGCCAGGAGCGGGATTGCGCCAAACTGGTGTCCGCAAAGGTGCGAACGGCATCGAACTGTGCCGAGAACAGTTTTTCAAAGTAATCAGTGGTCAGGGTTCCGTAGGCACGGACCGGCTCGAGAATGGCATTGTCGAACTGCTCGGTGCCTCGCTCGGTGGCCTGGTCGCCATCTTTCTTTGTCTTTTCAGCGCTCATCAAGTATCTCCTTGTCTTGTAAAGATATAATTGGTAATTGCTCAAGTGAAGGAGCTGCTCAAGCAAAATGTGCTATTCGGCAAGCAAGCCATCAAAGGATCCGATGCTGCCTTAGCCTGTTGATGTAGAAGCGTCAAACCCAGGATGTCAGCGCATCATTCCTTGTCGGGCCGGCACCTGCCGCTACATCAATCAAAGTATAAACAGTCATCGATAACCTTTCCGTGCGGTAGCACACCTACATTCTGCATAGCTGTAGGATCCCGGATGATCAACTGAGCTATAGGAGTTATCCTCTGCTGGCAGCCAGAGAGCTTCTACAGCAATTCATCCGGGAGCAGGTTCATGGACATCAAGCTGCATAAGCAAGCGACGACACCGAAGATTCGTGCTGAGATCCAGGCAGCGTCCGCCAGTATCAGTGACAGCGAACTGGCCCGTCAGTACGGTGTGTCCGACTCGACCATTCGCCGTTGGCGCTACCGAGGCGATGTCCATGATCGACCCCACACGCGCCACAACCTGCTGACCACGCTCACCCACGAGCAGGAGGAAGTGCTGGTCGCCGCTCGCGAGTTTCTTCGGCTCGGCCTCGATGATCTGCTGATCGTTGCCCGCGAGTTCCTGAACCCTCGGCTGTCACGTCCGGCCTGCACCGCATGCTCAAGCGGCGTGACGTGCCAACGCTCGCGGAGCTGGCCCGTCAAGATGTCGGCGGTGATGAGACGCCCCGATACAAGCCTTTCAAGGACTACGAACCGGGGTATGTGCACATCGACATCAAGCACCTGCCCCAGATGCCTGACGAGCAGCAGAAGCGCTACCTGTACGTGGCCATCGACCGGGCAACGCGCTGGGTGTATCTGGAGGTCCGCAGCAGCCAGTCCGCGAAGGATGCTCGCGCGTTCATGAAACAGGTGGAAGAGAAGGCGCCCTTCAAGATCCAGACGGTGCTGACTGACAACGGCAAATCCTTCACCGATCGCTTCACACGGGCCGGTGAGCGCAAGCCCAGCGGCCGGCATCCGTTTGACCAGGAGTGCCAGGCACATGGCATCGAGCATCGCTTGATCAAGCCTGGGCGGCCTCAGACGAACGGCATGGTGGAGCGCTTCAACGGTCGTATCAGCGATGTGCTGGCCACTCGATGCTATGCATCAGGTGAGGAACTAGAGCAGACGCTGAAGCGGTATTGTTGGCTGTACAATCACCATATCCCCCAGAAGGCGCTGCACCATCAATCACCAATTGCAGCGATGAAAGAATGGTAGGCTAAACGGCCAGCGCTATTTACCAAGCGAGTAGTCAATCATCCGGGACCCTACACATAGCCGCATAGGAATGTTGTAACGCCCCCACACATGGCGCCACGACCTGACCGATCAAGCTGGCGAGTGACTAGCGCTGCGGCGTGTGGTGCTGGTGGTGAAGGCACGTCCCGATGACGTGCTGTTGCACAGCTTGTTGCTGGTCACCCGTCTCGGCAAATTCGACATCCCCGCCTGGGAAAGTTCTGCTCCCGTATCGCTGGCGGGGCAAGGCCGAAGCCCACATGGGTGTGGGAAATCGGCGCTCGATATGCATCTCTCCTCGACGAACCATGGCGATTCGACCGTTCAGCAGGTGATGGTGAGGTGAGCCTGCTGTTGAGCCACTATGCTTATCAAGTGCTGAGCCGCCTGCTGGAGAACCGGACGCACCTCGGTGGAGCCTGCTCCGAAGGTGCGCACAGGTGCTCAGGGCTCCGGCGCGCTGACTTTGCATGCCCGGCATCAGGACGTGAAGTCACATCACTGTTCGTTGGTAGGAGGCTTCCGGGGTAGGTCAAAAGCGGGGACACACTATGAGTGAGAGGGGCAAGAACGAGAATCCTGACACGAATGCCACGGACGCGGAGGTGCTGAAACGGGAGCGATACGAGTTGCTGGAACGTTTGGAGGGCTGGCTGGAAACGCCGATGCTCGTTCTCGCGTTCGTGTGGTTGGTGCTGCTGGTTGTGGAGTTGATTCGAGGCGAGAGTCTGTTGTTCAATTTCCTCGGCACGATTATCTGGGTCATCTTCATTCTCGATTTTGCTGTAAAGTTGATCCTGGCCCCGGACAAGGCCGTTTACCTCAAGCGTAACTGGCTGACCGCCATTTCGCTGCTGATCCCCGCGCTTCGGATCTTCCGCGCTTTCCGTACGTTTCGGCTACTCCGCCTGGCCAGGACGGGGCGGGGGTTGCGTCTTGTCCGCGTCGTCAGTTCGCTGAACCGCGGGATGAAGGCGCTCGGCGCGAGTCTGAGCAGACGGGGCTTCGGGTATATAATCGCCCTCACTGTGCTGGTCACGTTTGCCGGCGCGGCCGGGATGTATGCTTTCGAAAGCGAGGCACCCGGCGGCCCGCACAGCTACGGCGAGTCGCTGTGGTGGACCTCCATGATCATGACGACGATGGGCTCGCAGTACTGGCCGCAGACGGCAGAGGGACGTGTCCTCTGCGTCTTTCTGGCCCTGTACGCCTTCGGTATCTTCGGCTATGTGACAGCGGCGCTCGCCACCTTCTTCGTCGGCCGCGACGCCGATAGTACCGACGCCGAATTGGCAGGGGCCAAGCAACTGGCCATGCTCCGGGATGAGGTGCTCGCCTTGCGCGATGAGATTCGCGACCTGTCGCGACCCCCGCCGGGGGTGTGAAACGTGATCCAGGGACACAAAGTCACGCCGAACCAACGGCTGCCAAGCGGAAACGTTATATCAAATCTTGCTAAAGATCGGATTCTAGCCGAATGCTGACAACCTGATGCAGGGAAAAAGCGGCCCGTTATCGATCTGTTTACACAGGATAGCGAGCCCTTTTCACCGGCGCTGGACGCTCTGGCACATCGTCGCCAAGGTCGAGAACCAGCCCCTGGCGCAGTTGCCGGCCTGGCGCCCTACGGCGTGCGCTGGTACGAGGAGGCCGGCGCCCCTCCCTGGACTACGCCCTGCAGCAGCAACTGAGCCAGCACCATGCACCCTCGCACGGCCACCGGCGAGAACCTCTTCTCCCATCAGGCCGTGCGCAACCTGCTGCGCTATAGCGGCTTTGCCGATGCCATGCCCAGAGAGTCGGGACAGGTGGCGCTCTCGCAGGTGCCGGGGATCGGTTTCTAGCACAGACGCGAGTTGATGAAGGTGTTCGAGCTGCACCAGGGGCGTTGAGGCTTCATCCTGCACTGCGAGGGTGCAGGTCAGGCTTCCATGGCTTGGGTCGCGTCGCCATTGGCTTGCCTGCGCCTGTAGCTATGCTGATCCTATCGGGGGCTGGGAGGAAGCCATGCGGTACCTGTTGTTGGTTGCTGCACTGATCCTGCCGGTGTCTATGGCCAAGGCCGATGAGGTGGGCATGGTCTTCGCTACGGGCGATGAGCAATACGTGTTGACCCCGGCCTGCGCCGAGCGGGTCGACCACGTCGTCGTCGAGAATGATCTTGTGCATCTGCGCTTCGATATGCCCGAAACCCCGGCCTGTTTCGGGATCTTCAATAGCCGGCTGTCGTCCCACCTGGGCGAGCGCCTTGTTGTCACCTTCCGCGGCGAGATGCTGCTTGAGGCGGACCTTCACACCCTGTTGGGCCCGAAGCGCATCGTGCTGGTATCGCGACACCCGCGCGTGGCGGTCGAGGCCGTTCGCTACCTCAGCGGTGCAACGAGCATTGAAGCGCCATGAGTGGCCGTTCCCGACTGTTCCGTCTTCTTGCCATGGGGTTGGCCGCCACCCTGGCGGCGTTGGCATTGCTGGTTTGGCTGGCACTTTGGTGGTTTTCGCCGGCGCCGGTTTCGGGCCGGCTGGTCGCTTATCACAGCGGTTCCCCTGTAGCCGATGCCATCATCACTGTAAGCCGACAGGGCTGGGGTCGCAGTGAATCCCATGGCCAGTTGATGTGGGACAAGCGCTATGTAGCCACCGCGACAACTGATGCCGATGGGCGCTTTCGGTTGCCACTACCCGGGCCGGTATGGCTGGTAGGCAGCGGCGGCGGTCGGTTGAAAGCCGAGGCTGAGGGATTTCAGACCTTGGACGTGAGCCATGTGCCGCCGGGGGCGGAGCTGACCCTGCAAACAGTCGTCAACCGCGACGAGCGTCTGCCTGGTGGCACTGCTTATCTGGGCTGGGGTGAGGTGGGTGAGCCTTTCGGCTGGTCGTTCATCGATGACACCCCGACTCGAGACCTGCCGCTTGCCGATCTCTATCCCCTCGAGTTAAATCGAGCGCCTCTCAGAGTCACCCTGGCGGTGCCCGATGGGGGAGGGCTCCACTTCGTCTCGGCCGAGGAGCAGGGTATCGCCCACGACTCCTGGGACTATCTGCTGCGCTATCTGGATGCCTCGCCCGAGCCGCCCTCGGCGACGCGGCTGGCGCTGGATGACACCCCCGGCACGCTCTTCCTGCGCACCCCGCAAGATCGATACGCCAAGCTGGCCTGGGAGCCCGCAACGCTAACTGCCATGACCGGCGCGGTACCGGGGCTGGATGCCACCAGCGAACGGCTACTCTCGCTGCGCTTCGTCTATCGTCCCTTTCCCGGGCGGGAATTGCCGTATCAGCCGCCGTTGTTTCGTGTGGAATCCGTGCGCGCCGCGCTGCAGGCGGAACTCCACGAGGAGGGCGAGACCCTCACTGGCCCGCGTGTCTACCGGGTGGTGGTGACCGATGCCGAAGGCAAGGAACTCGAGAGGCAGCAGGTCGAACTGACCCCAGGGGTTCCGGTGAGCCTGCCAAGCTGTGCCGATGACGCACCGCTGTCGTGGCGCTTCGAATCGTTGCGCCTGGAATACGACGAGGAGGGCCTTCCACGGCTGCAACTGACGATGGACGGCGCGACATTCGTTCACCACTCTGCGCCGATGTTGGTCGGCCTGCGCGGCGCTAGCGTCTTCGAGGTGATGGCCTTCGATACCGACTACCAGCGACATGATCTCGAGGTCAGGCTGCGCGAGCTGAACAGCGAGGCAGAATCGACCGGTTGCCAGTAGTGCTCGTCCTGTGATCCTGTGACAATAAGGAGAAGCTGGCCGGGTGTATGGCGTTGTTGATTTCCGGCACAAGGAGTCGAAGACCTTGGGTTATTACATTGCAAAAGTGGCGATTACCGCGGTTCTGGTGGTGCTGATAACAGAGATATCCAAGCGCAGCTCGTTTGTCGGCGCTGTAATCGCTTCGATTCCGCTGACTTCCGTCTTGGCCATGCTCTGGCTCTACATCGATACGGGGGATGCCGGGAAAGTCAGCGAGCTTGCCACTAGCGTGTTCTGGCTGGTCCTGCCCTCCCTGGCATTGTTTATTGCGTTGCCTCTCCTGTTGGCGAAGGGTGTCAACTTCTACCTCGGTCTCGTGGTGTCGATCGGAATCACCGCCATCTGTTACTGGCTGATGGTAACGGTACTGCATCACTACGACCTCGAGCTTTGAGTAAAATATTTGGGACGGACCTTCTTTCCGTTGCGCCCCAAGGGCGCCGTATCACATTTCTTCATGAACCTGGCCATAGGCGAGCATCGCGAACAACCCTGTACCGCCGATAATGTTACCGATGAGTACCGGAGAAACATGGTAGATCAAGGCGGTAAAAATATTCATTTCCCCATTGAGTACCAAAGTAAATATCTCGTATGATCCGGCAATCACGTGGGTGAAGTCACCCGCCGCAATCAGCCAGGTAAACATGACGATAACCAGCACTTCGGATCTCTTCGCCGAGGGCAGCATCCACACCATAGCAGCGATGAAAAAGCCTGAGGGAATACCTCGCAAAAGTGTCTCGGCTGGGGTCAGCGTTGCCAAGTGGTGCGATATCTCAAGGATCGCCGCGAGGGTGTCGACGGTAAGGATGCCCCCGTGGATGCCGATGGCGGCAGTAATAAACGTGCCGCATAAATTCGCCGCAAGCACAACTCCCCAAAGGCGTGCGGTAGAATAGAACCGGCTGCGCGTCGGCTGGGCCAGAAGAGGCAGAACCACGGTGATGGTGTTCTCGGTGAACAGTTGAAGCCGGCACAGGATCACGAGGACAAACCCGAACGAGTAACCCAGGCTTTCAATCAATGTCAGGTAGGGGTGATCTGAGCCAAGATTGGAGCGGATAATTCCCTCAACGAGGACTGAGGTCGAAATCCCGAGCCCCGCTGCCACACCGGACCACCAGAGCGAGGTTATCGGGCGCTGTAGCTCCTCTTCGCCCTCGCGCAGGGTGATGGAGTAGAGAGTCAGCGCCGATAGATTGCCATGTTCGGCTACGGTATCACGTTCTTTCCGAGTCAGTGACTTTTCGCTCGACGTCGGCGTCTGTTCAAGGGATTCGCGATCCTGGACATTGGCGCGAGACTCGTGCTCGTCCGCGGCCTCCTTGGCTTTCTTTTCGGAGGAGGTGTCTCGATTGGTTTCCACGTCACTCATTCAGCCGTCCTTTAGCCATCCAGAAACGCTTGTAGCGTCTCGCCATGACGATGTCGTCGGCGACCGCTTCACCATCATCCATCTCCGCTTTGCATTCTGTGTGGCAGCGCACAGATACGACCCTCTCTTTCTCTCAAACTGGTAGCGAAGGTAGCGCCTTGGTGTCACTACCGATCCGTTTTTATCAGGTCGGAGTGGAATATGGATAAGGTATAACGCAGTAAAAAGGAGATTAACCATGTCACGACAGGCAAAAATCGACACGCCATTTCCGGATATTTACTTACAAACCCTCAGTGGTGAGGCATTGGTCCTTGGTCGGCCACCGGAGGGGAAGTGGCGAATGCTGGTCGTTTATCGGGGCCTGCATTGCCCTGTCTGCAAGAAATATCTTAGCCAGATCAAAGAGATGAAAGCGGACTTCGACGAAATGAACGTGCAGGTCGTTGCGGTATCCACCGACCCTGAAGAAAAAGCCAAAACCTTCGCCGCTGAATTGGATCTGGATTTCGAGGTTGCGTATGGCCTTGGTATCGATCAGGCACGGGATTTAGGGCTTTATATCTCTACTCCCATGGATCGTACAGAGACCGATCAACCTTTTGCCGAGCCTGCATTATTTTTCCTTCGTCCGGATGGCGGGCTGCATTTCGTTGAGATTTCCAGCGCCCCTTTTTGTCGTCCCGATCTGGAGATGATCAAGAAGGGAATAGGCGTTATCCAGGAAAAGGATTACCCACCCCGTGGTACTGGGTGATTAGCGATAAAAAAGCCGCCACCGTCCAGCCT
The DNA here is from genome assembly GCF_030012485.1 of Halomonas rhizosphaerae. NCBI lineage: Bacteria > Pseudomonadati > Pseudomonadota > Gammaproteobacteria > Oceanospirillales > Halomonadaceae > Halomonas > Halomonas rhizosphaerae. The sequence goes on from NZ_JASCQQ010000013.1 coordinate 115,137, forward strand.
CAGTGGGGCCAATCCATTTTTGCTGAACGACGTGACTTTATAACCCGGCTATCACGAGGAACCAACATGCAACTTATTGACCAGTTGAATGACCCGCAGACGAAGGCGTATGCCAAACATTGTTTTGAGCAAAAAACCACCGAAGCGCTACGCGCCGCAACAAATGAAACACCGGACTCGAAAATGCTAAGCGACTGGGGACTGACGGAAGGCCAGTATGCCGAAGCCGTCACCACGGCTTTAGCGGAACTCGAAGAGTAACGGATCAGAGCATGGCGCCTGGTCCTGATTTCGGGGACCACTTCAATCAAGGAGGATATGCCAACCTTGCACGACTCGTGCCGTTGCCCAGTGGTTCTACCTGGATCTGCACCGGGATGCGTTCGTGCATCTCCTGCACGTGGGAGATCACGCCCACGCGTCGGCCCAGGGCCTGCAGGCCATCCAGCGCCTCCATGGCCAGCGCCAGGGATTGCGGGTCGAGGCTGCCGAAGCCCTCGTCGATGAACAGCGACTCGATGGTGAGTTCCCCCGACGCCATGGAGGCCAGCCCCAGGGCGAGGGCCAGCGAGACCAGGAAGGTCTCGCCGCCCGAGAGGGAGTGCACCGAGCGGCGCTCGTCGCCCATATCGAAGTCTTCCACCAGCAGGCCCAGGGGGCTGCCGCCGCGCACCAGCCGGTAGCGGCGGCTGAGGCCGGCCAGGTGGGCGTTGGCATGCTCGAGGAGCTGCTCCAGGTTGTAGGCCTGGGCGATGCGACGGAAGGCCTTGCCGTCGGCGGAGCCGATCAGCTCGCCGATCCGGCCCCAGCGGCGGTACTCGGCCTGGGCGGCATCCCGCTCGGCCTGGCCGGCCTTGCGGCGCTCGCGCCGGCGGTCGTCATCGCTCAGGGCGAAGGCAGCGTTGTCGCGGTCCCGCTGGGCCTCCTCCAGGCGGGGGGCCAGCTCGGCCTGGGCCTCCTCCAGGGCCTCGCGGCGACGGTGCAGCGTGTCGGCAACGGCGTCGGCCAACAGCGCCTCGTCGCTGTCGTCCTCGGTCAGCCCCTGGCCACGTCGGTGGCGCAGCAGGGCGTCGCGTCGCTCGGCCAGGGTGGCGGCGGCGCGCTGGCGGGTCTGGTTGGCCGCCTCGATCCGCTGCTCCTCGTGCCGGGCGTCCTCCTCGGACTGGGCCATCAGCCGCGAAAGGGTGGCATCGGTCAGCTCTGGGTGCGCCTGGCGCCAGTCGGCCAGCTCGCGGGCCAGGGTCTCCTGCTCGTTGCGCCGCTGGTCGAGCTGCCTGGCTTCGTGCTCCACCTGCTGGGCGAGGCGCTGGTGCTCACGCTGGGCCTCGTGCAGACGCCCCTGGGCGTTGTCTTTCGCCTGGCGGGCGCTCTCCTGGCAGGCGTCGAGCCGCTGCTGCCAGGCATCCGGTGAGGCATACTCGCCGAGCCGGTCGGCGAGCCGGCGGGCGAGCGCGTCGCGCTCTTTTCGCAGTGGTGGCAGCTGCTCGTCCAACTCGGCCAGCTGCCTATCGGCCCCTGCCTTCTCGGCCTCCAGGCGCGCCAGCGCCACCCGGCCCTCCTGGAGCGCTTGTTCCAGCGGGGCCAGCTCGGCTTCGGCCCGGGCCAGTTCGTCCAGGCGCTGCCGCTCCTGCCGGCGTAGAGTGTCGCTCCGTTCTCGCTGGGCCTGCAGCCAGCCTTCGCGCTCGGGTTCGGCGATGGCGGCGAGTTCCTCCTGGAGGGGGTGCGCCTCCAGGGCCTGGCGGGCCGCGGCCCATTGCCGCTCGGCCGCTTCCCGGTCCTGCCGGTGCCGGGTGAGGGCGGCCTCCACGGCGCGGTACTCGCCCACCAGCTCGTCACGTTGTTGCTGGGCCGTGTCGCGGGCCTGCCGGGCCTCGTCGAGCTGGCGCGCTTCCTCCGCTTCCTGGGCGGCGAGCTGAGCGGCCTCGCTGCTGGTTGGTGGGTGCTGGCGGAAGGGATGATCCAGGCCGCCGCACACCGGGCAGGGGTCCCCTTCCTGGAGGGTATCGCGCAGCCGCACCACGCTCTCGCTGCGCACGGCGCGGCTGCGTTCGATCAGCGCGGCGACGCTGTCGAGGTGGTGCTGGGCCCTGTCCAGGTGCTGACGGGCGCGCTGACCCTCTTCCAGCAGCCTGTCACGGCGGGCCTGGTCGTCGCTGACCTGGCCGGCCAGGCGGGTCAGGGCCTGCTCGGTACGGCCGAGTTCCTGCCAGCGGCTGGCCAGCTCGCCCAGGGCCAGATGACGCCGGGCGGCCTGGTCGTGATCCCGCTGGGCGGCCTGCCGGGCCTCGTCGAGGCAGGAGTGAGCGCCCACCCACCGCGTCAGGGTTGCCTGCCAGTCGTCGCGCTGCCGCTGTCGGGCCTGCTGGTTCGCCTCGGCCTTGCGCTGCTCGCGGGCCAGCCGCTCGGCCTGTGCCTGCTGGCGGGTGCGGGCCGCCTCCAGGTCGGCGAGCTGCTTCTCCCGTGTGGCGAGGCGCTGGGCCTCGTCGCGGGCCTCGCGCAGGCCGGGCTCGGCCCGGCGGCGGGCATCAGAGGCCTCGCTCAACGCCTGCTCGGCCTGCGTCCGGGCGGTCTCCGCCGCCTGCTGCTCGGTGCCGGCGGCCTCCCGTGCCTTCAGGGTCCCGGCGTGGCTCGCCTCCAGGGCGGCGATCTCCTCGGGCAGTTCGCTCCGACGTAGCAGGGCGTGGCGCCGCGGGGCAATCAGCCGGCGCCACTCGCGTTCGGCACGCAGGTGAGCGAGCGCTTGCCACGCCTCCTGGGCCGCCCGCTGTTGTGCCTGGCCCTGGCGGTATGCCTCGTGCAGGCGGGCATCGTCATCGTGCCAGCGGCGCTGTGCCTTGAGCGACTCCGCCTGGGCCTGCAGGTCAGCGAGTGCTTGCCGGGTGGCCTTGGCGGCGCGCTCCAACTCGGCGCGAGCCTCGGGCTCGGCGGGCAGGTCATCGGCGAGCCTCGCTTCCAGGACCTCCACGGCCTTTCTGGCCTCGCTGGCACGGCGGTAGGCGGCCATGGAGATCGCCGAGTACTCGGCGGTGCCGGTGAGACGCTCCAGCAGGTCACTGCGTTCGTTGTCGTCGGCCTGGAGGAAGGCGGCGAACTCGCTCTGGGCGAGCAGCACGGCGCGGGTGAACTGGTCGAAGGTGAGCCCCAGGCGTTCCGGCAGCAGGCGGTCGAACTCACGCTTCTGGGTGGTGATCAGGCGGTCGTCCTCGAGGTCGCGCAGCGACTGTTCGGCCTTCTGCAGCTTGCCGCCGACCTTCTCCCTGGCGCGGCGCACCGCCCAGCGGGCGCGATAACGACGCCCGTCGCGGCCCAGGAAGTCCACCTCGGCGAAGCCGGCGGCGGTCCCGCGGCGCAGCAGGGTGCGCGGGTCGCTGGTGGTCAGGGTGGAGTCCGGGGTGTCGTCGATCTGGCTGTCCCGTGCCGGTGCCTGGCGCAGCCGCGGCGTGCCGCCGTAGAGCGCCAGGCACAGCGCATCGAGCAGGGTGCTCTTGCCGGCCCCGGTGGGGCCGGTGATGGCGAAGAGGCCGGCATCGCGCAGCGGGGCGGCGGTGAAGTCGAGCTCGAGCGGGCCGGGCAACGAGGCCAGGTTCTCCAGGCGCAGGGCGAGGATCCTCATGGGCGACCCTCCTCGGCGGCCTCGTCGTCGGCATCGAGCACCTCCTGGCGCAGCCGGTCGAAGTCGGCGAGCACGTCGTCGTCCGGCGGCTGGCCCCAGCGTGCCTCCCAGGTGCGCTCGAAGAGCTTGCGCGGACCGAGGGTCGCCAGGTCGACCCTCGCCGGGGCTTCCTCGCCCTCGACTCGGGGCAGGCGGCGCTCCAGGCGCAGCAGGCGCAGCGCCTTGTCGGCAAGCGCTGCCTCCACCCGGGCGCGCAGGTCGGGGATCGGGTCATCGAGCTCCACGCGCACCTCCAGCCAGGGCCAGCGCTCGCGTGCAAGGGCCGAGTCATCTTCCAGGGCCTCGAGTTCGGCCAGTATCCGATCCAGCGGGCCCGGGCCGATGCGGTGCATGGCCACCGGGCGTGGCACGGCAATCGCCTCGGTCGCGGCCAGTGCCTCGCCGTCCAGGGTCACCTCCACCACCTGGTGGGGGTAGGCGACCTCGCTGAAGTCCAGCGGCAGGGGGCTGCCGCTGTAGCGGATGCGCGTCTCGCCGACCCGCTGGGCACGGTGCAGATGGCCCAGCGCCACGTAGGCGATGTCATCCGGGAAGAGGGTGGCGGAGATCGATTCCTCGCCGCCGATCACGATGGGCCGCTCGCTGGCCTCGGAGACGGCCGCGCCGTGCAGGTGGGCATGGCTCATCGCTACCAGCGCCTGGCCGGGCCGGCGCCGGTGGCGGGCGGCCTCGACCAGTTGGGTGTGGACGCGACTGATGCCGGCGACATAGTCGTTGCCTTCCTCGCCGTGGGGGGGCGCGATGCCGTTGCCGGTGACCTCGGCGGGGCGCAGGAAGGGCAGTGCCAGGCACCAGGCGCGGGTCTCGCCGTCCTCGTCGGTCAGCGGGACCAGCAGGTGCTCGGCGTCCAGGGTGCCGTCGTCCAGCCAGCGGACCCGGCCCAGGGCATGGGTGCGCAGCCGGCGCATCAGCGGGGCGGGCAGCTCGATGCGGTTGCCGCTGTCGTGGTTGCCGGCGATCAGCACGATGTCGAGGCTCGGCAGCCGCTCGTGTGCGGCGACGATAAAGTCGTACAGCAGTTCCTGGGCGCGCAGCGAAGGATTGACCACGTCGAAGATGTCGCCGGCCACCAGCAGGGCGTCGGCGCGGCGTTCCACCAGGGTATCGAGCAGCCAGACGAGGAAGGCGCGGTGTTCGGCGTGGCGCTCCTGGCCATGGAAGCTCTGGCCCAGGTGCCAGTCGGCGGTATGGATCAGTTTCAGCATCGGCTCCCCGGTGTTCCGTCACGCGACAAAAGCCGTAGTCTAACCCGAGCGACACCGACGAATCAGGGAGCCAGGATGTCCATTTCGCCCTTGCACGACTGGAACCTCGCCCCGAGCGAGGCCATCGCCCTGCAGAAGCGGCTGGCCTCTCGCGTGGAACGTGCCGACCGCCTGGAGCCGGTGCGACACCTCGCCGGCGTGGATATCGGCTTCGAGCAGGGTGGCGAGATCACCCGCGCGGCGGTGGTGGTGCTGGCCTGGCCGCCGGGTGCGTCAGGCGATTTCGAGCCGGCCACCCTGGAGATAGTGGAGCAGGTGGTGCATCGCGAGCCGACGCGCATGCCCTATGTGCCGGGGCTCTTGTCGTTTCGCGAGGTGCCGGCGGCGCTGGCGGCCTTCGATGAACTGACCGTGTGGCCCGAGTTGGTAATGGTGGATGGCCAGGGCATCGCCCATCCGCGGCGGATCGGCGTGGCCAGCCACCTGGGTCTGTGGCTCGACCTGCCCACCATCGGCGTGGCCAAGTCGCGGCTGTGCGGGCGCCACGGCGAGCCGGGGCCGGCGCGGGGCGACTGGACGCCGCTGGTGGATGGCCCGGAAGACGAGGTGATCGGCGCGGTGCTGCGCTCGCGGGTGAAGGTGAAGCCGATCTTCGTCTCGCCGGGGCACCGGGTGTCGCTGCCCACGTCGCTTGCGTGGGTCATCCGATGCCTGGGGCGCACCAAGCTGCCGGAGCCGACCCGGCTGGCGGATCGCCTGGCCTCGCGGCGGGGGCGGGTAGGGTAGGGTGGCCGCCTGGGCTATACTGTCGCTCCCTTCTTTCGCTCCCTTCCCTGAACGAGGCGACCATGACCGCATCCCCCGATCCTCTTGCCGCCACCCGTGCCTGGGTGGAGACCTTCGTGGTCGCCCGCGACGTCTGTCCCTTCGCCGGCCGCGAGGTGGCCCGCGACACCATCCGCTATGTGGCGGTGCCGGCCTCGGACCGCGAGGCGGCACTGCTGGCGCTGTTCGACGAGTGCCGCCACCTGGACGCCACCCCCGAGGTGGAGACCACGCTGCTGGTGCTCACCGAGGGGCTCGACGACTTCGATGACTACCTGGACCTGCTGGCCGTCGCCGAGGCGCTGCTGGCGGAGCAGGGTTTCGAGGGCACCTACCAGCTGGCGAGCTTCCACCCGGACTACGTCTTCGCGGACGCCGAGCCGGAGGCCCCCGCCAACTTCACCAACCGTTCCCCCTTCCCGATGTGGCACCTGCTGCGCGAGGAAGGGCTGGCGCGGGCCCTGGCCCACCACCCGGACCCGGCGGGGATCCCCGAGCGAAATATCGCGGCGATGCGCGAGCTGGGCCATGAGGCCCTCTCCGATGCCCTGGCCAGGTTGCGCGGCTAGGTTGCAGGGCCGAGCCTAGACGATATCCAGCGGCGTCTTGCGGTCCGGCGCCGGGAAGGCGGCGTCGAGGCGGGCCAGGCTATCGGTGTCCAGCTCGACCGCCAGGGCGGCGGCGTTCTGTTCCACGTGCGCGAGCCGGGTGGCCTTGGGTATGGCGATCACGTCCCTGGTGCCGTCGATAGGGCGGATCGCCCAGGCCAGCAGCAGCTGGGTGGGCGTGATCCCGAGTTCGTCGGCGACCGCCTTCACCTCGGGATGGCCGAGCAGGTCGCGTCGCAGGCTGCCGGCCTGGGCCAGGGGGCAGTAGGCCATGGTGGGGATGCCACGCTGGCGCTGCCAGGGCAGCAGCGAGTGCTCGATGCCCCGCGAGCCCAGATGGTAGAGCACCTGGTTCACCGCGCAGGCCGCGCCCCCGGGCAGGGCGGTCAGTGCGGCCATCTCGTCCACGTCGAAGTTGGAGACGCCGAAGCGGCGGATCTTGCCTGCCTCCTGCAGCCGCTCGAAGGCCTCCAGGGTCTCCTCCAGCGGGATGTTGCCTGGCCAGTGCAGCAGGTAGAGGTCGAGGTGGTCGGTACCGAGGCGGGCGAGGCTCGCCTCGCAGGCGGCGATGGCGCTGTCGCGCCCGGCGTTCCAGGGGTAGACCTTGGAGACCAGGAAGGCCTCGTCGCGGCGCCCCGCGAGCGCCTCGCCCACCACCTCCTCGGCGCCGCCGTCGCCATACATCTCGGCGGTATCGATCAGGGTGAGGCCCTGGGCCAGGCCATGCTGCAGGGCGCGCGCCTCGTCGCGGCGCGGCGCCAGCCCCTCGCCCATGTACCAGGTGCCCTGGCCGATGGCCGGCAGGTCGCGGGCCGGTTCATGGGCGGTGGCGGGGAGTCGCACGCTGGGTGGTGTCGGCATGGGGATCTCCTGATGCAAGGTGTGTGGAAATATTTTTCATCTAGTCTGGTTGCTGGCGGTCGCCGATGCAATCGACCTTGCCTCAGGAGGAGGGCATCCCCATGGTGTATGGTGAAGAGGCAGCAAGTTACCCCTGACAACGAGAAGGAGTCGACATGAGCATCAAGAAATCCGGCAGCGCCGTCTGGCAGGGCGGCCTCAAGGACGGCAAGGGGACGGTCTCCACCCAGAGCGGCGCGATCCAGGACGTCCCCTACAGCTTCGCCAAGCGCTTCGAGGGCGAGGCGGGCTCCAACCCCGAGGAGCTGATCGGCGCCGCCCATGCGAGCTGCTACTCCATGGCCCTGTCGCTGATCCTGGGCGAGGCCGGCCTGACCGCCGAGCGCATCGCCACCGAGGCGAAGGTGTCCCTGGAGGAGGTCGAGGGCGGTTTCGCCATCTCCGCCATCCATCTCGACACCGTGGCGAAGATTCCGGGCGCCGACGAGGCGACCTTCCAGGACGCGGCCGACAAGGCCAAGGAAGGGTGCCCCGTCTCCAAGCTGTTCAACGCCGAGATCAGCCTGTCGGCGACGCTGGAAAACTGAGCCCGGCTCCGGCCTGACCGGCCGGGCAGGTATCATCGCGCCGGGGCCACCGTGAGGTGGCCCCGGCGTCTTGTGTCGGGTATCGCGCTTGTCCCGGGGGCGCTACGGCGAGGCGATGCCGCGCTGGGCGGCCTTCACCAGGGCGCGGATCAACCGCTGCTGGGGGCGGTTGAAGACCAGCCACTCGGGATGCCACTGCACGCCGATCAGGAACTCGTGGTCGCGGGACTCGATGCCCTGCACCAGGCCATCGCGGTCCCGGGCGACGATCTCGATGCCCTTTCCCGTCCGTTGCACCGCCTGGTGGTGCAGGCTGTTGATGCGACACCAGCTCACCTTGAGGATGCGATGCAGCTGGCTGTCGGCGACGATGTCCACGGTCTTGCGTGGCAGCACGGTGCGGCGGCGCTTGAGCCCCTCGTGGGTGGTGTAGATGTCCGGGTCCAGGGTGCCGCCCTGGTAGACGTTGATCAGCTGGGCGCCGCGGCAGATGCCCAGTACGGGCTTGCCCAGCGGGATGAAGCGTTCCAGCAGCTCGAGCTCGAGTTCGTCGCGCTGCGGGTCGACGCGGACGTCCAGGCGTACCTCGTCGTCGTAGAGGTGGGCCTGGATATCGTCGCCGCCGCCGATGATCAGGCCATCGAGCGCCTCGGGGAAGGTGCGCGAGGGTGACAGCCGCCGCGGTCGACCGCCGTGGCGCCAGACGGCAAACCAGTCGAACCACCAGGCGATCCGGCTCTTGGCGTCGGAGGTGGTGATGCCGATCAGGGGACGCGTCGTACGGCTCATCGGCGAGACACCCAGCGGCGCAGGCGGGTCAGCCAGCGGCGCGGCGCCGAGGGGCGGTGGCGGGCGAGAAACTGCGCGCTGCGCTCGGCCAGTGTCTCCGGGGTGGTGGCCAGGCGCTCGACCTCCAGCCAGCGGTTCCACTCCGTCACCGCCCCCCAGCCGGGCTCGGAGAGCTGGGCATTGGGCAGGCGGTAGTGGAAGGTCGGGCGCGCCTTGACCAGCTTGTCGCTCAACAGCTCGTGGGGATGCTCCGGGCGCAGGTGGGCGAACAGTGGGAACAGGTCCAGCTCACGGTTGCGGGTCGGGTTGTCGGCCAGATAGTCGTCGATCAGGGTGTCCAGGTCCGGGGCATAGTCCGGGTCCAGCACCCTGAGGGCATAGGCTCTAGGGAAGGGATTGGCATGCGGCAGTACCTCGCGGGTGATGTCCACGTGGATCTGCTCGCGCAGCCAGGCGGCGCTCAGCAGGTAGGCGCGCAGGTAGGCCAGCAGGCTCTCGACCTCGAGGCGCGGCACCTCGGGGTTGAGGTGCAGGCCGAAGCCATAGAGCAGGCTGGCGTCGGTGCCCTTGGCCCCATGGGTGCGCAGCGCCTCGAAGAGGGCGTCGAGTTCCTCCAGCTCGTCCCAGGGCACCGGCGGGCAGACGATCTCGGTGGGCACCAGGCCGGTGACCACGTCGCCGATCAACTCCCGTGTCCGGGCATGGAAGTCCAGGCGCATGCGCTCCCACTCGCTGTCGCCGGCGGCCTCGGCATCCACCGCGGTCTGATCGGGATGGGCGTACTGGGTGTCCAGCTCGATGCCGAACGCGCCCCAGCGGGTGTCGACGACCTTGAGGCGATGGGGGCTGAGGGTCTCGATCTCGCCGCCGAACAGCTCGCGCACCAGTTCGGCCGTCTCCCGGGGGGGCAGGCCGGCGAACTCGATCTCGACGCCGACGCGACGCGTCTCGCCGTCGACATTGCGGGGTTCGGGTGGCGGTTGCGGCGTCATGACGGCATCCTGTAGGACATGTTGTCGGCAGCCTATCACACTGCCTCGGGAATCATGGATGCGGCCCGAGCCGTCATCCGTTCGCCAGAGAGACGAGACCCGGAGAGACCAGGGAGACGAAATGCCAGGGAGTCGAGAGAGTGCCTGAAACGAACCGGATGTTCGTTGTCGTTCGCAGCCTGTTGATATGGCTGCTGTTTGCGATGCTGTTTCCAACGCTGGCCTCGGCCCAGGCCACGCCCCTTTCCGCTCTGACACCGGGGAGCGGGGAGGAGGCGGCCTCCCATGACCCCCAGGCCTTCCAGGAGTCATTGAGCGAGGTGATCGCCACCCTCGAGGATGCCGACCAGCGCGAGGCCCTGCTGGAGAACCTGCGCCAGCTGCAGCAGGCCCACGACCCGACCGCCGAGGAGGCCGGGATCACCCGCCCCCAGGGCCTGCTCGGCGCCCTCGCCGAGACCATCAGCGACCTCGGCGAGCAGGCCGAGGCCGGCCGGTCGCCGGTGGATGAGTGGCAGCGCCAGCTGCAGCAGGGCGGGTCCGACCTGGTGGACCTGGTGGTGCAGACCGGCAATACCGAGTTGCTGCGCTTCGTCATCGAGCTGACCGTGCTGCTGGTGATCTGGGCCGGGCTGCTGGTGATCCTGATCGCTCTGGGGCGGATGCTCGCCAGGCGCCGGGGCTGGCCCCTGGATCTGCCCCGCGAGCCTCGGGCCTGGCTGCTGGTGGTGCACTTCCTGCGCCGCATGCTGCCCTGGGCGCTGGCCTTCCTGCTGGTGCTGGGCATCGCCCAACTGGTGCCGGAGAGCTCGGGACGCACCGCGACCCTGGTGATCGCCTATGTGGCGCTATGCGGGCGCACCCTCTCGGTGGTGGTGGAGACGGTGATCTCGGTCTTTACCAGCGGCCACCGCTTCATCGCCGTGCAGATCCTGCAGCAGCAAAGCCTGAGGCCGCTGTTCATCATCGGGGCCCTGATCGCGCTGGGTGATGCGTTCAACTCCACCCGCCTCTCGGGGATCATGGGCAGCGACCTGGCGAGCCTGATGTCGGTGCTGGCCAACGTGCTGGCGGCGATGATCAGCGGACGCTTCATCCTGCGCTTCAAGCGCCCGATCAAGCACCTGATCCGCAATCGCCCCTATACCCTGCGGCGCGACAGGGGCAGTTCCTCCGAGGTGGCGCGGCTGGTGGGCGGCCTGTGGCACGTGCCGGCCCTGCTGCTGGTGGGGGGCTCGCTGCTGGCGATCTTCATCACCGTGGGCGACGTGGGCACGGCGCTGGCCCGCTCGATCATCTCGGCGTCGCTGCTGGTGTTGACGCTGGTCGTCACCGGCCTGATCCGCCGGCACGGCGAGCGGCGCTCCAAGCGCCGTCGGCTGAGCGACTACCGCAGGCGCCTGGAACGCTTCGGCTATGCCCTGGCCCACGTGCTCGCCTGGATCGCCTTCGCCGAACTCTCGCTGCAGGTATGGGGGGGCTCGCTGATCGGCATCGGCCAGCAGGGGGTGGCCAGCGTACGCATCGGCCAGGCGCTGCTGGCCATCGGCTTCACCGTGCTGCTGGCCTGGCTGATCTGGATCTTCGCCGACACCGCCATCCAGCGCGCCCTGACCAGCCCGGCGCGTGCCCGGGGCAGGCGGGTCAACCTGGCCCGGGCGCAGACCATCACGCCGATGATCCGCAACATCATCTTCGCCACGATCGTGATCATTGCCTCCATCGTCGGCCTGGCCAACCTCGGGGTGAACGTCACGCCGCTGCTGGCCGGTGCCGGGGTGATCGGCCTGGCCATCGGGTTCGGCGCCCAGACCCTGGTGCAGGACCTGATCACCGGCATCTTCATCCTCATCGAGGATTCGCTGGCGGTGGACGACTTCGTCAAGATCAACGGCCATATCGGTACCGTCGAGGGGCTGACCCTGCGCACCGTGCGCCTGCGCGACCTGGATGCCGTTGTCCACATCATCACCTTCAGCCGTATCGAGTCCATCCACAACATGTCGCGCCAGTTCGGTATCGCCCTGATGCGGGTCCGCGTCCCCTTCGACATGAAGATCGACGATGCCACCACCCTGATGCAGGAGACCGCCCTGGAGCTGCGCCAGGACCCCATGATGCGCCACTACATCTGGTCGCCGCTGGAGATGCAGGGCATCGACAGCTTCGAGGACGGCTGCGCTATCCTGCGCATGCGCTTCCGCACCGCCCCGGAGATGCAGTGGGACGTGGCGCGGGCCTTCAACCTGCTGCTCAAGCAGCGCATGGAGACGCAGTCCGTCGACCTCGGCGTGCCGCGGCTCAGCGTGAGCATGGAAGGGCAGGGCGGGGGCCGCCTGGATGGGACCGGCGAGGGTGCCGAGGGCCGCGATGCCAGCGGGCGACGGCCCGGCGAGGCCGGGGTCGCCGACCCCGCCGGCGATACCAATGCCCGGGGCGGCTCCCCGGATCCCGCCTAGTCCCCATGGCGACCCACCAGATCACGGTCGAGCGCCGGGACAGCCTGCACCTCAAGGTCTCCCGCGTGCTGCGCGAGGAGACCTCCCATCGGCTGGACCTCTTCCTCTTCGTGCCCGCCGAACTGGGCCTCAACTCCCATGTGCTCTCGGAGGAGGCGTTCTACCACGGCGCCATCCATGTCAAGCGCACCTACTACAGCGACCGCCACCGGCTGCCGCTGGTGATGAGCCGCCTGGCGGGCAAGCGCCTGGACGCCGGCCAGTATCGGCTGGGGCTGAGCCTCTACGCCTACCAGTACGTGGTGGCCCTGGAGCGCTCCACCCAGGCGTTGCTGGAGCTGTCGCGTCGCGTGCGGCAGGCGGAGAAGCGAGGTGACGACAAGGCCGCGAAGACCCAGGACCCTTCCCGGGCCGGCACGGCGCAGGACGACGAGGAGGTCGAGCGGCTGCGCACCCAGCTCGAGGAGACCGCCGACCTGGCTCGGGGCATCCTGGGGCGGCTGCGCCGCCAGGAGCCGAGCGACGAGAGCCTGCACCGCTACTACGCCAACATCGACAACTACCTCTCCTGGTTCACCGAGCAGAACCTGCTGGCGCTGGTCGCCCACCTGCCGCGGGGCCAGGGCTATCGCACGATCCGCGAGCGCCTGCTGACAATCTGTCGCGACGAGATCGAGCATCGCCGTGCCCAGGAGTACAACTCCGAGCGGGTCACCCGGGATCCCACCCGGATGTCCAACAAGATGCGCCTGCTGAGGCGGCTGATCGAGTATCCCGTGACCCTCAAGCAGCGCAGCCAGGAGCTGGGCGGCGGCGAGCAGAAGGCGGTGAAGGCCTTCGCCACGGCGGTGGTGATGATCTTCGTCTCCCTGGGCCTGCTGCAGGCCCGGGAGTCGCTGGGCGACATCACCGCACTCTTCGTGCTGACCCTGGCGGTGATCTATGCGCTGCGCGAGGTGTTCAAGGATGACCTGCGCATCACCCTGTGGCGCTGGCTGCGACGGGGCCGTCCCAAGTGGCGGCGCCAGTACCTGGACCCCACCAGCAATGTGGTCCTGGGCCGCCAGCTCGAGTGGTTCGACTACCAGCGCTATGCCCGGCTCGACGAGCAGATCCGCCGGGTGCGCAAGCGCAACCTGGCCCAGCGCGAGGAGGTGGTGCTGCACTACCGTTCCAGCTCGCGCATGTCGCCGACCCGCTTTCTCAGCGGCTATGACCGCACTCGCGAGACCCTGACCCTGGACCTCGCGCCGCTGGCGCGGCTGATGGACAAGGGCAGTCACCATGTCTACCGGCTGGAGGAGAAGGGACAGGTGGTCCGCGAGCCGGTGGAGAAGCGCCACCTGATCAACCTGGTGATCCGCGAGGTGGAGGGCGACGGCGAACCGCTGCTGCAGCGCTGGAAGATTGTCATGAGCCGCTCGCGAATCGTTGACGTGGAGCTGGTCCACGAGGAGGGGCCGGGGCACGAGGCCAAGCCGGGGGGCTAATCCGCTTCGCATTGAGGTCGGATCCATCCCTCCGCCAGCTCTCTTGGTGAATCAATCGGGGGGTGTCTGCTATGGCCCCTCTACATTGATCGCTGACGGGTCTGCAAAGGTCGTGCTACAGCGCCTCCTCCAGGAGCATGGCGAGTCGCTTGTGGTGCAGGGCATCGGCGGCCGCGTCGTAGGACGGGGCGTCCTTGGCGGTGAAGCCGTGGGCCGCCCCCTTGTAGAGCTCCGTGGTGAAGTGTATGCCGGCCTGGGCCAGCGCCTCGTCCATGCGGGCGATCTGCTCGGGTGGCAGCAGCGCATCCTGGTCGGCATGGCCGAGATAGACCCGCGCCTCGATGGTATCGACCCCATGCGCGGGACTGGCGGGGTCGTCGGCCTCTGCCAGGCGCGCCGAGTGGAAGCCGGCTGCGGCGGCCACGCGGCCGGGGTGCTGGGCCGCCATGCGCAGTGCGAAGGCGCCGGTCATGCAGTAGCCGACCACGCCCACCTTGCCGTGCGTGAACTCGACTTCGCTGTCGAGGCATCCCAGCAGGGCGGCGAAGTCCCGGGTCTGTGCCTCGGGTGTCAGGCGGGCGGCATACTCGAGCAGGGTCGGTCGCACGTCGGGGTCGCGAAAGGACTTGCCCTCCGGCACCACGGACCCCGCTGCATCGCGGTAGTAGAGGTTGGGCATCAGCACGGCGTAGCCGTGGTCCGCGATCTGCTGGGCCTTCTCGTGATAGCAGGGGCGCAGGCCGCCGATATCGGTGAACAGCACCACGGCCGGCAGCGGGCCGGCGGCGTTATCGGGCGTGACGATATGGGCGTCGATGGTGCCGTCGGCGGCGGGAATGTCGATTGCACGAGACATGAGCAGGCTCCGGCGTTTCCAGAGTGAGTGACGAAAGCATAGCGCCTGCCACTAGTCGTGCAGGGCCTCGGGACTCAGGTTCTCGGGCCCGAAGGAGTCCGGCAGCAGTGCCTCCATGTCGTACTCCTTGAGCAGCCGGCCTTCGGCGTCCACCACCCGAATGCGGGTCTCGGGGGTGGCAAACTCGCGGATGCGCTGGCGGCAGTCGCCGCAGGGCGTGCAGAGGTGCCGGCCGGGTCCGATCACCCAGACCTCGCGCAGCTGGCGTTCGCCGGCGCTGGCCATGGCGGCGATCGCCGAGGCCTCGGCGCAGATCCCCTTGTAGTGGGCCACCTCCACGTTGGCGCCGGCATAGCGGGTGCCACTCTCGCTGACCACCAGGGCGCCCACCGGATGGTGGGAGTAGGGCGCATAGGCGCGGTCGCGCACCGCCAGCAGCGCGGTGACGATGGCGGGGTCGTTGGAGTCGTTCATGGCGTGGCTCCCCTTGCGGCATCATCGCGCAGCACGCTCTCCAGCGCGATCCGCATCATGTCGTCGAAGCTGCGCTCTCGCGCGCTGCTGTCCAGGGAGTCGCCCCTGAGGATATGGTCCGAGACGGTGCAGACGGTGGCCGCGCGCGCGCCGAATTCGGCGGCGACGCCGTAGAGGCCGGCGGCCTCCATCTCCACGCCGACGATGCCGTAGCGCCTGAGCAGCTCGGCGGTCTCGGGGCGCGGGTCGTAGAAGAGATCCGCCGAGAAGAGGTTGCCGATCTTCGTCGCCACGCCGAGGTCATGGGCGGTCTCGGCCAGGGCGCGCGTCAGGGCGAAGTCGGCGGTGGCGGCGAAGTCCATGCCGCCGAATCGCGTGCGGTTGACCCCGGAGTCGGTGCAGGCGCCCAGGCCGATCACCACGTCGCGCACCGCCACGTCGTCGCGGACTGCCCCGCAGGAGCCGACGCGGATCAGCGTGCCGACGTCGTACTCGGTGATCAGCTCCTTGGCGTAGATGGAGACCGAGGGGATGCCCATGCCGTGGCCCATCACCGAGATCTCGCGGCCCTTGTAGCGCCCGGTATAGCCGGCCATGCTGCGCACCGTGTTGACCTGGCGGACCTCGTCGAGAAAGGTCTCGGCGACGTAGCGGGCACGCAGCGGGTCGCCTGGCATCAGAACGGTATCGGCGAAGTCGCCGCGCTCGGCGTTGATATGGGGCGTTGCCATCAGTGGCCTCTCGTAGGGTTGGATAGCGTGGTGGAAGACGAGGCGGACGGAAGGAAGCTGGTGCCGTCGTCCATGGGGGTGAGGCCCAGGTGCGTGGCCAGGCTCTGGCCGATGTCGGCGAAGGTCTCGCGGGCACCCAGCGAGCCCGGGGCGAGGCCCGCACCCAGCGCCAGCACCGGGATGTGCTCGCGGGTATGGTCGGTGCCCGCCCAGGTGGGGTCGCAGCCATGGTCGGCGGTGAGGACCAGAAGGTCATCGTTATCGAGCCTGCCCAGCAGCTCGGGCAGGCGGGCGTCGAAGGCCTCCAGCGCCGCGGCGTAGCCGGCCACGTCGCGTCGGTGACCGTGGACCATGTCGAAGTCGACGAAGTTGGTCATCACCAGCGAGCGGTCGACCGTGTCGTCCAGAGCCTCGAGGGTCGCATCCATCAGGGCATCGTGGCCGCTGGCCTTCACCGTGCGCGTGATGCCGCAGTGGGCGTAGATGTCGGCGATCTTGCCGATGGCCACCACCGTGCCGCCGTCGTCATGCAGCTTCTGGAGCACCGTGGGGGCGGGCGGCTCGACGCTGTAGTCGCGGCGGTTGGCGGTGCGGGCGAAGCTTGCCGCGTCCGCGCCGGTGAAGGGACGGGCGATCACCCGGCCGATGTTGTACGGCTCGAGCAGGCGGCGGGCGACCTCGCAGAGCGCGTAGAGCCGCTCCAGGCCGAAGGCCTCCTCGTGGGCGGCGATCTGGAACACCGAGTCCGCCGAGGTGTAGACGATGGGCTTGCCGCTTGCCATATGCGCCTCGCCGAGCCGGGCGATGATCTCGGTGCCGGAGGCGTGGCAGTCGCCGAGCACCCCGGGCAGCCCGGCCTCGCGGACCAGCGCCTCCAGCAGCTCGGCGGGAAAGCTGTTCTCTTCCTCGAGGAAGTAGCCCCAGTGTGAGCGCACCGGGACGCCGGCGATCTCCCAGTGGCCCGAAGGGGTGTCCTTGCCGGAGGAGAGCTCCCGGGCGTGGCCCCAGGCGCCGATGGCCGACTCGGGCACCGCAACGCCCTCGGCCCAGGCGCCGGTGCTGGCATGGTGGGCATGGAAGAGCCCCAGCCGCGCCAGGTTGGGGAGCGCAAGCGGCCCCCTTCGGCCGCGGGCGTCGCATTGCCCGCGGGTGCAGGCGGCGGCGATATGGCCCAGGGTGTCGGCGCCGGCATCATTGAAGCGCGCGGCGTCCGGTGCCGCCCCGATGCCGAAGGAGTCGAGCACGAGCACGATGGCGCGGGTCATGGGGCCTCCCGACGGATGACGTCTTGGACGAGGGGTGGGGGCGTGGCTGGGCCGTCGCCTACCTTGATGGCCTCGCGTACCTGCCGGGCGGCCCGGTCGGCGTCCGCGGCGCAGGCGGCGTGGACCAGCGCCAGCGGGCGTTCGGCGTCCACCACCTCGCCCAGGGCGGCGATGCGCGACAGCCCGACCGCGGGGTCGATGGCCTCGCCGGGGGCGCGACGGCCGCCGCCGAGGGCCACCACGGCCAGGCCCAGGGCGCGGGTGTCCATGGCCTGGACCCGGCCCGGGGATGCGGCACGCACCGCGCGTGTCACCGGCGCCTCGGGTAGGTAGTGGCCGGGGCGTTCGAGCAGATCTCCGGGCCCGCCGAGGCCTGCCACCATGCGCGCGAAGCGCTCGGCGGCCGCACCCGAGGCCAGCGCCTCGTCGAGTCGCGCCATGGCCGTGTCCCGGGAGTCGGCCAGCCGGCCGGCCAGCAGCAGTTCGGCGGCCAGGTCGCGGGTCACCGCCAGCAGGCGGCCGTGGCGCTTCTCGCCGCCGAGCAGGCGCAGCGCCTCGCGCACCTCGATGGCGTTGCCGGCGCAGGGGGCCAGTGGCTGGCTCATGTCGGTGACCAGGGCGGTGGTCGGCGTGCCGGCCTGGCTGGCCACCTCGGCGATGGTTTGCGCCAACTCTCTGGAGGCTTCCGCGGTGGGCATAAAGGCCCCGCTGCCGGTCTTGACGTCCATCACCAGGGCATCCAGGCCACAGGCCAGCTTCTTGCCGAGGATCGAGCTGACGATCAGCGGCAGCGACTCCACGGTGGCGGTGACGTCGCGCACCGCATAGAGGCGCCGGTCGGCCGGGGCGAGGTCGGCGGTCTGGCCGATGATCGCCACGCCCACCTCCTTGACCAAGCGGCGGAAGGTGGCGGTGTCCGGGGTGACCGAGTAGCCGGGGATCGCCTCGAGCTTGTCCAGGGTGCCGCCGGTGTGGCCGAGGCCGCGACCGGAGACCATCGGCACGTGCGCGCCGCAGGCGGCGACCCAGGGCCCGAGCACCAGCGAGACGAGATCGCCCACGCCGCCGGTGGAGTGCTTGTCGAGCACCGGTCCCGGCAGGTCGAGGCCGGACCAGTCGAGCACCTCGCCGGAGTCGCGGATCGCCTCGGTGAGCGCCACCGTCTCCTCGTCGTCCATGCCCCGCAGGAAGATTGCCATGGCCAGGGCCCCCACCTGGGCCTCCGAGAGGCTGCCGTCTTGGATGCCGGCGACCAGCTGCTGGATCGCCTCGCGGCCGAGCACACGGCCGTCACGCTTGGCGCGGATCAGCTCCTGGGGAAGATCCAGGGCGCCCATCAGTAGCCCCCGGACGTCGCGTTGCCGTCTCCGTCGGCCCTTAGGGTCTGCAGCAGGTTGCCGAGCAGTGCCGAGGCGCCGAAGCGGAAATGGGCCGGGGTGATCCACGCCACGCCCATCAGGCGTTCGGCGAGTTGCAGGTAGGCCAGGGCGTCCTCGACGGTGCGCACGCCGCCGGCGGCCTTGAAGCCCACGTCGCGGCCGCTGTCGCGGATCGCACGCAGCAGGATCTCGGCCGCTTCCAGGGTGGCATTGACCGTCACCTTGCCGGTGGAGGTCTTGAGGAAATCGGCGCCGCCCTCCAGGGCCAGCTCGCCGGCGCGGCGGATCAGGGCAGGGTCCTTCAACTCACCGGTCTCGAGGATCACCTTGAGCAGCGCATCGCCGGCGGCCTGCTTGCAGGCCTCGACCAGCTCGCGGCCGGTCTCCTCGTCGCCGGCCATCAGGGCACGCCAGGGAAAGACCACGTCGACTTCATCGGCGCCGGAGGCCGCGGCCGCGCGGGTCTCGCGGGCGGCGGCCATGATGTCGTCGCCGCCGTGGGGGAAGTTAGTGACTGTTACTACCTTGACGATGCCCTCGAGGCCATGGGCCTTCAGCGCACGCCGTGCGGTGACCACGAAGGCTGGGAAGACGCAGACCGCCGCCGGCGTGCCGGCAGGCGTCTTCGCCTGCTGGCAGAGCGCCTCGATGGTGGCGTCGCTGTCGTCGTCGTTGAGGCTGGTGAGGTCCATCAGCGCCAGGGCCTGGCGCGCGGCCTGCTGCAGTTCGGTCATGGAAGCGTCCTGTGAACGGGGATGTCGGAGCCGCGGCGCCGGCCGCGGCGTGTGTCTGTCGTCTGTGCCCTCAGACACCCTTCTCAGCCATCATTCTCAACCACCCAGGGCGAGAAAGAAGCCGGCGATGGAGGCTGACATCAGGTTGGAGAGGGTGCCGGCCAGCACCGCCTTGAGGCCGAAGCGGGCGATCTCGTGGCGGCGGCTCGGTGCGATGCTGCCCAGCCCCCCGAGCAGGATGGCGATGGAGGAGAGGTTGGCGAAGCCGCACAGGGCAAACGACAGGATCGCCATGGTGTGGGGCGTCATCGCCTGGCCGGTGGCGGCCACCATCTCCTCGCCGCTCAGGTAGGGGCCAAGGTTGATGAAGGCCACGAACTCGTTGACCACGACCTTCTGGCCGATGAAGGAGCCGGCCAGGGTCGCCTCCTCCCAGGGCACGCCTAGCAGGAAGGCCAGCGGGGCGAAGAGCCAGCCGAGCAGCCACTCCAGGCTCAGCTGCTCGAGGCCGAACCAGCCGCCGATGCCACCGAGCATGCCGTTGATCAGCGCGATCAGGCCGATGAAGGCCAGCAGCATGGCGCCGATGTTGGCCGCCAGCATCAGCCCCGAGGAGGCCCCGGCGGCGGCGGCGTCGATGACGTTGCTGGGCTTGTCCGCATCCTCCTCCCGTTCTTCCTCGATCTTCGACACGCTGTCCTCGGGCTCGCGAGTCTCGGGCATGATCAGCTTGGCGAACAGCAGCCCGCCCGGGGCGGCCATGAAGGAGGCGGCGACCAGGTACTCCATGGGCACGCCCATGGCGGCGTAGCCGGCCAGCACCGAGCCCGCCACCGAGGCCAGGCCCCCGCACATCACCGCGAACAGCTGCGAGGGGGTCATGCGGGCGATGAAGGGGCGCACCACCAGCGGCGCCTCGGTCTGGCCGACGAAGATGTTGGCGGTGGCGGAGAGCGACTCGGTGCGCGAGGTGCCCAGCGCCTTCTGCAGGGCGCCACCGAGCAGGCGGATCACCCACTGCATGATACCCAGATAGTAGAGCACGGCGATCAGCGAGGAGAAGAAGATGATCACCGGCAGCACCTTGATGGCGAAGACGAAGCCGACGCTGTCCACCTCGGCAAGGCTGCCGAAGACGAAGCCGATGCCGTCGTTGGCGTACAGGACCACCTGGCTGACGGCGTCGGAGATGGTCTTGAGCACGGTCTGGCCGAAGGGCACGTAGAGCACGAAGGCGCCGATGCCGGCCTGGATGGTGAAGGCACCGACAACCGTCCTCATGCGGATGGCGCGGCGATCGTAGGAGAAGACGAGGGCGATGACCACGAGGGTCACCATTCCCACCAGGCTCATGAAGAGGGTCATGGGGCACCTATCTGGCTGGTCGGCCTGGGTGGCAGGCATCCGGATGCGTGTAAGGTGAAATTTATAACATCCAGTGTTATTTTTCTAACATCTTTCCATCATCGGGCCGCCAGGGGAGCCGCAGGACATGAACGAACGCACTGCCCGGCGTCTCGCCCGACTGAGTGATGCCCTGGCCCGCGGGGGGAGCCTGCGTCTGCATGATGCCGCGGAACTGTGCGGTGTCTCGGAGATGACCATCCGCCGTGACCTGGCTGCCGGGGAGAGCGGGCTGCGGCTGATGGGCGGCCATCTGGTGCACAGTGACGACCCGCGCTATGCGCCGGTCTACGACCTGGCGGCCCAGCAGGACCGTCATGCCGAGGCCAAGCGCCGGCTCTGCGAGCGGGCGGCCCGCCGCATCGAGCCCGGGGATACCCTGTTCATCGACTGCGGCACGACGCTGATGCCGCTGGCCGCCGGCCTGCCGGCCGACCAGTCACTGACCGTGGTGACCTATGCCCTGAACATGGCCAATGCGGTGAGCGCGCTGCCCGGCGTGCGCCTCATCCTGCTGGGCGGGGTCTACCATGGCTCCTCTCGCTCCTTCGCCAGCGAGAAGATGGGCGACGCCATCCGGCGGCTTGGCATCAACAAGGCCTTCCTTTCCGCGGCGGGCGTGCACCGGCAGAAGGGCCTGAGCTGTTTCCACTTCCACGAGGTGGTTCCCAAGCAGGCGGCGATCGCCACGGCGGCGCATCGCCTGCTGGTGGTGGACCAGAGCAAGCTGGGGGTGATTCGCCCGGCGCGCTTCGCAGGGCTCGAGGAGGTCGACGAGGTCATCACCGACGGCCAGGTCGCAGCATACGGGGGGCCGGCATGACGCGCGCCGCCGAAACCTGTCCGGAATCAAGGCAGGACGGGGAAAGGGTTGCTAACTTGTAAAGCACGAGACACACAATAACGCCCGCTTATCGTCTGGAGACCGCATCCCATGCAAGCCGCAGATGTCATGACCCCTAACGTGATCACCGTCACCCCTGACAGTGAAGTCAGCGAGATCGCCAGCCTGCTGCTGGAACACGGCATCAGTGCCGTGCCGGTGGTCGATGCCGACGATAAGGTGCTCGGCATCGTCAGCGAGGGAGACCTGATGCGCCGGGTCGAGAACGACACCGACCAGCACAAGTCCTGGTGGCTCAAGCTCTTCAGCGGCGGCGGCAATGCCGTGGACTACGTCAAGAGCCACGGCCGCAAGGCCAGCGAGATCATGACCCCTCACCCGCTCACCATCACCGAGGACGAGCCGCTGCACCGTATCGCCTCGCTGCTCGAGAAGCGCCGGATCAAGCGTGTGCCGGTGGTGCGCGATGGCCGGCTGGTGGGCATCGTCAGCCGTTCCAACCTGCTGCGCGGCTTCTCGGTGAGCCGCCAGCCAGCCGCGGGCGGTGATGACCGCGCGATCCGTGACGCCATCCTCAAGGAGGTGGACGAGAACACCGGGGTCATGGTCGACCGGCTCAACGTCATCGTGGCCGATGGCAAGGTGCAGCTCTGGGGGCTGGTGGACAGCAAGGAGCAGCGCCAGGCCGTGCAGGTCGCGGCGGAGAACATCGCCGGCGTGACGGAGGTGGAGAACAACCTGGGCTTCATGCCCCGGGGCATGGGCGGCTACTGAGTCGACGACGCCTCGGCCCATGCGACAGCGGGGCGGCCAGATGGCCGCCCCGCTGTCTTTGATGGTCAGTCATGGGCGCGAAGCCCTCCCCGATGTTGGCGCCGCGGCGACTCAGTCGTGGGCGCCCTGCACCTTGGCCAGGGCCGTTTCCAGGCTCTCGAGGGTGCGCTCCGGATGGTGGAGCTTGTCGAGGCCGAACAGTCCGATGCGGAAGGCGCGATAGTCGTCGCCCTCGTCACACATCAGCGGAACCCCCGCGGCCACCTGGACACCGGCCGCCAGGAACTTGCCGACGATGCCCTCGTCCTCGGTGTAGCAGACCACCACGCCGGGCGCCTCGAAGCCGGGGGCAGCCACGCTGCGAAAGCCGTGCTCGGCGAGCATCCCGCGCACTCGGCGCCCGACCTCCCACTGCTCGTCACGCACCTTGTCGAAGCCGTACTGCCGGGTCTCGCGCATCACGTCGCGCAGCTGGCGCAGGCCGTCGGTGGGCAGGGTGGCGTGATAGGCGTGGCCGCCGGCCTCGTAGGTTTCCATGATCGACAGCCACTTCTTCAGGTCGCAGGCGAAGCTGGTGCTGGTGGTCTCCTCGATGATCTCCCGGGCCTGGCGGGAGAGCATGACCATGCCGCAGCACGGGCTGGCGCTCCAGCCCTTCTGCGGGGCACTGACCAGCACGTCGACGCCGATGTCCTCCATGTCGACCCAGAGGGTGCCGGAGGCGATGCAGTCGAGCACGAAGAGCCCGCCCTGCTCGTGGATGGCATCGGCGATCTGGCGCAGGTAGTCGTCCGGCAGCAGCATGCCCGAGGCGGTCTCCACGTGGGGGGCGAAGACGATATCGGGTTGCTGGTCATGGATCGACTCGATCACGTCCTCGATGGGAGGCGGGGCGAAGGGCGAGGTGGGGTCATCCTCGTCGAGGCGACGCGCCTTGAGCACGTTGACCTCGGAGGGGATCTGGCCCATCTCGAGGATCTGGCTCCAGCGATAGCTGAACCAGCCGTTGCGGATCACCAGGCAGCTGCGACCCTTGGCGAACTGGCGTGCCACGGCCTCCATGCCGAAGGTCCCGCTCCCGGGAACGATCACCGTCGAGTGGGCGTGGTACACCTCCTTCAGCGTAGAGGAGACTTCGTGCATCACGCCCTGGAAGCTCTTCGACATGTGGTTCAGTGCGCGATCGGTGTAGACCACCGAGTATTCGAGCAGTCCATCCGGGTCGACATCGGGTAGCAAGCCGGCCATTGCGGTCTCCCTGTTGTGGTTCATGCCATCACGTATGGCTCAGAGGATATGCGTAATCTCCTCCTCAGGCCAGAAGCAGCATTAATACGCCCCTCGAGAAAGACCGCGTACCTTGACACGTAACGACCGTCATGGCGGCGGGCTTCCTTGCTCCTCATACGCGTAACAAGCCATGTGTTGGTCCCTCAACGCTCCGCATAGGCAAGCTCCTCGTTGTCCGGCAGGGCTTCCCAGTGAATATTGGCGATAGCCTCGGCAGCTTTCTGGAGAGCCGGCAAGCAGGCCAGCGCCTTGTCGCGGTTCATCCGCATTACCGGCGCTTGAATGGCTAGGCCGGTATTCGAGGGTCCATCCGGGTTGGGGGCCAGCACGGCGATGCACAGCAGGCCCGGGAGGAATTCTTCGTCATCGAAGGCGAAACCCTGGCGACGCACGATCTCGATCTCGGCTTCCAGAGCCTCCGGGGCGGTGAGGGTGTTGTGGGTGAACCGAGAGAGCGGCATCTGGTCCAGCAAGCGCCTTCGCTGGGCGGGCGCCATCTGGGCCAGGAACAGTTTGCCGCTGGCCGAGCAATGTACCGGCACTCGAGAACCGGGGTGTAAATAGAATCGCAGGGGCGCGGAGGTCTCCACGCGATCGAGATATAGCACCTCGCCGCCAGAGAGTGCTGTGATGTTGCAGCTTTCGCCGACCTCCTCGACCAGCTGGGTCAGCACGGCATGGCGAGCCCCCTGGATCGTGTCGTTGAGCAATAGAGTCTCGGCAAGCCGTCTCAGCCGGCTGCCCTTGCTGTAATGCCGCCCGTCGGCCTCACGTTGCAGCATGGCCGACGATTCGAGCTGCTGGAGCATGCGGTGCAAGGTCGGCTTCGGCAGGCCGGTCTCGTCGACCATGCCTTGCAACGTGAAGAACTGGTCCTTACCCGCAATCACCTCCAGCAGGGCCAGCAGGCGCTGTGCCGGCGTATCGCCCTCAAGGCGGCTCATCTCGGATCGATTGGTCGTCATATCGGCTCTCCCTTTGAACTCAAGGTAATTTGTTCCTGAAAAGAAATCAATTTGTACCGTTTTATGGAATTTTGTTGACGACCCGCCGGCGGAGCGCTACGTTTTGATCAGGTTCCAGATATCGGAACCATGGGTATCAAAAAACAAAGAGATGGCACGCTTATGCCAGATTCGTCACTCAGCGCTCCCGTGGAGGTCCCCATGAGCACCCAAGACAGCACAGACACTCGCCAGGTCGTGAAAGGCAAGCAGACGATGACGCCCTCGGAGGCCTTCGTGGAGACCCTGGTCGCCAACGGGGTGACCGACATGTTCGGCATCATGGGTTCGGCCTTCATGGACGCCATGGACATCTTCGCGCCGGCCGGCATCCGCCTGATCCCGGTGGTCCACGAGCAGGGCGCGGCGCACATGGCCGACGGCTATGCTCGCGTCTCCGGCCGCCACGGCACGGTGATCGGCCAGAACGGCCCGGGCATTTCCAACGCCGTGACCGGCATCGCTGCGGCCTACTGGGCGCACAGCCCGGTGGTCATCGTCACCCCCGAAGCGGGCACCACCGGCATCGGCCTGGGCGGCTTCCAGGAGTGCAAGCAGCTGCCGATGTTCCAGGAGTTCACCAAGTACCAGGGGCACGTGACCCACCCCGCGCGGATGGCCGAGTACACCGCTCGCTGCTTCGACCGGGCGATGTCCGAGATGGGGCCGACCCAGCTGAACATCCCGCGGGACTACTTCTACGGCGAGATTGAATGCGAGATCCCCGAGCCGGCGCGCCTCGACCGCGGGCCGGGTGGCACCCGCACCCTCAGTGAGGCGGCCGAGCTGCTGGCCAAGGCCGAGTTCCCGGTGATCGTCTCCGGCGGCGGTGTGGTCATGGCCGACGGCGTGGAGGCCTGCCAGGCGCTGGCCGAGCGGCTGGGCGCGCCGGTGGTCAACAGCTACCAGCACAACGACTCCTTCCCGGCCAGTCACCCGCTGTGGTGCGGCCCGCTGGGCTACCAGGGCTCCAAGGCTGGCATGAAGCTGATCGCCCAGGCTGACGTGGTGGTGGCGCTGGGCACCCGCCTGGGGCCGTTCGGCACCCTGCCGCAGCACGGCCTGGACTACTGGCCGAAGGACGCCAAGATCATCCAGATCGACGCCGACCACAAGATGCTCGGCCTGGTGAAGAAGATCGCCGTGGGCATCTGCGGCGATGCCAAGGAAGCCGCCGAGGCGATCACCGAGCGCCTGGCGGGCCGCGACCTGGCCTGCGACGCTACCCAGGCCAAGCGCGCCGAGCTGATCGCCAGCGAGAAGGCCGCCTGGGAGCGCGAACTGGACGAGTGGACCCACGAGAAGGACCCCTTCAGCCTCGACGCCATCGATGAGGCCCAGGGCGAGACGCCGTTCTCCGGCGGCGAGTACCTGCACCCGCGCCAGGTGTTGCGCGAGCTCGAGAAGGCCATGCCCGAGGACGCGATGGTCTCCACCGACATCGGCAATATCAACGCCGTAGCGCACAGCTACCTGCGCTTCGAGAAGCCGCGCAGCTTCTTCGCGCCGATGAGCTTCGGCAACTGCGGCTACGCCTTTCCCACCATGATCGGGGCCAAGGTGGCCGCGCCGGAGCGTCCGGGGATCGCCTACGCCGGCGACGGCGCCTGGGGCATGAGCCTGATGGAGACCATGACCGCGGTGCGTCACGACATCCCGGTGACCGCGGTGGTGTTCCACAACCGCCAGTGGGGCGCCGAGAAGAAGAACCAGGTCGAGTTCTACAACCGCCGCTTCGTGGCCGGCGAGCTGGACAACCAGAGCTTCGCCGAGATCGGCAGGGCGATGGGCGCCGAGGGCATCACCGTGGATCGCCTCGAGGACGTGGGCCCGGCGCTGAAGAAGGCGGTGGACATGCAGATGAACGAGGGCAAGACCTGCATCATCGAGATCATGTGCACCCGTGAGCTGGGCGACCCCTTCCGCCGCGACGCGTTGAAGAAGCCGGTGCGCCTGCTCGAGAAGTACCAGGACTACGTCTGATCGAAGGTGCTGCAACGTGGTTCCCCCGGCGCTGCCGGGGGCTTTTTTGTCTGACG
>NZ_JASCQQ010000014.1:0-15903 GCF_030012485.1 Halomonas rhizosphaerae
TGCCACACCGATGCCTTTACCCTCTCCGGTGCCGACCCGGAGGGCAACTTCCCGGCGGTGCTGGGCCACGAGGGGGCCGGCGTCGTCCAGGAGGTGGGCGAGGGCGTCACCAGCGTCAAGCCCGGCGATCACGTCATCCCGCTCTATACCGCCGAGTGCGGCCAGTGCAAGTTCTGCCTCTCGGGCAAGACCAACCTGTGCAGCGCGGTGCGCGCCACCCAGGGCAAGGGCGTGATGCCGGATGGCACCTCGCGCTTCTCGCTGGACGGCCAGATGCTGCACCACTACATGGGCACCTCCACCTTCAGCGAGTACACGGGGCTGCCCGAGGTCTCGCTGGCCGTGGTCTCCAAGGCGGCGCCGATGGACAAGATCTGCCTGCTGGGCTGCGGCGTGACCACCGGCATCGGCGCGGTGATGAACACCGCCAAGGTGGAGCCGGGCAGTACCGTCGCCGTCTTCGGCCTGGGCGCCATCGGCCTGGCGGTGATCCAGGGCGCGGTGATGGCCAAGGCCGCGCGGATCATCGCCATCGACGTCAACCCGGAGAAGTTCAAACTGGCCGAGCAGTTCGGCGCCACCGACTTCGTCAATCCCAAGGAGTACAGCGACCCCATCCAGCAGGTGATCGTCGACCTGACCGATGGCGGCGTCGACTACTCCTTCGAGTGCATCGGCAACGTCAACGTCATGCGCTCGGCGCTGGAGTGCTGCCACAAGGGCTGGGGCGAGTCGGTGATCATCGGCGTGGCCGGCGCCGGCGAGGAGATCAGCACGCGGCCGTTCCAACTGGTCACCGGGCGGGTCTGGAAGGGCTCCGCCTTCGGCGGGGTGAAGGGGCGGACCGAGCTGCCGGGCTACGTGGAGCGCTACATGAACGGCGAGATCAACATCGACGACTTCATCACCCACGACCTGCCCTTCGAGAAGATCAACGAAGCCTTCGAGCTGCTGCACCGCGGCGAGAGCATCCGCACCGTCCTACACTACTGAGGCTTCACTACTGAAGACGGCGTGACCGACAGGTACCGCCTGGCCCGCAACGACGCAGGTGATCGCCATGCTGACAAGACTACAAGAGGAGCGGAAGCCCATGAGCCTGATGGATACCTTGAAGCGCTGGTTCGGCGGCCAGGGGGCGACACCCTCGACGACGCCTCAGCAGGGCCGTGACCGACCCGAGACCCCCACAGCAACATCCTCCGCAGCAGCCACCACTACCCAGGGAGCCACTACCATGAGCGACATCAGGATCCATCCCGCCGTGGATAGCGGTGTGCGTGCCGGCAGCGACAGCTTCAACGGCGGCACCCTGCATTGCCACTGTAGCGAAAACCCCGTCGAGGTGACCGTCAAGGCACAGTGCGCCCACAACCATGTGTGCGGCTGCACCAAGTGCTGGAAACCCGGGGGAGCCCTGTTCTCGATGGTCGCCGTGGTACCCCGCGAGAGCCTCAGCGTTACCGCCAACGAGGACAAGCTGGAAGTCGTCGACACCTCCGCCGCCATCCAGCGACATGCCTGCAAGGAGTGCGGGGTTCACATGTTCGGCCGCATCGAGAATACCGACCACCCCTTCCACGGCCTGGACTTCATCCACACGGAACTCTCCGACGATAAGGGCTGGGCGGCGCCGGAGTTCGCCGCCTTCGTCTCCTCGATCATCGAATCGGGCGCCAACCCGGACAACATGGACAAGGTCCGCGGCCGGCTCAAGGAGCTGGGTCTCGAGCCTTACGACTGCCTGTCGCCTCCGCTGATGGATGCCATCGCCATCCATACGGCCAAAGCCAAGGGAGTACTGTGACGCTTGCCATCGCTGCGTGCCACGCACAGACGCCATCGGGCGCCCCTTGGGGCGCCCGATGGCGTTCTGGCCGCTTGGCCCTACTTGAAGTTCTTCTTCACCATCTTCTGGATCTCGCCGACGATGCCGCTGCGGAAGCTCAACACGCAGATCACGAAGATCAGGCCGAGGATCACGCCCACCCAGTTGCCCAGCGGCGACTGCGCCAGCTGGGTCTGCAGGCTGACCACGACCCCGGCGCCCACCACGGGGCCGAACAGGGTGCCCACCCCGCCCAGCAGGGTCATCAAGATCACCTCGCCGGACATGTGCCAGTGGGCGTCGGTGAGCGAGGCCAGTTGGAACACCACCGTCTTGGTGGACCCCGCCAGGCCCGCCAGGCCCGCGGAGAGCACGAAGGCTACCAGCTTGTAGGCGTCGACGTTGTAGCCCAGCGAGACGGCCCGCGGCTCGTTCTCGCGGATCGCCTTGAGCACCTGGCCGTAGGGCGAGTGCACGGCGCGCTGGATGATGGCGAAGCCGATCACGAAGACCGCCAGCACGAAGTAGTACATGTTGAGGTTGCTCTTCAGGCTGATCAGCCCGAACAGCTCGCCCCGTGGCACCCCGTGCAGGCCATCCTCGCCGCCGGTGAAGGGCGCCTGGACGAAGAAGAAGAACATCATCTGCGCCAGCGCCAGGGTCACCATGGCGAAGTAGATCCCCTGGCGGCGAATCGCCAGGGCGCCGAACAGGGTGCCCAGCACCACGGCGGCGAAGGTGCCGATCAGGATGCCCAGCTCCGGGGTCAGCCCCGGGTAGCTGGCCAGCATGATGCCGGTGAAGTAGCCGCCGGTGGCCAGGAAGGCGGCATGCCCGAAGGAGAGCAGGCCGGCGTAGCCAAGCAGCAGGTTGAAGGCGCAGGCGAACAGCGCGAAGCACAGCACCTTCATCAGAAACACCGGGTAGGCCACGAAGGGCGCGACAAGCGCGATGGCGATCAGGACCAGATAGAGGCCATTGCGACGCAGCCGGGCGTTGCGCTGCCGCTGCATGGCCGGCGTCAGGGTCTGGGTTGCGGACATGATGTCATGCCTCCTTGCCGAAGAGTCCCGCGGGGCGCAGCAGCAGTACCAGGATCATCACCAGGAAGATCACGGTGTTGGCGGCCTCGGGGTAGTAGACCTTGGTGAGGCCCTCGATCAGGCCCATGGACAGGCCGGTGATGACGGCGCCGATGATCGAGCCCATGCCACCGATCACCACCACCGCGAAGACCACGATCAGCAGGCTCGAGCCCATGGTCGGCGACACCGGGTAGAGCGGGGCGGCCAGCACCCCGGCGAGGGCGGCGAGCGCCACGCCAAAGCCGTAGGTCAGGGTGATCAGCTGGGGCACATTGACCCCGAAGGCCTGCATCAGCGCCGAGTTCTCGGTGCCGGCGCGCAGGTAGGCGCCGAGACGGGTGCGCTCGATGACGAACCAGGTACCCAGGCAGACCACCAGCGCCGCCACCAGCACCCAGCCACGGTAGGTGGGCAGGAACATGAAGCCCAGATTGAGCCCGCCCTGAAGGGCCTCGGGCGTGGGGTAGCTGGAGCCCGACACGCCGAAGAAGTTGATCAGGGTGCCCTCGAAGATCAGTGCCAGGCCGAAGGTGAGCAGCAGCCCGTAGAGGTGGTCGAGATGAGCGATACGCCGCAGCAGGTAGCGTTCGATCAGCATGCCCAGCCCACCCACCACGAGGGGGACGAGCAGCAGTGCCACCCAGTAGTTGAGCCCCAGATACTGCAGGCCCAGCAGGGCGGCGAAAGCCCCCAGCATGTACATGGCCCCGTGGGCGAAGTTGACGATCTTCAGCAGGCCGAAGATCACCGCCAGCCCCAGGCTGAGCAGGGCATAGAAGGCACCGTTGATCAGGCCCAGCATCAGCTGGCCCATGAACACCGCCAACGGCACCCCGAAAATCATTGTCATGTCATGGACCTCCCGTCAGAGAGGCGGCGGCCGAAGCCGCCGCCGGTTCCGGCCGTGCTCAGTTGTTGACCAGCTTGCACTGGCTATCGGAGAGCGGCCGGTAGGCCTCTTCGGCGGGGATGGTGGCCTGGATCTCGTAGAGGTCCCACTCACCGGTGGACTCCTCCGGCGACTTCACCTCGGCCAGATACATGTCGTGGACCATGCGGCCATCCTCGCGGATATGGCCGTTGCGCGAGAAGAAATCCTCCACCGGGCGCTCGGCCATGGCGGCGCGGATAGTCTCGGGGTCGTCGGTACCCGCCTCGGCCACCGTTTCCAGATAATGCATAGTGCTGGAGTAGATGCCCGCCTGCACCATGGTCGGCATGCGTTCGGTGCGCTCATAGTAGCGCTCGGCCCACTCGCGGGCCTGGTCGTCCATGTCCCAGTACCAGCCGGTGGTGAGCAGCAGACCCTGGGTATCCTCGAGCCCCATGGCGTGAACGTCGTTGAGGAAGATCAGCAGGCCGGCAAGCTGCTGGCCGCCCTGGACCACACCGAACTGGCTGGCGGTAGTGATGGCATTGACGGTGTCGGCACCGGCGTTCGCCAGGCCGATGATCTTGGCACCGGACCCCTGGGCCTGGAGGATATAGGAGGAGAAGTCGCTGGTCGGGAAGGGGTGACGGATGGTATCGACGATCTCGCCACCGTTCTCTTCCACCACCTTGGTCACGTCGCCCTCGAGGGCATGACCGAAGGCATAGTCGGCGGTGAGCATGAACCAGGTGTCGCCTCCCTGCTCCACCACCGCCTTGGCCGTGCCGTTGGCCAGCGGATAGGTGTCATAGACCCAGTGGATGTGGTTCGGCGTGCAGTGCTCGTTGGTGATGCTGGAGGCGGCGGAGCCGGAGACGATGCCCAGGCCGTTGTTCTCCTCGATCACCTTGGTCGCGGCAATGGTCACCGAGGAGGCGACCAGGCCGGCGACCAGGTCGACGTTGCGGGTGTCGAACCACTCGCGCACGGTGTTGGCACCCACGTCCGCGCTGTTGCGATCGTCGGCGCTGAAGACCTCGATCGGGGCGCCGTTCACCTCGCCGCCGAAGTCCTCGATGGCCATCTCCAGGGCCTCGAGGCCGCCGGGGCCGGCCAGGTCGCGGTAGGTGCCGGACATGTCGGCCAGGTAGCCGATGCGTACCTCGTCGTCACTCATCTGTGCCTGGGCGCCGCTGGCCATCAGGGTGGCGGTGGCGAGTGCGATGCTGCTGGCAAGCGTCTTCCTGTTGAAGGTCATGGTGTCATCTCCGTGGCCCCGGGTGGGGCTACTTGTTGTTGTCGATGCGGGTTGCATTGCGGTGGATGAACTGCCGGGCGACGGCGAACCGTCATACCCCCAGCAGGGAGTTGAGGTGCTCGCGCCGCGAGGGCAGCTCGGCGGCACTGATCTCCTCGATGATGCGGCCGTGCTCCATCACGAAGTGGCGGTCGGCCAGCGGGGCGGCGAAGCGGAAGTTCTGCTCCACCAGCACGATGGTCATGCCGCGCTCCTTGAGCTTGACCAGTACCTCGCCCAGCGCCTGGACGATGACCGGGGCGAGCCCCTCGGTGATCTCGTCGAGCAGCAGCAGCCGGGCCCCGGTGCGCAGGATGCGCGCCATGGCCAGCATCTGCTGCTCGCCCCCGGAGAGCCGGGTGCCCTGGCTGCGGCGCCGCTCGAAGAGGTTGGGGAACATCGCGTAGATCTCATCGATCCCCATCCCGCCGCTGCGCACCGTGGGCGGCAGCAGCAGGTTTTCCTCGACGTCGAGGCTGGCGAAGATGCCGCGCTCCTCGGGGCAGTAGCCGATGCCCAGCCGCGGGATGCGGTGCGGCTTCATGGCCAGGGTCTCGGTGCCGTTGATGACGATCGACCCGGTGCGCCGGCCGACCATGTTCATGATCGCCTTGAGGGTGGTGCTGCGCCCGGCGCCGTTGCGCCCCAGCAGCGTCACCAGTTCGCCGCGCTTCACGTCGAAGTCGACGCCGTGGAGGATGTGCGACTCGCCGTAGAAGGCGTGCAGGTCGCTGACCCGCAGCATCTCGGCGCCGTCCAGGTCGTGGTAGTCGGTGAGCTTCTCGGCTGCCTGACTCATGCGCTGGCCTCCTCTTCCGCGGTGGCATCGCTGCCCATATAGGCCTCGCGCACCTGGGGATTCCGTGAGACTTCCTGGTAGTCGCCCTCGGCCAGCACACTACCGCGCGCCAGCACGGTGATGCGGTCGCACAGCCGGCTGACCACGCTGAGGTTGTGCTCCACCATCAGCACGGTGCGGCCCTTCGAGACCCGGCGGATCAGCTCGACGATGCGGTCGACGTCCTCGGCGCCCATGCCCTGGGTCGGCTCGTCGAGCAGCATCAGGGTAGGTTCCAGGGCCAGGGTGGTGGCCACCTCCAGCGCCCGCTTGCGCCCGTAGGGCATCTCCACGGTGAGCACGTCGGCGTACTCGCGCAGGCCCACCTCGTCGAGGAGTTCCAGGGCCCGCTCGTTGAGGTGCTCGAGGCTCTTCTCGGATTTCCAGAAGTGGAAGGAGGTGCCGAGCTTGCGCTGCAGCGCCACCCGCACGTTCTCCATGGCCGTCATGTGGGCGAACACCGCGGAGATCTGGAAGGAGCGCACCAGCCCCAGCCGGGCGATCTCGTTGGCCTTCATGCCGGTGATCGGCTTGTCGCGATAGAGGATCTCGCCGCGGGTGGGCGGCAGGAACTTGGTGAGCAGGTTGAAGACGGTGGTCTTGCCGGCCCCGTTGGGGCCGATCAGGGCATGGATATGCCCCTCCCGGACCTGCAGGTTGACGTCGTCCACGGCAGTGAAGCCGCGAAACTCCTTGGTCAACCCGCGAGTTTCCAGTATGAACTCCTGGGTCATGGTTCGTCCTCTCTGGATCGCTCGGGCGATCCGCCGTGGATGCTGTTGTCGTTGTTGTCGGCCGTTGTTGTGGTTGCGGCGGTTCCGGCATCGAGGGCCTGGATGACACTTTCAGGCTGCCCCGGAGAACACTCTGCACTTTACGTTAACGTAAGCTAGAGGACTGGCCGCGGCACGGCAACAGGAGAAGCGCCGAACTCGACCAATGGTGTAGACGCCCGCGCGATCAATAGCTTGCAAACTATGTCGGGCAAAAAAAGACGCGATGCCCCTTGCGGGACATCGCGCCTGCTCTGGCTCGAGGCCGCGGCTGCCATAGGCAGCCGTCAGCACTCGATGGCGTTGACGGCCAGGCCGCCGCGGGAGGTCTCCTTGTACTTCTCCTGCATGTCGGCACCGGTGTCGCGCATGGTGCGGATCACGTGGTCCAGGGAAACGAAGTGCTCGCCGTCGCCGCGCAGGGCCATGCGTGCGGCATTGATGGCCTTGACCGAGGCGATGGCGTTGCGCTCGATGCAGGGCACCTGCACCAGGCCGCCGATCGGGTCGCAGGTCAGGCCCAGGTTATGCTCGAGGCCGATCTCGGCGGCATTCTCCACCTGGCCCACGCTGCCGCCCATCACCTCAGCGAGGCCGGCGGCGGCCATGGCGCAGGCCGACCCGACCTCGCCCTGGCAGCCCACCTCGGCGCCGGAGATGGAGGCATTCTTCTTGCACAGGATCCCCACGGCACCGGCGGTAAGCAGGAAGTCCACCACCTCCCGCTCGCAGGCTTCCGGCTGGAACTTCATGTAATAGTGCAGCACCGCCGGGATGATCCCCGCCGCCCCGTTGGTGGGGGCCGTGACCATGCGCCCGCCGGCGGCATTCTCCTCGTTCACCGCCAGGGCGAAGACGTTGACCCAGTCCATCGCCGAGAAGGTCGAGGCGATCAGGCTGTCATCGCCGTCCATGGCCAGCAGCCGCCGGTGCAGCGAGGCCGCCCGGCGCCGGACCTCGAGCCCCCCGGGCAGCACGCCTTCGGCGGCGAGCCCGCTCTGCACGCAGGCCTGCATGGCCTGCCAGATCTCCCACAGGCCGGCGCGCACCTCGGCCTCGCTGCGCCAGGCCTTCTCGTTCTCCATCATCAGCTCACTGATGCGCAGGTCATGCATGCGGCACAGCGCCATCAGCTCGGCGGCGGAATGGAAGTCATAGGGCAGGGCCGTGGTGTCGCTGTCCAGCTCGCCGGAACGCGCCTGGGCCTCGTCGACCACGAAGCCGCCTCCCACGGAGTAGTAGACGTTGCGATGGAGCGTCTCCGCCTGCCCGTGGGCGACCAGGGTCAGGGCGTTGGGATGGTAGGGCAGGCTCTCGTCGTGCCACTGCAGGTCCCGGCTCCAGTGGAAGGGGATCGCCTGGTGGCCGTCGAGGTGCAGGGTCCGGGACTCGAGCAGCGCCTCGATGCGCGGGGCGACGATGGACGGGTCGATGTGCGACGGATGTTCGCCGATCAGCCCCATCACCACCGCCCGGTCGGTGCCGTGGCCCTTGCCGGTGGCGGAGAGCGAGCCATGCAGGTGAATCTCCAGGCGCGTCACGCGCTCCAGCAGGTCGCGACGTTTCAGCTCCTGGACGAAATCATGAGCCGCCGCCATCGGCCCCACGGTGTGGGAGCTCGAGGGCCCGATGCCGATCTTGAACAGGTCGAAGACGCTGATTGCCATGGAAGAACCTCGCGTGACTGACAGGGTGGCCGGGGCGGAGCCTTGTAGCCTCCGGGTTCAGCGCTACTGAACGTTTCTGGCCTTGGGTTGACGTTGCCTCTATGCTGGTGCGGCATCGCCCCAGCAACAAGCCAGAATATCTCGCCCACAGTATAGCCCAGCTAAACCATGAGCCGACTCCTGCACGCCCAGACCCACGCCTGGCTGAAGGTCTTCGCCATCAGCGCCCGCCACCTCTCCTTCACCCGGGCGGCGGAGGAGCTGCACGTCACCACCGGCGCGGTGAGCCAGCAGATCAAGCAGCTGGAGGAACGCCTGGGCTTCAAGCTGTTCCGTCGCCTGCCCCGGCGGCTGGAGCTGACCGAGGAGGGCCGCCGCCTGGCGGCGGTGGTGGACGAGGCCTACCAGGCCGTGGGCCTGGAGGTGCGGCGACTGCGCAGCGGGGTGATGAGCGGGGTGATCCGCCTGCGTTCGGTACCCTCCTTCCTGCACAAGTGGCTGATGCCGCGCCTGCCGCGGCTGCAGGCGCGCTTTCCCGACATCGAGCTGCATGTCAGGGCCGAGGACAGCAGCCTCTCGCTGCGCGACGGCGACTTCGACCTGGCCCTCGACCTCAACGATGGCCAGGCCCCGGGACTCTCCATCACGTCGCTGATGGAAGAGCACATCTTCCCGGTCTGCGCCCCCGCCCTGCTGCGCGGCCGCCCGCCCCTTCGCCACCCCGCCGACCTGGCCTGGTACCCGCTGCTGCACGACGTCACCGCCTGGCGCGGCAGCCACGAGCATGCCGAATGGGAGCGCTACCTGGAGGCCATCGAGGCCCCGCCCCTGAACTTGCGCCGGGGCTACACCTTCAACCGCAACCATCTGACCATGGAGGCGGCCATCGCCGGCATGGGGGTCGCCATCGCCCGCCAGACACTGATCCGCGGCGAACTGGAGAGCGGTGCGCTGATCGCCCCCTTCGCGCAGCGGGTGCCCACCGGCATGCGCTACGGCATCGTGCATGCCCCGGGCGCGCTCGACGACCGGCGGGTGTCCGCCGTACACGACTGGATCGTCGAGGAGGCGCGCCGCGCCACCCAGGCAGGCCTGCCGGTCGAGTAGGCACGCCGGGGGGCAGGACGGTACAATACTCGCTTCGCATGTCATGCTCGAACGGACTCACGATGCCTCCCCACCTTCCCCCCGAACGCCCCATGCCGATCGGCTTCGCCGCCACCTGTCTGAGGGCCATCCTCTACATCCTGCTGGTCGCCGGCATCGCCCAGGGCGTCTACGTCGAGGCCCTCTACCTGCCCGAGACCCGTTTCTCGGAACGGGGCTTCACCGAGCTGGCCCAGAGCGGCCTGCTGGCGCTCTCAACGTTGCTGCTGCTCTACGTGAGGGTCGGGCTGCGCGAACTGCCGCAGGTGAGCCTGCTGCTGCTCGCCTTCGTGGCGAGCTCCCTGGTCCGCGAGCAGGATGCCCTGCTCGATGCCCGCGTCTTCGACGGGGCCTGGCAGCTGCTGGTGGCGCTGATCATCCTGCCGAGCCTCTACGGCGTGATCCGCCACCGCCGTGAATTCGCCGCCCAGTTCGCGGGCTACGCCAACAGCCTCTCCTTCGGCCTGTTCGCCGCCGGCTTCCTGACCACCTACGTCTTCTCGCGACTCTATGGCCGCAGCGAGATGTGGCAGGCGATTCTCCGTGACGACTATGTGCGCACCTTCAAGGATGCCGCCGAGGAGGTGGTGGAGCTGTTCGGCTATGCACTGATCCTGATCGCCATGATCGAGCTGGTCCTGCTGAGCCGCCGATGGGCCCTGGCGCGTCGCGCCGCCTGACGCACCCCCGAATGCAACAAGCCCCGCAGGCATCGCCTGCGGGGCTTGTCGTTGGGGCGGGCATGACGCCCTTCCCGTCCTTCCCGGCGACTACTCGTCGAGGAAGGAGCGCAGCGGCTCGGAGCGGCTGGGGTGGCGCAGCTTGCGCAGTGCCTTGGCCTCGATCTGGCGGATTCGCTCGCGGGTGACGTCGAACTGCTTGCCGACCTCCTCGAGGGTGTGATCGGTGTTCATGTCGATGCCGAAGCGCATGCGCAGCACCTTGGCCTCGCGGGCGGTGAGGCCGCCGAGCACGTTGCGGGTCGCCTCGATCAGCCCCTCGCCGGTCGCCGAGTCGATGGGCAGCAGGATGGTGCCGTCCTCGATGAAATCGCCCAGGTGCGAGTCGTCATCGTCGCCGATGGGCGTCTCCATGGAGATCGGCTCCTTGGCGATCTTGAGCACCTTGCGCACCTTGTCCTCGGGCATCTCGAGGCGCTCGCCAAGCTCTTCCGGGGTCGGCTCGCGGCCCATCTCCTGCAGCATCTGGCGGGAGACGCGATTGAGCTTGTTGATGGTCTCGATCATGTGCACCGGGATGCGGATGGTGCGCGCCTGGTCGGCGATCGAACGGGTGATCGCCTGGCGGATCCACCAGGTCGCGTAGGTGGAGAACTTGTAGCCGCGACGGTACTCGAACTTGTCCACCGCCTTCATCAGGCCGATGTTGCCCTCCTGGATCAGGTCCAGGAACTGCAGGCCGCGGTTGGTGTACTTCTTGGCGATGGAGATCACCAGGCGCAGGTTGGCCTCGACCATCTCCTTCTTGGCCCGGCGCGCCTTGGCCTCGCCGATGGAGAGCCGGCGGTTGACCTCCTTGATCTCGGTCACCGGCAGCTGGATCATCTCCTCCTCGAAGGCGATCTTGCGCTGGGCACGCTGGATGTCGCCACGCAGGGGCGCCAGGCGAGCCGCGTACTTCGGATTGGCGGCGCTGAACTCGTCGAGCCACTCGGGGCTCGACTCGCTGCCCGGAAAGGCCTTGATGAAGGTCTTGCGCGGCACCTTCGACTTCTTCACGCACAGCTGCATGATCGCCTTTTCCTGGGCGCGCACCTGCTCGACACTGATGCGTACCTGCCCCACCAGGCGCTCGAAGTGCTTGGGCACCAGCTTGATCGGCGAGAACAGCTGGGCGAGACGCGCCAGCTCCTCCTGGGCCTCCTTCGAGCCGCGGCCGTGGGCCTCGATGGCGGCCTGGGCCGCGGCGTTCTGCTCGCGGATCTGCTCGAAGCGGGCCCGGGCCTCCTCGGGGTCGGGACCGCCGGTCGTCTCCTCCTCGGCCTCGCCGTCCTCGTCATCGGCATCGCCCTCGGCCTCGTCGCGGGGCTCCTCCTCGGGAACCTCCGCCTCGGCCACGCCGGGAATCCCCTCGTCGGGATCGATGAAGCCGGAGAAGAGGTCGGAGAGGCGCCCGGGGGCCTCCTCGTCCTGGGTCGCATCATAGGCATCGAGAATGGAATCCACGGCACCGGGCAGGTAGGCCAGCGCCGACATCACCTCGCGGGTACCCTCCTCGATGCGCTTGGCGATCTCGATCTCGCCTTCGCGGGTCAGCAGCTCCACCGTCCCCATTTCGCGCATGTACATGCGCACGGGATCGGTGGTGCGGCCGACGTCGCTCTCCACGGCGGCGAGTGCGGCGACGGCCTCTTCGGCGGCCGACTCGTCCGTGGAATGATCCGACATCATCAGGGTGTCTTCATCGGGGGCTTCCTCGACGACACTGATGCCCATGTCGTTGATCATGCCGATGATGTCTTCCACCTGATCCGGGTCGGCGATATCCTCGGGAAGGTGGTCGTTGACCTCGGCATAGGTCAGGAAGCCCTGTTCCTTGCCGCGCGCGATCAACTCCTTCAGACGTGACTGCTGCTGCGCATTTCCAGCCATAGAAACCCTATCTCGACGAAGAAGAATGAAGCACCTGAAGCACTGAGGCGGTGAAAACTCGATAAGCCGAACAGTATAGCGGGTGAAACCACCTTTCTGCCAGTTCGGTGTATTTGCGCGGTCATTCAGGTGTGTTAGGTTGTCAGGTTGCGCCGTTCGCGGGCACTCCCCTCGTATGTGGTGATAGTAGGAGAAAATTCAACCCCGCCGCCAATGTCCTACCGCGGGGCGGTGCCTTGCCTCACCCCTTGAGCTCGGTGAGCAGCCCCATCAGGCGCTGGCGCTCCTCCTGCGAAAGCCGCTCTCCCCGCTGTTGCTTTGACAGCAGCGCATCGACTTCCTCCTGATGCGACGGCCTGAGACGGTGTCGCCGGAAGTGCTCGACCAGCCCGTCCAGTTCGGCGGCCCGCGCGCCCGGCGGGATGAGCAGCTCGCGGCGCGCCAGCTCGGCCAGCCGCTCGCCCTCCGGTGTGCCGTGGAAGTGAGCCAGCAGCACCTGAGCGCTGCGATAGCGCCCCGCCCGCAACAGCCGCTCCACCTCGTGGCACAGCCGGGCTTCCGGGTCCTCCCCGGGATACCAGTCGCTCTCCTCGGGCAGGCGCTCCACCAGCCGCGGCTCATGGACCAGCAGCTGCAGCACACGCCCCATCAGGCTCAGCGCCCCCCCTACCGGACCGCCCCCTCGTGGCGGACGGGGCCGGGACGCCTCGTCGCGCCCGGCATCCACCGCGGGGGGGGGTTCGGCCTCCGGCGTCTCCCGTGGCGTAACCAGCGCCTCGAAGCGCGACTGGTCGACGCCGGTGCGTCGCGAGAGCTCCGTCAGCAGCAGCGACTTGAGCACCCCTTCCGGCAGCTTGCCGATCGCCGACAGCACCTGGCTGGCGAAGCGTTCGCGCGCCTCGATCGTCGCCAGATCGCGCCCCTCGGCGGCGTGATCGAAGAGGAATTCCGACAGGGGGCTGGCACAGGTGATGCGATCCTCGAAGGCCTCCGGGCCCTCCCGACGCACCAGCGTGTCGGGATCCTCCCCCTCGGGCAGGAACATGAAGCGCGCCTGGCGCCCGTCGATCATCTGCGGCAATACCGTCTGCAGCGCCCGGGCGGCGGCCTGGCGACCGGCCCGGTCACCATCGAAGCAGAACACCACCTCGCCGACCATCCGGAACAGCCGCCCCAGGTGCTCCTCGCTGGTGGAGGTGCCGAGGGTGGCCACGGCGTTGCGGATGCCGAACTGGGCCAGCGCCACCACGTCCATGTAGCCCTCGACGATCACCAGCCGCTCGAGCCGTGGATTGGCCTGCCGGGCCTCGAAAAGGCCGTAGAGCTCGCGCCCCTTGTGGAACACTGGCGTCTCGGGCGAGTTGAGGTACTTGGGCTTGGCGTCTCCCAGCACTCGCCCGCCGAAGGCAATGGTGCGGCCGCGAATATCGCGGATCGGGAACATCACCCGGTCGCGGAAGCGGTCATAGGTCCGCCCGCTCTCCTCGCGATGCACCAGCAGGCCATACTCGATCTGCACCGCCTCGGCGACGCCGCGCTCCGAGAGGTGACGCTTGAGCGCCTCCCAGCCGGCCGGGGCATAGCCGATGGCGAAGGCCTGCTGCACCTCCGGCGACAGCCCGCGCTCGGCAAGGTAACGGCGGGCGCCCTCCCCTTCCGGCATCTTCAGCCGCTCACGGTAGTAGCTGGCCGAGAGCTCCAGCAGGTTGACCCCCTGCTTGCGCTTGCGCTCGCGGGCCTGGGCGTGCGGGTCGTCCGCCCCTTCACGCGGCACCTCCATGCCCAGGCGCGCGGCGAGCTGTTCCACCGCCTCGGGGAAGCGCAGGTTCTCGTACTCCATCAGGAAACGCAGGGCATTGCCGTGGGCGCCGCAGCCGAAGCAGTGGTAGAACTGCTTGTCGGCGCTGACGGTGAACGACGGCGACTTCTCCTGATGGAAGGGACAGAGACCCGAATGGTTACGCCCGGCCTTCTTCAGCTTCACGCGCTCGCCGACCACCTCGACCACGTCGACACGGGCCAGGAGGTCATCGATGAAGCGCTGGGGAATCTGGCCGGACATTCGGGCACCCTGGGTAGTACGGGAGAGGCGACGAAAAACAAGCGGCCACCGTTAGGCGGCCGCTTGGCGTCCCTCTTGAGACGACAGGGGCCGGATGCCCCTACCGACTCCAGTACGGATCAATAGAGCCGTTCGAAACGCTTGCGCTCACGCTGAAGCTTCTTAGCATGGCGCTTGACGGCCGCGGCCGCCTTGCGCTTGCGCTCTGCGGTCGGCTTCTCGTACTGCTCGCGACGACGCACTTCCGAGAGAACACCGGCTTTTTCACAGGAACGCTTGAAGCGACGCAGCG
Organism: Halomonas rhizosphaerae; assembly: GCF_030012485.1. Taxonomy (NCBI): domain Bacteria; kingdom Pseudomonadati; phylum Pseudomonadota; class Gammaproteobacteria; order Oceanospirillales; family Halomonadaceae; genus Halomonas; species Halomonas rhizosphaerae. The sequence goes on from NZ_JASCQQ010000014.1 coordinate 14,472, forward strand.
CGACGTCAAACGGCTCGTTATCACGTACTTTGACAGAAGGCATTAAGCACTCACCTACCTTGGGTAACTTGAGTTCGGTTTGTACGCACACCTTGCGAGGACCACTCGCCATCACGCAACGATCGCCGGAATCGCCTGGCGAACCGGAACGATGCGTGAAAGGCGGAAGGCCACTCATGGGTGCACGACCCAGTCTTGCAGCGGACAGTATTCTAGTCGCCACACCGGACGCGTGCAAATCGTTTCCGCACTGCGCCTGCGGGGCAAAAGGCGTAGAATGCCGCCTTCCACGTACCACCGAGCCATCACCATGCGCGTACTGGGCATCGAGACCTCCTGCGACGAGACCGGCGTCGCCCTCTTCGACACCGAGCGCGGCCTCGTGGCCGACGCCCTCTACAGCCAGATCGCCATGCACGCCGAGTACGGCGGCGTGGTCCCGGAGCTCGCTTCCCGGGACCATACCCGCCGCCTGCTGCCGCTGATCCAGCAGGTGATGGACGACGCCGGCCTGGCACGCACCGGGCTCGATGCCATCGCCTACACCGCAGGCCCCGGGCTGGTCGGTGCACTGATGGTGGGGGCCAGCACCGCCCATGGCATGGCCCGGGCGCTGGAGATCCCGGTGCTCGGCGTCCACCACATGGAGGGCCACCTGCTGGCCCCCATGCTGGAGGACGAGCCCCCCGACTTCCCCTTCGTCGCCCTGCTGGTCTCCGGCGGCCATACCCAACTGGTCGAGGTGCGCGGTCTGGGCCAGTATCGCCTGCTCGGCGAGTCGGTGGACGACGCCGCCGGCGAGGCCTTCGACAAGGCGGCCAAGATGCTGGGCCTCGACTACCCCGGCGGCCCCCATGTCGCGAAGCTGGCCGAGGCCGGTGACCCCAGCCGCTTCCGCTTCCCGCGACCGATGACCGACCGCCCGGGACTCGACTTCAGCTTCTCGGGGCTCAAGACCCACACCCTGACCGCCATCCGCCAACTCGAGCAGGCTAGCGGCCTCGACGACCAGGCACGCGCCGACGTCGCCCGCGCCTTCGAGGAAGCAGTGGTCGATACCCTGGTGATCAAGTGCCGCCGCGCGCTGGACGCGACCGGCCTCAAGCGCCTGGTAGTGGCCGGTGGCGTCAGCGCCAACGTGCGGTTGCGCGAACGCCTGGAGCGGGAGTGCGCCAAGCGAGACGCCCGGGCCTACTACCCACGCGGGCGCTTCTGCACCGACAACGGCGCGATGATTGCCTATGTCGGCGCCCAGCGCCTGCTGGCCGGCGAGCATGACGAGACCGGCATCATGCAGGCGGTGCCACGCTGGCCGATGGAGACTCTCGAGGCACCCGTCACCGCCTGACTTTCGCCATGATTGCCCTCTCCATGGTCACAGCGCCCAGCGCCTGCTGGCCGGCGAGCACGACGAGACCGGCATCATGCAGGC
>NZ_JASCQQ010000015.1:0-11141 GCF_030012485.1 Halomonas rhizosphaerae
GTCGTGGGTGATGAAGTCGTCGATGTTGATCTCGCCGTTCATGTAGCGCTCCACGTAGCCCGGCAGCTCGGTCCGCCCCTTCACCCCGCCGAAGGCGGAGCCCTTCCAGACCCGCCCGGTGACCAGTTGGAACGGCCGCGTGCTGATCTCCTCGCCGGCGCCGGCCACGCCGATGATCACCGACTCGCCCCAGCCCTTGTGGCAGCACTCCAGCGCCGAGCGCATGACGTTGACGTTGCCGATGCACTCGAAGGAGTAGTCGACGCCGCCATCGGTCAGGTCGACGATCACCTGCTGGATGGGGTCGCTGTACTCCTTGGGATTGACGAAGTCGGTGGCGCCGAACTGCTCGGCCAGTTTGAACTTCTCCGGGTTGACGTCGATGGCGATGATCCGCGCGGCCTTGGCCATCACCGCGCCCTGGATCACCGCCAGGCCGATGGCGCCCAGGCCGAAGACGGCGACGGTACTGCCCGGCTCCACCTTGGCGGTGTTCATCACCGCGCCGATGCCGGTGGTCACGCCGCAGCCCAGCAGGCAGATCTTGTCCATCGGCGCCGCCTTGGAGACCACGGCCAGCGAGACCTCGGGCAGCCCCGTGTACTCGCTGAAGGTGGAGGTGCCCATGTAGTGGTGCAGCATCTGGCCGTCCAGCGAGAAGCGCGAGGTGCCATCCGGCATCACGCCCTTGCCCTGGGTGGCGCGCACCGCGCTGCACAGGTTGGTCTTGCCCGAGAGGCAGAACTTGCACTGGCCGCACTCGGCGGTATAGAGCGGGATGACGTGATCGCCGGGCTTGACGCTGGTGACGCCCTCGCCCACCTCCTGGACGACGCCGGCCCCCTCGTGGCCCAGCACCGCCGGGAAGTTGCCCTCCGGGTCGGCACCGGAGAGGGTAAAGGCATCGGTGTGGCAGACGCTGGTGGCGGCGATCTTCACCAGCACCTCGCCGGCCTTGGGGCCCTCGACGTCGATCTCGACCAGCTCCAGGGGCTTGCCGGCTTCCATGGCGACGGCGGCACGTGACTTCATGGTGACTCTCCCCTCATTGCCGATATGCGGTCGCGCGTTAACGATAATTATTCTGCTGTCAGTCTAGGTGAGCTTAGGCGAGTCGATTGTTCGGCAGCAGCATAACTACGTTGCCGGTGGGCAACGCTGAGAGGAAGGGGGACATGGCGAGACGGGCGCGTGGGCCCACCAGCGCATCGGCAGGGTGCCGCGTGCCAGGGCCGACGCCAGGCCTTCGAGGTCGGCCGCGGTGAGCGACTCGAGGGCAGCGCGCTCTTGCTGCCAGGGGGCCAGGTGCCAGTCCGGGGGGGAGACGTTGTCAGACGATGTGCGGCGCAATGCCTGCCAGGCCCGCTCGATGGCCTCGTCATGGGTCTCCGGCGGTCCCTGCCGGGCAAGCAGGCCACGACGCAGCCGCTCCAGTTGTGGCGCATCCGGCCGGGCGAGCCTCACGGCCTCGGCGTCGAGAAACGCGAGGATGGCCTGACGCAGGGTCTCGACCGAGGCCTTGGGCGACTGCACGACATAGCCCAGTCTCGGCCAGCCCGACGATTCCCTGTAGCGTACCGCCGCGACATAGCCGAGGCCGCGCCGCTGGCGCATCTCCCGATGGAAGGCGGCGTCATGGCAGTGCGCCAGCAGCTGCAGCAGCCAGCGCATGCGAGGGCCGTCATCGACCCCTTCGACCTCCAGCAACAATGCACGGTCGTCTCCCTGCGGGGCCAGCCAGGTCATGTCCTGGCCATCGCCTTGCGGGACCTCGGGAGGCGGGGATGCGCGCCATGCGTGAGACAACCGCTCGGCGAAGCCGCGCGCCGTGCCCTGCGCCTCCGGGGCACTCATGTCGCCCCGGGCCCAGCAGAGCAGGGAGGGCATGGCACCGGGAGGGCACGGCGAAGGGCGTGTTGCCAGGCGGTCCAGCATCTGCTGGGCGAGCAGGCCGCGCGATGAGGCGGGACCTGTCGGCGCCGTCACGGCACTCGAGGCCATCCAGTCGTCCAGGGCCTGATCCACCAGCGAGGCGAGACCGGCGGGGCTGCCGCGGGCCATCAGCCAGTCCCCCCTGGCGTCACTGCCCAGGGTGAGCGCCTGGCCGCTGGCGCCGGCCGCCTGGCGCAGGGCCAGGGTCCGGCGCTGCCAGTCACGCAGACGCGCGTCATGCCCCGCTGCAGCGGCGGGCCACCCCAGGCACCAGCCGGTCTCACCCTCGCGGGTCGGCCAGTCCAGGCCATCCCACCACAGCGAGAGACGGGCATCCCGGTAGAGCAGCCCGGCTGTCGGCCGGTCGTCGGCCTCCTGGCCGACCGGCCGGTCAATCAGGTCCCCGCGTGGAGGAAGGGGGGCCGGTACCTCGGGCAGGGCCAAGGCGGGAGAGGGACAGGACAGGTCGAGGGGGCGCCAGGGGGTAGCGGTCTCTTCGGTCTGCCGCCAGGTTCCGGTGGGCCGTTCGGCGCCCTCTCGCCACAGCAGCCGACATTGATCCGGGGCGAGCCAGGCCGACAGGGGGCTGCGGTCCCGGGCCATGGGCGTGGAAGTGCTGGCATCGGGGCGAAGGCTCAGTCGTCGGGCCTGCTCCCGTGGCCAGGCATCGAGGTCGACCGCCCTTGCCGGTGGCGGGATGATGGCGGTACGCCGATATGCCTGCCGAAGGGCGCGCTGACAGGTGGCCACCAGCGGTGCGATATCCGCTGGCGGTTCCACGAGGTCGATTGCCAGGCACAGGGCCGGCCCGGTGCCCTCGGGGGCCGTGGAGACCACCAACTCCTGGACCCCATAGGCCCGCTGCAGGGTGGCGGTCAAGGCGCCGTCGTTCAGCTGGGAGGCAATCGCCTGCAGCGGGAGAGCGCAGGCATCGGCGGTGGTCCCGGGCAGTGGCCACAGCAGCTCCAGGGTGCCGGCAGCGGGCAGGCTCGGTTGACTCCGGGGGGGGTACCAGGCCACGCCGCGCGGCGTGGCCCAGCGCCAGCGATCCGGGGGCGGCGTGTCGGTCGTATCGGCAGCCGTCACCGGGAGCCGGCGGCCATGGCGTTCGAGCAGGCCAAGCTGCTCGTCCGTCGGCTGCGGGCCTAGCATCACCAGGGCCATCCGGCCGGCCCGGTAGTGGCGGGCATGAAAGTCACGCAGGCGGGCAACCAGTTCCCGATGGTCGCCGCCGAGGGTGTCCCGGTTCCCGGCGTGGCAGGCCGCGGCCGGATGGCCGGGGTCGAACAGCCGCCCCAGCGCGGCCAGACGATGCAACGCCGGGTCGTCCAGGCGGGCCCGGAACTCGGCCTCGAGCACCTCGACTTCGTCGGCGATGGGGCGAGGTTCGAGGCGGGGGAATCCGAGCAGGTCGACCAGTCGCGCCAGGCCGGCCTCGGCGGCATCTGCCGGAAGATGCAGGTGGACGTCGGTGACCCCTTCCCCGGTATGGGCATTGTAGCGCCCCCCCAGGGTGCCGACCCACCGGGCCAGCGCGCTCCGGCCGGGCCAGCGGCCACTGCCCAGGAAGAGCCCGTGTTCCAGCAGGTGAGCCAGGCCTCGGCAGTCTGGCGGGTCATCGAGGTACCCCACGCCGGCCGCGCCGACCAGTCGTGACTGGCGAGCCCGGGGGACCTGTGCCGCCATGATCCACAGGCCATTGGCGAGACGCCGTGACGCCACCCGGCTGTCGGGTGGCAGGCCGGCTGAAGCGAGGTCGGACTCAGCCTTGCCCATCGCCCTGCTCCACGAAGAATTGCAGCTCGGCCGCAATCATTCGGCAGCGATTGTGCGGCTGGCGAATGCCGTGCCCCTCGTCATCGAACAGCATGACGCGGGCCGGGACCCCGCGACGGCGAAGTGCCTCGGCCATGGCCAGCGTCTGTTCCGGCACCACCACGCTATCGCGGTTGCCCTGGAAGAAGATGACGGGCGTGGTGAAGGTATCGAGCCGATGGATCGGGCTGCGGACCCGCTGGGTATGCGCATCCCCGAGCAGCCAGTCGAGGTAGCCGGACTCGAAACGGTGGGTGCGGGTGGCCAGGTGCGGGGCATCGGTGACGCCATACAGGCTGGCGCCGGCCCGGAAGAGGGGGGAGGTCGCAAGCAGGTTGAGCACGGTGAAGCCACCGGCACTCTGGCCCCGCACGAACAGCCGATCGGGATCGGCCAGGCCACGGGCGACCAGTGACGTCGTCAGGGCGATCACATCCTCGACGTCGCTGCGCCCCCACTCGCCGGCCAGGCGCTCGCGGTAGGCCCGTCCGGCATTGCCGCTGCCGCGGGGGTTGATGTCGGCCACGGCGAAGCCGTGCTGCGTCCAGTAGTGGACCAGCGGATCGAACACCGGATAGGAGGCCGAGGTGGGGCCGCCATGCACGCGAACGATCAGCGGCGGCGGCCGTGTCGAGGCGGCGGAGGCATAGACGAAGGCCGAGACGCGTTCGCCGTGGGCCACGGTGGCCTGCAGCGTCCGTGGCAGGGGGGGATGCTCGGGGGTGGGCAGCGCGAAGAGCGTTTCCTCGGCATGGGTCGTGAGGTTCACACGCGACAGGCGCGCCGCGTGCCGTGCCCCCTGGGTAATGGCGTACAGCCAGCCATCGGCATGCGCCAGGCCTACCAGTCGACTGGCGTCGCGCAGGATAGGGGCGTGTTCACGCCCCTGCCCATCGGTGACCCGTATCCGGGCTGCCCCCTCCTCGAAGGCCATCAGCACGCCTTGGTCGCCGGTGGGCCACAGGTGCTGGCACTCGCCGAGTTGCCAGGGAGTGGACGCGTGGTCGGCCTGGCGCTTGCCGAGGCGCCGGACGTCGAGTGCGCCGGCACGGCCGGTCACCCGATACGGCTGCCACCAGCCCCCGTGGTCGCTGAGCACGATGAGCCCATTGGCCGCGGTGAAGCGGGGCTGGGTGATGGCGGCGCCGGCATCCCAGTGGGTCAGGTCATGCAGCCTGCCCCGGGCGTCCAGCCGTGCCTGGCGCAGGCGCGAGCGCTGCCAGGGCATCACCCCGAGATCCCATTCGACCCAGGCGAGCCGGGTGCCGCAAGGGGAGAGCGCCGGTGCACCATAGAAGTCGGCGCCGGCATCCAGCACCTGACGGTGTTCTCCATCCAGTGCGACCAGGCGCTGGCTGGCGTCGCGGCCATGACCGCTTTCCTCCACGGCGAGCAACCGCCGGCGGTGCGGGTCGGGGGTGAGCCCGCCATAACGGTTGCCGTGGCGTGCCCACCAGGGCCGCGCCTCACCGCCGCTCAACGGCTGGCGATGGAGGGTCTGGCTGTCGGCCTCGACGAAGATAGCGTGCTCACCCAGGCAGGCCAGGGCACCGCCGCCATAGCCGTTGAGACGACTGGCGATATCGAGGTGCTCGGGGCTCAAGGGTCGCGGCCGGCCATCCTCGAGCCGGTCATGCCACTGCCATAGCCGACGTCGTCCCGTCTCGGGGTCGGCCGCCAGCCAGAGTACGCCTCGGGCGGCGGCATGCAGGTCCGCCAGGCCATCGGCGGGCAGCACCGCACGGCGCAGCAGGTCATCATGCGGCTCGCCGGCCGGAGGAAGCGTCATGTACGGCAGAACACCCTCGATTCATGGACGTTGCGTGGCGTCAGCTCCCGGGCCGAGCGGGTGTCGCCCTCTGCCTCGCGGCGGGCGGCCTCGACCAGGTGGTGGTCCGGCGAGAGGTCGCACACCGGGTCGGTGGCGGCGGGATCGCCGGTGAGCAGGTAGGCCTGACAGCGACAGCCGCCCACATCCCGGTGGCGCTCGTCACAGCTGCGGCAGGGCTCCGACATCCAGGCGTCGCCGCGATAGCGGTTGAAGGCCTCGCTCTCGTACCAGATCTCGCGCAGCGGGCGCTCGCGCACCGTGGGGAAGCGCATCGGCAGCATGCGCGCACTATGGCAGGGCAGCACGGCGCCGTCCGGCGCCACGGTCATGAAGATCGCCCCCCAGCCGCCCATGCAGGCCTTGGGGCGGTCGGCGTAGTAGTCGGGCACCACGAACAGCAGCCGCATGTCGCGTCCACGCTCGGCCAGGCGCTCCCGCCAGCGTGCCGTGGTGGCCTCGGCGGCCTCGAGCTGGGCCGCACTGGGCAGCAGCCCGGCGCGATTGAGGTGAGCCCAGCCGTAGAGCTGGCAGTTGGCGAGTTCCACGGCATCGGCGCCGAGCTCGTCGCACAGGGCGATGATCTGGTCGAGTCGGTCGATGTTGTGGCGGTGCAGTACCACGTTGAGCACCATGGGATAGCCGGCGGCCTTGACGGCCCGCGCCATGGCCAGCTTCTTCCCGTGGGCCTTGCGCGAGCCGGCCACCGCCGCGGCGACATCGGGGTCGGAGGCCTGCAGGCTGATCTGGATATGGTCGAGCCCCGCCTCGCGCAGCGCCGCGATGCGCGACTCGTCGAGTCCCAGGCCGGAGGTGATCAGGTTGCTGTAGAACCCCAGTCGACGGGCCTCGGCCACCAGGGTCTCGAGGTCCCGGCGAACCAGTGGCTCGCCACCCGAGAAGCCCAGTTGCACGGCCCCCATGGCCCGGGCCTGGGTCAGGGTGTCGATCCACTCCGCGGTATCGAGTTCCTCCTCGACCGCGGCGAAGTCCAGCGGATTGGAGCAGTAGGAGCACTGCAGTGGGCAGCGATAGGTCAGCTCGGCGAGCAGCCACAGCGGGGCGCCGGTCTGGCCGTCGAGAGTTATGGTGTCGGTGCGGTCAGTCATGATGGATCCACCCTTGTTGCGCGGCGTCGACCATGAAGTCGTGGACGTCCTCGGCGATGGCCGCGGCGGGGGCCTCGGGGTAGCGCGCCTGCAGGGTGGCGATCACCGCGTCCACGTCCCGTTGCCCATCGAGCTGGGCGAGGATGGCGCCGGCGGTGTCGTTGAGCTGCACCATGCCCTCGGGATAGAGCAGCACGTGACGCTGCTGGGTCTCTTCCCACTGCAGGCGCCAGCCGGGGCGCAGGCGGCAGACGCTGCGACCGTCGATGGGTAGGTCGTTCATGACAGCCCCCGGTGGTAGACGCGTTGGTCGGTGATGCTATGGTAGGGCGCCCGGTCGAGCTGGTAGGCCAGGGTCATGGCGTCGAGCATCGACCAGAGCACGTCGAGCTTGAACTGCAGGATCTCCAGGGCACGTTGCTGGGCGGCGGCGGTGGTGCAGACCGCCAGCGCCACCTCCAGGCCGTGTTCGACATCGCGCCGCGCCTCCTTGAGGCGCTTGCGGAAGTAGCCATAGCCGGCCGCGTCGATCCAGGGGTAGTGGGTCGGCCAGGTATCCAGGCGGCTCTTGTGGGCCGCCGGGGCGAACAACTCGGTGAGCGAGGAGATCGCCGCCTCCCGCCAGTCGGCACGGCGCACGAAGTTGACGTAGGCGTCCACGGCGAAGCGCACGCCGGGCAGCACATGCTCCTGGGACCAGAGCTCGTCGCGGCTCAGCCCCACCGCCTCGCCCAGGGTCAGCCAGGCCTCGATGCCGCCGCCATCCCGGCCATGTCCGTCATGGTCCAGAAGCCGCTGGATCCAGCGCCGTCGCGTGGCGGCGTCGGGACAGTTGGCGAGCAGGGCAGCATCCTTCTGGGGAATGTTGATCTGGTAATAGAAGCGATTGGCGACCCAGCCACGCAGCTGATCGGGGGTGGCACGCCCCTCGGCCATGTCCACCTGATAGGGATGGTGGATGTGGTAGTAGGCCCCCTTGGCCATCAGGGCCTCCCGGAAGGCCTCGGGGCTCATGGCCTCTCCCGACGAACTCGCCAGCGGCGAGGCGATGCGTGTCATGTGTGGCTCCTCTGTCGTCGTGGCCGGATGCATCACGACAGCGTCAGGAATGGCAGGAAGCAGAACTCCGGTCCCTGACGTTGAGACGCGGCTGGTTCATCCGGGTTCACACTTCCAGCCGCAAGCCGTCGAAGGCGACCTCGACTCCCTGACGGGTCAGGGTGGCACGTTCCTGCGAACCCTCGTCGAGGATCGGGTTGGTGTTGTTGATATGGATCAACACCCGACGGGTGGTGGCCGGCAGGGCCGCGAGCTCGGCCAGCAGGCCCCGCTCGCCGGACAGTGCCAGGTGGCCCATGTCGCGGCCGGTGGCCTGGCCGACACCGGCACGCAGCAGTTCGTCGTCACGCCACAGGGTGCCGTCGACCAGCACGCAGTCGGCTCGGCGCAGGAAGCCGCGTACCCGGTCGTCGAGCTCGCCGAGTCCGGGGGCATAGAAGAGGGTAGTGCCTCGGCGGCGATCCTCGACCAGCAGTCCGATATTGTCGCCCGGGGTCGGGGCGCCACGACGCGGGGAGTAGGGCGGTGCATTGCTGGTCAGCGAGATGGCGGTAAAGGTCAGGCCGGGGCACGCTGGCACCTCGAAGGTGGCCTCCAGGTGCTCACCGTCGACCGCGATGGGATGCCAGGCCAGGCCGCCCTGCCAGTGCTCGAGCATGGTGAACAGCGGAAAGCCACTGCTCAGGTCCTGGTGCACATTGGGGGTGCACCAGACGTCCAGGGGGCAACCCTCACGCAGCGACAGCAACCCGGTGGCATGATCGATCTGGCCGTCCACCAGCAAGACCCCCGCGATGCCGCTGTCCCTCGGCACTCGCCTGGGATGCAACTCGGGGTTGCTGGCCAGTTGGCTGCGGATGTCCGGCGAGGCATTGCACAGTAGCCATTGCTCGCCGTCGCTGCTGATGGCGATCGATGACTGGGTGCGCGGCGTTGCCTCGATGCTGCCCTGTCGAACGCCGTGGCACAGCGTGCAGTTGCAGTTCCATTGTGGAAAGCCGCCTCCCGCCGCCGCACCGAGCACCAGTACCTGCATGGATATCTTCCTGTCCCAAAACGAAAGGGCTGACGTCCCTAGCTAGGGACGTCAGCCCAAGGTGTGACGCCACGTCGAGCGTGGCTTCAGCGATTGGAAATATACAGCGTCACTTCGAAGCCTAGCCGCAGATCGGTATAGGCGGGTTTGGTCCACATGAGACACCTCCATGAGATGGGTGGATGTTGCTGGGCGTTCATCCCTCAGTAAAGCACAGGACAATGACGCCACCTTGCTACGAAAGTCGCATGTCTGGCGTCCGGCCGCGAGCTGCCGGCGACCGGCGCCGTGCGAGGCGCGTCCTGGTGGGGCTTACCCGGGCAGATGGCATGATTGTTGCCACAGAGAAACACTCTTTTGACCGCATGCGGGTACTGAATTCGTCATGGCCAGGGCTAGTGGCATCCACAGATGTGCTAGACCTTCATGTGTCACTGCCTGAAACAGGACCATAACCACAACGAGATGTGCCGCCACCCAGGGCACACCTTTCAGTGCAACGGAGACAACGCCATGCTTCGCTACCCAGGTCTCGTGATGACGGCTGCCGGGTTATTGGCCGCATCCTTGGCGCATGCCAACCAGAACCAACTCGACCTCCAGCAGAACCCCGACTTCTGGGCCACTCAGCTGGGCAACTATCAGGGCAATCGCTTCAGCCAACTGGATCAGATCAATCGCGACAACGTCCAGGACCTTCGTGCGCAGTGGCAGTTCTCCACCGGCGTGCTGCGCGGACATGAGGGCGGGCCACTGTATGTCGGCGATGGACGCCTCTACATTCATACGCCCTTCCCCAACAAGGTCTTCGCCCTGGACCTCGAGGACGAGGGGCGCATCGTCTGGAGCTACGAGCCGGACCAGGACTCCCGGGTCATCCCGGTGTATTGCTGTGACACGGTCAACCGCGGGCTGGCCTATGCCGACGGGAGGCTGTTCCTCAACCAGGGCGACAATACGGTCATCGCCCTGGATGCCGAGTCGGGGGAACTGCTGTGGGAGGCCGAGAACGGCGACCACACCCAGGGCGAGACCATGACCATGTCACCGCTGGTGGTGCACGACAAGGTGATCGTGGGCAACAGCGGCGGCGAGTTCGGCGTCCGCGGTCACCTGACTGCCTACAACGTCGAAACCGGCGAGATGGAGTGGCGGGGCTACTCCAATGGCCCCGATGACGAGGTGCTGCTCGACCCCGAGACCACCACCATGCTGGGCGAGCCGGTCGGCGAGGCCGATCTGGGCGTCTCCACCTGGCCTGAAGGTGAATGGGAACGCGGTGGCGGTGCCCCCTGGGGCTGGGTTACCTATGACCCGGAGCTCGACCTGATCTATTACGGGACCGGCAACCCCGGCACCTGGAACCCGGAGCAGCGCACCGTCGATGGTGAGCCCGCCGACAACAAGTGGGCGATTACCATCTTCGCCCGCGACCCCAACACCGGGGAAGCCAAGTGGGTCTACCAGAAGGTGCCCTTCGACGAGTGGGACTATGACGGCGTCAACGAGAACCAGCTGATCGACGTCGAGTTCGAGGGCGAGCAGCGCAAGGGGCTGGCGGTCATCGACCGTACCGGCTTCGGTTTCCTGATGGACCGCGAAAGCGGCGAACTCCTGGTCGCCGAGAAGTTCGCCCCCGAAACCAACTGGGCGGACAGCTATGACCTGGAGACCGGCCGGCCCAACGTCAATGAGGAGTACAGCACCTTCCGGCAGGGGGTCGACGTCAACACCACCGACATCTGTCCCACCGCCATGGGCGCCAAGAACATGCAGCCGAGTGCCTACTCCCCCGAGACCGGGCTGCTCTATGCCGGCATCAATCGCATCTGCATGAACTACGAGCCCTTCGAGACCGAATATGTCGCCGGCCAACCCTATGTAGGGGCGACCCTGACCATGATGCCCGCACCGACCCAGGAGGGTGACATGGAAGGTCGCATGGGTAGCTTCATCGCCTGGGATCCGGTTGCCGGTGAGACCGTCTGGGAGATCGACGAGCGTTTCGCCGTCTGGAGCGGTGCCCTGGCCACGGCCGGTGACCTGGCCTTCTACGGCACCCTGGAGGGGTATGTCAAGGCGGTGGACATCGAAACCGGCGAGGAGCTGTGGCGCTTCAAGACGCCGTCCGGGATCATCGGCAACGTCAACACCTTCCAGCATGAAGGCAAGCAGTACATCGGCGTCCTGTCTGGGGTCGGCGGCTGGGCCGGTATCGGCCTCGCGGCGGGTCTCGAGGATCCCGAAGAGGGGCTGGGGGCTGTGAGTGCCTTCTCCGCTCTCAAGGACTATACCGAGTTGGGCGGGATCCTGACCGTATTTGCCCTACCGGATGCCTGATCGTTCGCTCGGGTCCCGTCGA
>NZ_JASCQQ010000017.1:0-112620 GCF_030012485.1 Halomonas rhizosphaerae
ACGCCGCCCTGGCGCTCGGCCGGCGGCTCGACCTTGAGCAGCGTGATCTTCGAGGCCACCTCGATGCCGAGATCCGCCGGGCTCTTGACGTCCATCGGCTTCTTCTTGGCCTTCATGATGTCGGGCAGCTTGGCGTAGCGCGGCTCGTTGAGGCGCAGATCCGTCGTCACGATGGCCGGCAGGGTCAGCTCGAGGGTCTGCAGGCCGCCGTCGATCTCGCGGGTCACCTGGGCCTTGTCGTTCTCGATGACGACTTCCGAGGCGAAGGTGCCCTGGGGCAGGCCGGTCAGGGCAGCAAGCATCTGCCCGGTCTGGTTGTTGTCGGTGTCGATGGCCTGCTTGCCGAGGATCACCAGGCCGGGCTGCTCTTCCTCGACCAGCCTGGCCAGCGCCTTGGCCGCCCCCAGCGACTCGACGCGCTCGTCGGTCTCGACGTGAATAGCGCGATCGGCACCCAGCGCCAGGGCGGTGCGCAGCTGCTCCTGGGCGGCCTTGGGGCCGACGGTGACGGCGACGATCTCGGTGGCCACCCCGCGCTCCTTGAGGCGCACCGCCTCTTCCACGGCGATCTCGCAGAAGGGGTTCATGGCCATCTTGACGTTGGTGAGGTCGACGTCGGAGTTATCCGGCTTGACCCGGATCTTGACGTTGTAGTCGATGACGCGTTTGACCGCGACGAGGATCTTCATGGTGTTCTCTCCTTTAGCAGAAGGCCTGGATGCCGGTCTGGGCGCGGCCGAGGATCAGGGCGTGGACGTCATGGGTGCCCTCGTAGGTGTTCACCACCTCGAGGTTGACCAGGTGGCGCGCCACCCCGAACTCGTCGCTGATGCCGTTACCGCCCAGCATGTCGCGAGCCAGGCGGGCGATATCCAGGGAACGGCCGCAGCTGTTGCGCTTCATGATCGAGGTGATCTCCACCGCGGCGCTGCCCTCGTCCTTCATGCGCCCCAGGCGCAGGCAGCCCTGCAGGGCCAGGCAGATATCGGTCTGCATGTCGGCCAGCTTCTTCTGGATCAGCTGGTTGGCGGCGAGCGGGCGGCCGAACTGCTGGCGGTCCAGGGTGTACTGGCGGGCGGTGTGCCAGCAGTCCTCGGCGGCGCCGAGTGCGCCCCAGGCGATGCCGTAGCGGGCCGAGTTGAGGCAGGTAAAGGGACCCTTGAGGCCGCGCACCTCGGGGAACAGGTTCTCCTCGGGCACGAAGACATCGTCCATGACGATCTCGCCGGTGATCGAGGCGCGCAGGCCGACCTTGCCGTGGATCGCCGGGGCGGAGAGGCCTTCCCAGCCCTTCTCCAGCACGAAGCCGCGAATATCTCCTTGGTCATCCTTGGCCCACACCACGAAGACGTCGGCGATGGGGCTGTTGGTGATCCAGGTCTTGCTGCCGGTCAGCCGATAACCGCCCTCGACTTTGCGGGCGCGGGATACCATGGAACCGGGGTCGGAGCCATGATTGGGTTCGGTCAGGCCGAAGCAGCCGATCCACTCGCCGCTGGCCAGCTTGGGCAGGTACTTCTGCTTGGTCGCCTCATTGCCGAATTCGTTGATCGGCACCATCACCAGCGAGGACTGCACGCTCATCATCGAGCGGTAGCCGGAGTCAACGCGCTCGATCTCCCGGGCGATCAGGCCGTAGCAGACGTAGTTGAGGCCGCTGCCGCCGTACTCCTCGGGGATGGTGGCGCCGAGCAGGCCGGTCTCGCCCATCTCGCGGAAGATCGCCGGGTCGGTCTGCTCATGACGGAAGGCCTCCAGCACGCGGGGCGCGAGCTTGTCGGCGGCGAACTGGGCGGCACTCTGCTGGACCATGCGCTCTTCGTCGCTGAGCTGCTGGTCGAGGAGCAACGGATCCTGCCAATGGAAGGCGGGGTTCTGGGACATGTCGGAATTTCCTCTACTTGTCGTGTTGGCCCGTCGTCACAAGCCAATATAATTTTGCTATGCAAAACCAGATTTCATTTTTTATCATGATGCTGAACTGCGCTGACACAGTCAAGCGGCAACTGCCATGCTTAAAAGCGTGCTACCAGGAACCACGCCGCCAATAGCGGCATGGCGAGACAGAGGAAAAGGCCGTTCCAGCGATAACCGATCCGCAGGGACGAAACGCCAGTGAACCTGGAAAGAATCAGCATCGAGACGGTCATGGGAGATGACATCAGCGCCAGCGTCCACCCCACCAGCAGGGAGACCGCCAGAACGGGCGGCGTCAACCCTTCGATGCCCAGGGCCGGCAGAATGCCGACCAGCAGGGTGACGCTGACGATGGGATTGATGCCGACCTGAGCCAACACTGCCACCAGCAGCATGGCGACCACGGCGGTACCTGCCCCCAGCGACGACAGGAAGCCGACTCTCTCGGCCAGGGCTGCCACATCCACTAATCCCACGCAGAGATGCCCCAGATAGCCTGCCGCCCCCAGCACCACAATCTCGTTGGACGCCGGCGAAACCAGCCTGGGCAACCCACGATGCAAGGCAACGACGGCAGTCGGTATCCCCGCCAGGCCATGGCGACGGAACTGCCAGGAGAGCCACAGGAAAGCCCCCAGGGGCGCCCCCAACAGCACGGCGGTGGGCAACTGTAGATCGAGGCTCCAGGCGAGAAAGAAGATCAAAGCCACCAGCGAGAGCAGCAACAGGGAGAAATGGGCCAGGGGTCGCAGCGAAGGCACAGCATGTTGCCTGTTGTGCTGCATTCGCGGGCCGGTCACCCGATCGACGCCCCAGCCGACCAGGAACAGTACCAGCGCCGCCCCCAGGGCGTAGGGAGCCAGTTCGATCCAACGCAGGCCCTCCATGCTGGAAAGCACCACCGCCATGCCGATGCCCATGGGCGAGACCAGTGGCGCCAGTGCAAAACCGCGCAGCAGCGCCAGCATCATGCGCCGCTGTCGTGCCTGTTGTACCCACAGACGCCCTTGGGCTGCCGCCAGGGTATTGCTCTTCTCGATCATGGCGGCAACGAGATTGAGCACGCCGATATTGAGGATGATGCCGAACAGCGACGAGCCCAGTGACAGGATCGGATAGCGTCGGCTGGGCGGTTGAAGCAGCATGGCATGCCCACAGCGCTTCACCAGCCTCGACCGGTAGGCGGGTAGCCGAAGCAGGCCCAGCGCCACCAGAAAGGTCGCGAAGAAGGCGAAGCGACCCGCCGCCTCGCGCAGCAACTCCAGGGGAGCGGGGTGTTTCCATAGCGCTATCAGGCTCAACATGAGCGCAGCACCCAACAGGGTGAGAGCCATGGTCGACAGTCCACGCAGGGTGAGCAGATACCCCCCCAGGGCGACCAGGGCCAACCACTGGGCCTGGGAGCTGAGGAGCACCAGGTCTGACAGGGTCGCCAGGGTCACGACCAACAGCAGGGTAGCCCTCAGGCGATCCCGGCTCACTGGGCCTCTCACTCCGCGGCCTCGCTCCCCCGACGCCGACGGAAGGTTCCTTCCCCCATCGCCACCAGGTTCCCCTCGCCGTCGAATACCTTACCGCTGGCCATGTAGGTACTGCGCCCTCCCCCCTCCAGCCGACCGGTAGCGCGCAACGTAGCTCCCTTGGCCGACGCTACGAAGGTGGTGGTGAGCGACAGCGTCATCGCCTTGCGCAGCTGATCCGGAGCCTCGCAGTACAGGCCCGAGAAGCTCGTGGCCACATCCAGCAAGGTGCTGAGGACGCCGCCGTGCACGATCCCACTGCGGTTGAGGTGATGTGGCTCGACCGTCAGTTCGAGCGTCACCTGATCTGGCTTCCAGTCGACGACGCGAATTCCCAGAAAGTCCTGGAAACCCACCATGCGCCATGACACCGGCAAGGAATCACTCATGACGGATCCTTCCCTTGTGCCATGTCACGCAGCCGCCCCTTGAGAATCTTGCCACTGGCCGTCGCGGGCAGACTATCCATCAGCACGATCCGGCTAGGCCGCTTGTAGGGCGCCAGTCGCTCGGCAATGAACGCCCGGAGCGCCGTCTCCTCCAGATCCGCCCCCGGCTCGCACTGTACGAAGGCCACCACCTCCTCGTTGCCCGATACCTGGCGCCCCACCACGGCCGACAGCGTCACGCCGGGATGTTCGTTGATCACCGCCTCCACATCGGGTGGGTAGATGTTGAACCCGGAGCGGATGATCAGCTCCTTGCTGCGCCCCACGATATAGAGCTGGTCGTCCTCGTCGAAGCGCGCGATGTCGCCGGTATTGAGCCAGCCATCGTCGGTAAGGCAGGCCCGCGTAGCCTCGGGCTGACGGAAGTAGCCCTTCATCACGTTGGGCCCGCGCACCCAGAGCTCGCCCACCTCGTCACCGTCATCGGGGGCATCGCCGTTCGCGCCTAACGGCTCGAGGCGATACTCCAGCAGCGGCAGCACACGCCCCACGGTATTGCTGACATGACGATCATCGATGCGGGTCTGGCTGATGGTCGGGCTGGCCTCGGTCAACCCATAGCCGTTGTGCAGGGTCAGGCCGAAGGCCGCCTCGACCCTCCCCTTGATGTCGGCATCCAGCGGGGAGCCCCCCGCGGAGATATAGATAAGCGCTGGCGCCTCCAGGGCCTGCCCCGGCTGGCGAAGAAACTCCAGGGTTCGTGCGTACATGGCTGGCACCCCCTGCAGGACGGTGATGCGTTCTCGCTTCAGCGCATCGAGCATCATCGCCGCATCGAAGCGCGGCACCGTATAGAGACAGGCCCCGTTGTAGAGCGACCCCATGCACACCGAAGAGAGCCCGAAGACATGGGACATGGGCAACACCCCGTAGACGCGCTGGCCCTCACTGAGATGCCGCATGCCACCCGAGATCGAGGCGATGTAGAGGATGCCGCGGTGCGTGAGCATGACGCCCTTGGGCGTGCCGGTAGTCCCGGAGGTGTAGATCATCGCCGCGACCTGCTCGGTACCACTGGCCTCCACCGGTTCCGGGTCGCTCTCAGCCTGTGCCCCCACTCTCAAAGCGCCCAGGCTGGGATGCGCCATCGGGTCGGCGCCGTGGCGACGCCCGTGCTCTTCCGCATCGGGTGACGCCTCGCTGGTATAAAAGACGCGACGCGGCAGGCAATTATCACGGATCAGGTCGATTTCCTTCGCCGACAGGCGCGAATTGACGATGGCTACCCAGGCGTCGAGTTCGCTGGCCGCCAACAACAGCACCACCAGGGCACGACTGTTCTCGCCGACGGTCATCAGGCGATCACCGTGTCGGATCCCCAGCGAGGCCAGCCATTGGCGAGCCTCGTGAATCTCGCGACCCAGATCGGCGTAGTTCCAACGCACATCACCGTCGACCAGTGCCGCCTGGTCGGGAATGCGCTGCGCATTGTCGAGCACACGGGTACTCAGACGATCGGGCAGCTCCGCCACCAGCTCAGTGGCCCAGCGACCGAAGATGAGTTCGTCCGGGGCCTGGCGTATCTCGGACAGGACCATCAGGACGCCTCCCGCACCATATTGCGTGCGATGACCAATTGCTGGATCTGGGTGGTCCCCTCATAGATGCGGAACAGCCGCACATCGCGGTAGAAACGCTCGACGGCGTACTCCGCCATGTAACCTGCCCCGCCGTGCACCTGGACCGCCCTGTCGGCGACGCGGCCGACCATCTCGGCACAGAACAGCTTGGCACAGGAGGCCAGGGTCGAGACGTCCTCGCCGTCATCCTTGCGGCGTGCGGCATCGAGGACCATGGTGCGACCGGCATAGGCCTCGGTCTTGCTGTCGGCGAGCATCGCCTGGATCAGTTGATGGCTGGAGAGCGGCACGCCGAACTGCTGGCGCTCCATGGCATAGCTGAGCGACTCCTCCACCAGCCGATCGGCGACACCGACACAGACGGCGGAAATATGCAGGCGGCCGCGATCGAGCACCTTCATCGCCGTCTTGAAGCCCTGCCCCTCGCGGCCGCCGATGATGTTCTCGGCCGGCACCCGACAGTCGTTGAAGATGATATCGCAGGTATGGGCGCCCTTCTGGCCCATCTTCTTGTCGGCAGGCCCGCGCTCCAGGCCAGGGGTGGAACCTTCGACGATAAAGGCCGAAATGCCGCCGGCCCCCTTCTTGTCGGGATCCGTTCGCGCCATCACGGTGAACAGATCCGCCTCGGGGCCATTGGTGATGTAGCGCTTGGTACCGTTGAGGATATAGTCATCGCCGTCACGTACGGCGGTGGTGCGCAGGCTGGCAGCATCGGAGCCGACATCGGGTTCGGTCAGGCAGAACGAGCTCAGGATCTCGCCGGTAGCCAGCCGCGGCACGTAACGCGCCTTCTGCTCCGCTGTACCGTCGATGAGAATGCCTTGGGCGCCAATGCCGTTGTTGGTGCCAAAGACCGAGCGAAACGCCGGAGACGTCCTGCCAATCTCCATCGCCACCAGTGCCTCTTCCTCCATGGTCAAGCCGAGGCCGCCGTATTCCTCGGGGATCGACAGGCCGAACAATCCCATCTCCTTCATCTCCTCGAGCAACTCGGGGGGTACGGCATCCTCCTCGGCCAGGCGGGCCTCGTTGGGAATCAGTCGTTCACGCACGAAACGAGAAATGGTATCGAGAAGCTGGTTCAGGAGTTCAGGATCGCGAATCATGGCGGGGCCTCATTGATGGACGTGGCTGGGTAGTTCCCGGGAATCAGCAAACACCAACGCCACAAGTTCTGTATCGCGGAATAGGAGTTCGCAAGTCTTGCCAGGCACTCTTGCATAGCCTAGGATGTCAGTCAATAAATGAAATGGCATATCGCTCTGCAAAATCAATAGGCGATTCTGCAACCTTCCATGCATGCCACCACCTGAAAGGAGAAGCCCGCCATGTCGACCGTCGCCCCCTCGCAGGACACCCCGGCCCCTCCCTTCCATCGCCTCGGACTGGTCGGCACGGGGGCCATGGGCCGCGGCATCGCCCAGTTGGCCGCCCAGGCCGGCCTCGAAGTGACTCTCCACGATGCCCGCACGGGCGCAGTGGATGAGGCCAGGGAATTCATCACCGGCATCTGGTCACGCGGGGTGGCCAAGGGCCGCCTGAGCGAGGACGACCTGGCGCGCTACGGGGCCCGGCTGCACGGCGCGGCCAATCTGGCGGACCTGGCCGGCTGCGATATCGTGGTGGAAGCGATCGTCGAGAAGCTCGAGGCCAAGCAGGAACTCTTCACGCGCCTGGAAGGGATTCTGGATGACCAGGCCGTTCTCGCCACCAACACCTCGTCGCTGTCGGTAACGGCAATCGCTTCCGCTTGCCGGCTGCCACGGCGCGTGATCGGCTTCCACTTCTTCAATCCCGTGCCGCTGATGAAGATCGTGGAGGTCATTCCGGGCCTGCGGACCGCCTCCGAGGTCGTCGACCGAGTGGATGCTCTGGGCCGGGCCATGGGCCACTTTACCGCCCGCGCCACCGATACGCCGGGCTTTCTGGTCAACCACGCCGGTCGCGCCTATGGCACCGAGGCCCTGCGGATTCTCGGCGAGCGCGTCGCCGATCACGCCACCATCGATCGCATCCTGGTCGACCAGGGCGGGTTCCGCATGGGCCCTTTCCGCCTGCTGGACCTGACCGGTCTCGATGTCTCCCACGCGGTGATGGAGTCGATCTATCACCAGTACTACGAAGAGGCGCGTTTCCGGCCGTCACCCCTGACCCGACAACGCCTGAATGCCGGCCTGCTGGGACGCAAGAGCGGCGAGGGCTTCTATCGCTATGAGGAGGGCAAGACGGTAGAACCGGAGGAACCGGCTCCGCCGGCGAGCGCTCCCCTGCCGGTGTGGATCAGCCCCGAAGACCCCGAGGCCATCCAGGCACTCTCGGCACTGGTCACCGCCGCCGGCTGGCCGCTGGACCGAGGCGAGCGGCCTGGTGCCGAGTCGTTGTGCCTGCTCTCGCCGCTGGGCGAGGACACCACCCAAGCCAGCCTGCGCCAGGGTCTCGAGGCCCGCCATTGCGTGGCCATCGACATGCTGCCCGGCCTCGACAGGCGCCGTAGCCTGATGACCACCCCGGCTACCGAAACCCGCTATCGGGATGCCGCCTGGGCCCTGCTTGGCGCCGACGGCACCCCGGTAAGCCCACTCAACGACAGCAACGGCTTCGTGCTCCAGCGCGTGGTGGCCTGCATCGTCAACGTGGGGGCCGACATCGCCCAGCAGGGCGTGACCGAGCCAGACACCCTCGACCGCGCCGTGGAATTGGGACTGGGCTATCCCCGTGGCCCGCTGGCCATGGGTGACCACTACGGTGGCCGGCGCATTCTCACGATCCTCGATAACCTCTTCGCCGCCACCCGCGATCCCCGCTACCGCCCCAGCCCCTGGCTGCGCCGACGCGCCGCCCTGGGCATGTCATTGACGACCCCCGAACTGACCTGACAGGAGTTTCCCATGCACGACGCCTTCATCTATGACGGTATCCGTACCCCCTTCGGTCGCCACGGCGGCAGTCTGGCCACCGTGCGCCCCGATGACCTGCTGGGCAGGACCCTGAGTGCCCTGGTCGAGCGCAACGGTTTCGCCCCCGAGGACTACGAAGAGGTGCTGGCCGGTTGCACCAACCAGGCCGGCGAGGATTCTCGCAATGTGGCCCGCCACGGCGCCCTGCTGGCCGGTCTACCCGTTGAGGTCGCCGGACAGACCATCAATCGCCTTTGCGGCAGCGGCCTGGCCGCGGTAATCGACGCCGCACGCGCCACCCGTCTCGGGGAAGGCGAGCTGTTCCTGGCCGGCGGGGTGGAATCGATGTCGCGGGCGCCCTATGTGCTGGGCAAGGCCGAGGGGGCGTTTGCCCGCAACCAGCCGCTGTACGACACCGTGATCGGTTCACGCTTCCCCAACCCCTGGATCGGTCAGGCATTTGGCAGTCATAGCATGCCGGAGACCGCGGACAACGTGGCCCAGGACCTGGGACTGGGACGCGACGAGAGCGACGCCTTCGCGGCGCGCTCCCAGGCTCGTTACGGCGCCGCCCAGGACCAGGGTTTCTACGACGAGGAGATCCTCGGCATCGAGGTATCCCAGGGTCGTAAGCTGCCCCCACTGCTGGTGGACCGTGACGAGCACCCGCGGCCCGGCACCGATGCCGAGAAGCTTGGCCGGCTGTCGCCGCTGTTCGAGGGTGGCGTGGTCACCGCCGGCAACGCCTCGGGCCTCAACGACGGCGCCGCCGCCCTGATCGTCGGCAGCCGCCAGGCGGGGGAAAACGCCGGGGTCAGGCCGCGGGCGCGCATCGTGGCCGGGGCCGTGGCGGGCGTGGCGCCCCGCGTCATGGGCCTGGGGCCGGTACCCGCTTCGCAGAAGGTGCTGGCACGTGCCGGTATGACGCTCGACCAGATGGACGTCATCGAGATCAACGAGGCCTTTGCCGTGCAGGTGTTGGGCTGCGTCAAGCAGCTCGGGCTCTCGGCCGACGACAGCCGTCTGAACATCAACGGCGGTGCCATCGCCATCGGCCACCCGCTGGGCGCGTCGGGAGCGCGGCTGGCGCTAACCGCCTTGCGCCAGCTGGAAGTCAGCGGCGGCCGGTATGCGCTGGTCACCATGTGCATCGGCGTCGGCCAGGGCATCGCGGCCATCATCGAGCGCCTCGACTAAACAATCCCCATTCACGACGCCCGGCACATACGGGCGTCGTGCCAGGCATCGTGTCGGTCGAGAGAACGCGGCGCTCTCCAGAGCCGCAAATTATGCGATACTGTATTCCGCAAATGGTACCGGCACAGGGAATGCGAATGAACCAACCCGCCCGACTCGATGATGATCCATCAGAACCCGTAAAGGACCGCAGCTTCGTGACCGCCCTGGCCCGAGGCCTGGAACTACTTCGCGCCTTCGGTCCCGGAGAGGAATTCCTCGGCAATGCCGAGCTCTCCAGCCGCACCGGCATTCCCCGTCCGACCGTGTCGCGACTCACCTATACGCTGACCCAGCTGGGCTATCTCAAGCACGACACAAGGCTCGAGAAGTATCGACTGGGAGCGGGCATCCTGGCACTCGGCTATCGTTTCCTTGCCAGCCAGGGCATCCGCGAGATTGCCCGCCCATATATGCAGCAGCTTGCCGATGCGACCGATTGCGCCATCGCCCTGGGCACTGTTGATCGTCACAGCATGACCTATATCGAGGTATGCCAAGGCAAGGGCCCCCTGGTGATGCGCCTCGAAGTCGGCTCGCGTATTCCAGTCACGACTACGGCTATCGGCCGTGCCTGGCTCTGCGGCATTTCCGAGCAACAGCGTGAGGCCTTCCTGGAAGAGATCAGGAGACGTGACCCCGCTGGATGGCCCGCCGTCAAGAAGGCCATTGAGAAGAGCCTGGACGAATATGCCCGCTATGGTATCTGTCTGTCTGAAGGCGAGTGGGAGCGCGATGTCAGCGCCGTTGCCATCCCGCTGGTACTCGAAGATGGCGCCGAGGTCATGGCGATGAATTGCGGCGGTTCATCACTACGCTTGAGCCATCGCATCCTGGTCGAGAACCTGGGACCCCGCCTGAAGGAGATCGAGCAGCAGATTCATGCGGAACTGCGTCATGGTGCAATTCCCTGACACCCCAGTCAGGAGCTCACGACGAGAACGGCCGGCACGTGCGTCGCTCCCCCTGAAGGAATGAGGGCGCCGGCGGCGACATCATGTCAACCGACCTCCACCTGCTCCTTCACCTTGTCGACGATGTAGCGCCCGATGGGCAGGGCCGAGGTGGCCGCCGGTGATGGCGCGTTGCAGACGTTGACGGTGCGCCGCGTGTTGACGAACAGGAAGTCATCGATCAGCCGCCCGTCGCGGGAAACCGCCTGGGCGCGCACGCCCGAAGGCCAGGGCTGGAGGTCATCGAGGGTCAAGTCGGGACAGTAGCGGCGCACCAGCGCCAGGTAGCGGCGACGGGAGAAGGAGTTGCGCAGCTCCTCCAGCCCCGGCCGCACATTGCTGGCCAGCATCCGCCACACCCCGGGATGGGTGAAGAGCCGCGCCAGGTCCGGCAGCGAGACATCCGACTTGCGATATCCCTCGCGGGCCAATGCCAGCACGGCATTGGGGCCAAGGGTCACGCCGCCATCGATCAATGGCGTCAGGTGCAGGCCGAGAAAGGGCATGGCCGGATCGGGGATGGGGTAGACCAGGTGATTGACGATCCCGTCACGCGTCTGCGGCAGGCGGAAGTACTCGCCGCGGAAGGGGCAGATGATGAAGCCGGGATTGCGCCCCAGCATCCTCACAATGCGGTCAGACATCAGCCCCGCGCAGGAGATCAGGTAGCGGGAAGAGAACTCGTCATCGCGGGTCCTGACCACCACCTCGCCGGGGCGCTCGTCGATCCCGGTGACCTCCTGATCGTAACGGATCTGCCCAGCGCGATGCTCGAACTCCTCGGCCATGGCCCGGGTGACCCGGGCATAGTCGACGATGCCGCTGGCGGGCACGAAGATGGCCCCGACCCCGGTGATCGCCGGCTCGCGCTCGCGAAGCGCCTCGGCGGATAGCCACTCGCGTTCGAGACCGTTGGCACCGGTTCGCTCCCAGAGCCCCTGCATGCGCTCGAGTTCGAGGTCGTTGGTGGCCACCAGCAGCTTGCCGCAGATGCGGGTCTCGATGCCATGGGCCTCGCAGAACGCCCGGGTGGCCCGGTTCCCCTCGCGGCAGAAGCGCGCCTTGAGGCTGCCGGGGGTGTAGTAGACCCCGGCATGGATGACACCGCTGTTGCGGCCGCTCTGGTGATGGGCCGGGCCCGACTCCTTCTCCAGCAGCAGGATGCGCCGATCGGGAAAGGTCTCGCTCAGCTGCATGGCGGTGGACATGCCGAGGATACCCCCGCCTATGATGATGAAGTCGTACAAGGCTCACCTCGGAATGACAGGCATGTGACCGGAGAATATCCATGTTCTCCGACTGTTTCCATTTTTCGATGATCCACGGCACGATTCACCACAGTGGCGATGATTGGGTATGATGACTGCCACATTCGGAACGACAGCACGCCATGGACACCTCCTCGAAACAGAACCTGGGCGTCAGTGCCTACCACTGGCTGAAACGCGACATCATCCGCGGCGTCTTCTCGCCCGGCGAGAAGCTGCTGATGAGTGGTCTCAAGGACCGATACGGGCTGGGCATCGGCCCCCTGCGCGAGGCGCTGTCGCAGCTGGTAGCCGAGAGCCTGGTCGTGGCCATCAGCCAACGTGGCTATCGGGTAGCGCCCATGTCGCTGTCGGAACTCGCCGATCTCTATGACGCCCGGGCCCAGCTCGAGGGTCTCATCCTGGAGCTCGCCATCCAACGGGGTGGCGACGACTGGGAGGCCGACATCCTGGCCAAGGCCCATACGCTGGCCAAGGTGACAGAGGTCAACAGCTCCGAGGAACTGCTCGACGTCTGGGACACCCGCCACAAGGCCTTCCATACCGCCATCGCCGCCGGCTGCAACTCCCCCCACCTGCTGAAAGTCCGCGAGAGCCTGTTCGACCAGGTGGAGCGCTACCGTCATCTCTGGCTACGCGAGACGGTCTTCTCCGCCGAGGCTCTTGAGCGCAAACGGCGCGAACATGCCGCCCTGGTGGAGGTCATCCTCTCCCGCGATGCAAAACGCGCCGCCGAGATGATGCGCGAGCACCTGATGACGCCGGTCCCCATCATCACCGAGGTCATGCGACGGCGGGAACTGGCGTGAGGTGGCATTCGCCCCGTTGAGGCCAGGACCTCCATTACGCGACTGACAGCTGTCATACCGGCGTCATCACCAGGCATGAAACTTCCCGTCAGGCATCTCCCGACGAAATGCCAATGTTACACTCAGGATACATTCCATGCGCCCGGGGACCCGGCGCCAGCCCCAGGAGACAGACCATGCCCCACCTGCTGAGATTCCCCCGCGACCTGGAAGCCCGCCTGGAGCGCGCCAGCCACCATACCGGCATCACCAAGGCCGAGCTGATCGAGCGCCTGGTGCAGGACGGGCTGGCCGACCTGGAGACCCAGCTGCTCCTCGAGGATACGGCAACACCCCGCGCCGAGCGCAGCATCGACCAGTTGCTGCGCGAGAGTGGCCTGGGTGCCTGAAAGAGTTGCCTGAGGAGCCGCCTGATACGGCGCCTCAAGCGAAACCGGCGCGAAAGCGACGATAGGCCGCCAGGGCCTGTTCGGTCGAGACCGCCTTCAGTCTCACCTCCTGCCCCGGCAGGCACTGGGCCAGCCGTGAGCAGGCAAGCGGCGTGAGTGCGCCGAGCCGAGGGTAGCCGCCGATGGTCTGGCGATCATTGAGCAGGGCAATCGGCTGGCCGTCGGGCGGCACCTGCACCGCCCCCAGGCCGATCCCTTCGGAGATCATGCTGGTCATCCGGCAATGAAGCCGCGGGCCGGTCAGGCGCACCCCCATGCGATCGGCACGATCGTCCACCCGCCAGTCTGCATTGAACGCCCGAAAGAGGCTCGCCCCGCTGAACTCGCTTATCTGGGCGCCCGGCAGCAGCGCCAGCTCGGCCGGCCCGCGATAGTCGACCCGCGCCTCACGGGGGGCCTCGCTGCCGGCAGAGGTGCGACACGGCGTGACCTGCAGAGTGTCGCCCTCGGCCAGCCGATGCCCCTTGCCATCATGGCCGCCCAGCCCTTCGCGCACCACACAGGCCACGCTGCCCAGCACCGGCTCCGCCGCGAAGCCACCGGCCACCGCCAGGTAGGCCCTCAGGCCGTTGACCGGCGCACCGAAGGCGAGCCGCTGGCCCGCCTTGACGGAGAGTGATCGCCAGCCGGCGAGCGGCTCGCCTTCCAGGGTCGCGGACAGGTTCGCCCCCGCCACCGCCAGCACCAGATCGCGTTCGGCCACGAGCTCGAGGCCGCCAAAAGTCACCTCCAGAGCCGGGGTCCCCCAGGCGTTGCCCACCAGGTGGTTGGCCCAGGCCCAGCCGTGCAGGTCGACCGGTCCGCCCTGGGTCACCCCCAGCCGCCGCACGCCGAAGCGACCGGCATCCTGGAGCAGCGCCAGGGGGCCGGCCCGCGCCACCCTCAGACCATCTACCGCAGGCGTCATGATCCCTCCTCCATCGCTCGGGTGTCGCCACCCAGACGCTCGAACTCGTTACGCTCGATGGGCACGAAACGTACACGGTCGCCCACCTGGAGCAGGCTGAAACCCTCACGGTCACGGTCGAAGAGTACCGCCGGCGTCCGGCCGATCAGGTTCCAGCCACCCGGAGTGACCGTGGGATAGGCCGCGGTCTGCCTTCCGGCAACGGCCACGCTGCCGGCCGGCACGCGGCGCCGTGGGGACTCCAGGCGCGGGGCTTCGATCCTGGGATCGACGCTACCCATGAAGGCAAAGCCCGGTGCGAAGCCCAGGGCGAAGACCCGGTAGCTGCGCTCACTATGGCAGGCCACCACCTCGTCGAGGCTCATGCCTGCAAGCTCGGCCAGTCGCGACAACTCGGGCCCCACCGAGGCGTCGTACCAGACCGGCAGTTCCTTGACCGGTGCATCCGCCGCTTCCTCGTCGGGTTGCAGCCGCTGCAGGAGCTCGACCAGCCGTTTCCTGGCCTCGCCTGGCGAGAGTCGCAACGGGTCGAAGACCACCAGCAGAGTGGTATAGGACGGCACCAGATCCACCAGGCGGTCGCCAAAAGCCGTCTCGCACTCTCTCACCAGGGCGGTGAGCCAGGGCATGTTGCCCTCGTCGATGGCATCGAACAGACGCACCATCCAGCCGTCCAGCCCGGCGGGCTCGAGGCGCGGCAGCCCCTGAGGAAACCGACCGCTCATGAGGCACTCGCCAGGTCATTGAGCGCCTGACGGATCGCCTTGATGGCGGCGACCGACTCGGGGTTGTCGCCATGCACGCATAGGGTATCGGCGGCAAGCACGAGGTCGCTGCCGTCGCTGGCAGTGAGTGGCTCTCCGCGGGCGATGCGCTGCGCCTGGTCGACGATCACCTCGGGGTCGTGGTGCACGGCCCCCATCTCTCGCCGGGAGACCAGCCGCCCCTCGGCATCGTAGGCGCGATCGGCGAAGGCCTCGAACCACAGGGTCACGCCATGCTGCTCGGCCAGTGCCCGCGCTGCAGCGGTATCCCGGGTGGCCATCACCATCAACGGCAGGCGTACATCGTAGGCCACCAGCGCGCGCATCACCGCATCGAGGATCTCGGGGTCGCGCATCATGTCGTTGTAGAGCGCCCCGTGGGGCTTGACGTAACCGACCTCCAGGCCCTCGGCCCGGCAGACCCCGGCCAGGGCACCGACCTGGTAGAGCACCAGGTTCTCGACCTCCTCGGCCGAGCAGGCCATCGAACGGCGTCCGAAGCCCACCATGTCCGGGTAGGCGGGGTGGGCGCCCACGGTGACGTCATGGCGCTTGGCCAGCCGCACGGTCATGCGGATCACGTCGGGGTCGGAGGCGTGAAAACCGCAGGCCACGTTGGCCAGGTCCACGTGGGGCATCACCTCGTGGTCCAGGCCCATGACCCAGGGACCGAAGCTCTCGCCCATATCGGCATTGAGCAGCAGGGTCTTCATGATCCACCTCCTCTGAGCTACGTTATGACGAGAATTTATCAATGTTTTATCGATAAGACATCGTTCTTTAGTCTACACATCGTTGACTGGGCGTCGATCGCCTGCCTAACCTTCCTCGCGAACACTCGCTAGACTCCTTCTGGACGGCCCGCTGTCCGACGACCTGCAGCGACAACAAGAACCCGACACGAGGAACCGCACATGACTGCCCGCTTCCCCCTCTTGCATCTGACCTCGGCTGCCGCCATCGGTATCAGCCTAGCCACCCTGGGCAGCACCGCCCAGGCCGCGACCGAATGGGACATGCCCACGCCCTACGGCGACATGACCTTCCACACCGTCAACATCCGCGAGTTCGCCGACGAGGTGCGCGAGGCCACCGATGGCGAACTGGACATCACCGTGCACTCCAACGGCTCGCTGATCGGCCACGCCGAGATCAAGAACTCGGTGCGTCGCGGCATCGTGCCCATCGGCGAGCTGATCATGTCCCGCCTGGCCAACGAGAACCCGATCTTCGAGGTCGACTCGGTTCCCTACCTGGCCTCCAGCTACGAGGATGCCCAGACCCTGTGGGAGGCCTCACGGGAGGTCATCGCCGAGGAGCTTGCCGAACAGCAGCTGCGCCTGCTCTTCGCCGTCCCCTGGCCGCCCCAAGGCATCTACACCAACCAGGCCATCGAGTCCGGCGACGACCTCAAGAACCTCAGCATGCGGGCCTACAACACCGCCAGCGAACGGATCGCCCAGCTGGTCGGCGCCGTGCCGACCCAGGTCGAGGTACCGGACATCCCCACCGCCTTCAGCACCGGCCGCGTCGACGCCATGATCACCTCACCGGCCACCGGCGCCGACACCAAGGCCTGGGACTACCTGAGCCACTTCAACCACGCGCAGCTGTGGCTGCCGAAGAACATGGTAATCGTCAGCGAGAAGGCCTTCTCGCGCCTCGACGAGGCCACCCAACAGGCGGTCCTGGACGCAGCCGCCGAGGCCGAGACGCGGGGCTGGGAGATGAGCCGTCAGGAGACCGATGATGCCCTCGCGGTGCTCAAGGAGAACGGCATCGAGGTCAGCGAGCCGACCCCGGAACTCGCCGAGCTGCTCAAGGAGATCGGCGCGACCATGACCGAGGAGTGGGCCGGCCGCGCCGGTGACCAGGGGGCCGCCATCCTCGAAGCCTACGAGGCCGCCCGCGACTGAACCCACCACCCGCCGGGACAAAAGGAGCCTGTCGGGCTTGACACTGATCTACGGCGAGATCCGGTCTTTCGGCCAACTTCATTCGATCTGATTCGTTAAATAGCGGGCTATTCGCCTTATCAGATCGATAAACTTGTCTCGAAATCCGAACCTCTCGTCACGATCGGTCAAGACCGACAGGCTCCCACGCCCCGGCCCTGCTTCCGGTTACCGCCATGACCTATCGTCTGCGACCGCTCTATAACCTGGGCGGCTACCTGGCCGCGCTCTGCCTGTGCCTGATCTGCGCCCTGATCACGTCCCAGATCCTCGGGCGCATCATCGATCGCATCGCCACCGGGATCGGCGGTGAACGCATCGGCCTGGCGATTCCCGGCCTCTCGGAGATCTCCGGCTTCCTGCTGGTCGGCGCCAGCTTCCTGGGGCTCGCCTACACCTTCGTCCACGGCGGCCATATCCGCGTGACGCTGCTGATCGGGCGGCTCCCCGCCGCGCCGCGGGCCTTCGTCGAGCTCTTCTGCCTGAGCATTGCCCTGGTACTCAGCCTCTATCTCGGCTGGTACCTCTACTGGCTGCTGGACGACAGCATCGCCTTCAACGAGACCTCCTACGGCCTGCTGAGCATCCCGCTGTGGATCCCCCAGTCGGCCATGCTCAGCGGCGTGGCGCTGTTCTGCCTGGCGCTGGCCGAGGCCTGGCTTACCACCCTGGTGACCGCCGTGACCCGGCCCTCCACCTTCACCATCGACGACAGCGGCCAGGAATGAGCCCGGGAGACACACCATGCTCGTGATGATGACGGTTCTCTTCGCCACGCTGCTGCTGCTGCTCGGCAGCGGCGTCTGGGTGGCCTTCTCCCTGCTGGGGCTGGGCTGGCTGGGGCTCTCGCAGTTCACCTCGGTGCCGACCGGCGATGTGCTCGCCTCCAACGTCTGGGGGGAGAGCTACAGCTGGGAGCTCACCGCCCTGCCGATGTTCATCTGGATGGGCGAGATCCTGTTCCGATCGCGGCTCGCCGACGACATGTTCACCGGCCTGTCGCCCTGGATGCAGCGCATTCCGGGGCGCCTGCTGCATACCAACGTGATCGGCTGTGGCCTGTTCGCCGCCGTCTCCGGCTCCTCGGCGGCCACCTGCGCCACCATGGGCAGGATGACCATTCCCGAGCTCACTCGCCGCGGCTATGACGAAAAGCTGGTCATCGGCACACTGGCCGGCTCGGCAACCCTCGGCCTGCTGATCCCGCCTTCGATCATCCTGATCGTCTATGGGGTGGCCACCGACCAGTCCATTGCCCGCCTCTTCATGGCCGGCATCTTCCCCGGCCTGCTGCTGATCTCGCTGTTCGCCGGCTATCTGATGCTCTGGTCGTGGCGCTTCCCGGACAAGATCCCCCCCGCCGAGACCGGCCTGCCGCTGGGCGAGAAGCTACGTCGGGCACGCCGCCTGATTCCCCTGCTGGCCCTGATCGTGGGGGTCATCGGCTCGATCTATGCCGGCCTGGCCTCCCCCACCGAAGCGGCCGCCGTGGGGGTGGTGCTTTCACTGCTGCTGGCCAGTACCCAGGGCACCATGGACGGCACGGTGTTTCGCGACGCCCTGCTCGGGGCGGTACGCACCTCGACCATGATCGCCTTCATCCTGGCAGGCGCCGCCTTCCTCACCGCCGCCATGGGCTTCACCGGGCTGCCCCGGGAGCTCGCCGCCTGGATCGGCACCATGGGGCTGTCGCCGTTCATGCTGCTCGCGGCGCTGACCCTCCTGTTCATCCTGCTGGGCTGCTTCCTGGACGGCATCTCGGTCGTGGTGCTGACCACCTCCATCATGCTGCCCATGGTCGAGGCCGCCGGCATCGACCTGATCTGGTTCGGCATCTACCTGGTGATCGTGGTGGAGATGTCGCAGATCACCCCGCCGGTGGGCTTCAACCTCTTCGTGCTTCAGGGCATGACAGGGCGCAATATCCTGTCGATCGCCTGGGCGGCCATGCCGTTCTTCTTCCTGATGATGCTCGGTGTCGTGCTGATCAGCCTCTTCCCCGGCATCGTCACCTGGCTGCCACAGGCCATGGGCAACTGAGCATGGAAAACAGGGAAAAGGAGCACCAAGTGACACGCATACGGACACCTCGCGGCCCCATCGTCTCCTCGGAGCACCTGTCGCGCAGCAGTCAGGAGCTCTCGGAGTTCGAGTTCGGCCTGATCATCGCCGGGCATGCCTTCGACCGCTGGATGGTGCGCTGCATGACGGCCACCGGCTATCCGGAACTCGGCGCCCTGGACGTGCTGGTGCTTCACAGCGTCAACCATCGGGAGCGCGCCAAGCGCCAGGCAGACATCTGCCTGGTGCTCAACGTCGAGGATACCCACACGGTGACCTATGCCCTGAAGAAGCTGGCCCGGCTGGAGCTGGTGGCCGGCGAGAAGCAGGGCAAGGAGACCTACTTTCGCACCACCGACCTGGGGCGGGACGCCTGTGGCCGCTATGCCGAGATCCGCGAGGCCTGTCTGGTCGACTCGCTCTCCTCCATGGGTATTGAGCGCGAGGAAATGAGTCGCCTGGCGGGACTGCTGCGGGCCATGTCCGGGCTCTATGACCAGGCCGCCCGCTCCGCCGCCTCGCTGTGAGACTCAGAAGATATTCGACCGCTCGTACTGCGCCGGCCACGCGACGTTTTCCGCCTTGAGACTGGCCGCTGCTCGCAGCGGCCAGGCCGGGTCGGCGAGCAGGGCACGCCCCAGGATCACCAGGTCGGCCTGAGCGTTGGCGATCACCGACTCCGCCAGGTCAGGGCTGTGGATCAGGCCCACCGCGCCGGTGGCCATGCCGGCATCGGCGCGCACCGTCTGGGCCAGCGGGATCTGGTAGCCGGGATGGATCGGTATCTGCTGGCGCGGGTCGTTACCCCCCGAGGAACAATCGATCAGATCGACCTGCCCCTGCTGACGCAGCAATCCGGCGAGACGCACGGTGTCGTCGAGGGTCCAGCCACCCTCGACCCAGTCGGTGCAGGAGAGGCGCACGAACAGCGGCAGCTCCTCCGGCCACGCCTCGCGCACCGCGCTGATCGATTCCAGCAAGAAACGGATGCGGTTGTCGAAGGAGCCGCCGTAGTCATCCTCGCGCCGGTTGCTCAGCGGCGAGAGAAACTGGTGGATCAGGTAGCCATGGGCGCCATGCAGTTCCAGCACTCGGAAACCGGCTTGCCGGGCGCGGCGAGCGCTGGCCGTGAGACTCTCCAGTGAGGCCTCGATCTGCGACGAGGTCATGGCGGCCGGCACGTGCCAGCCCCGGGCATAGGGCAGCGCGGACGCCGAGACCAGGTCATCCCAACCGCCCTGGTCCCGGCGCAAGGGGTGCGAGCCCTCCCAGGGACGCCCGACCGAGGCCTTGCGCCCCGCATGCCCGAGTTGGATGCCCGGCACTGCCCCCTGCCCTTCCACGAATGACGCGATACGCGCGAGCCGATCACGCTGCTCATCGTTCCATAGCCCGAGGCAGTAAGGTGTGATCCTTCCCCTGGGCTCGATGTGTACCGCCTCGGTGAACACCAGGCCGGCACCGCCGGTGGCTCGCGCCCCCAGGTGCACGAGGTGCCAGTCGTTGGCGAGCCCGTCATGGCCGGAGTACTGGCACATCGGGGAGAGCATGATGCGGTTGCGGGCCGTGACCGACCGGAACTGCACCGGGCGGAACATGTGAGGGTTGGGATCGCGGCGCAGGATGCGGCGAGCATTCTCTCCGCCGGAGCGGGAATCGACAATGGTCTCGTGTCGGGTGGAACGCGCAGCGGATTCGCCACTGTCAGCGTCGGGCCTGTCGGACATGGGATCTGCCTCCCTTTGTTGTTGTTGGCATTGGCTGATTCAAGCTGTGTTGTCTGAACACACGGTCAATTGCATCGCCTCCCATGGCCATACGCCGGTCTCGATATGCACGTCGCCGCGAGTGGGCTCCCGTGACAGGGCCTACTGCTTGCGCAACGGATCCGGACCCTGCGCGCACCGCGCCAGGGTCCGACGCACTCGCCATTGACTGCGCAGGAACAACAGGGCACTCACGCTGATCGAGGCCGCGAGCGACAGCAGGAAGGTGACCATCGGCGGCGTGATGCTCACCAGGGTGGCGGTGACGACCGCAAAGGCCACCAGGCTCAACATGCCCTGCTGGGCCGCACCCACGGTGGCACGCGCCACCTCGGCGCCGTAGCGCTGATGCAGGGTCCAGCCGATGGTGAACAGGCCGACCGGGAAGCCCACCAGCATGCCCGAGAGCAGCGGTCCGGAGCGGGCGGCCAGGGTCGTGGCGACGCTCACCAGCACGCCCGCCAGCAGACCACGCAGCACCAGATCGAACCACCCCGAGGTCGCGACGACCGCGGGTTGATTCAACCTGAGCGCCCTTTTGACGCCTTCCGCCAGCAGCAGCACGCCGGCGTACAACAGCACCGCCAGCCAGACTCCGCCCGGCATCAGGGAGAACACGATCGCTGCGGGAATCCAGCACAGCGTGGCAAGCCCCAGGCTGGCCAGGGCCCCCATTCGGTGGGCACTGACGACGAAGCAGATGCTGAACAGCAGCGTGGCCACCAGCGCATGCAGGGTGGAGAGCGCCGCCACCTCGATGAACTCGGCAGGCCGTTCCTGGAGCATGAAGAAGTACCCGGGCCCCAGCACGATGGGGGTGCCGGCAAGGATGCCGCCCAGCCTCGGCCCAAGCTTGCCGACCGAGATCGACACCCCGACCACCACCAGCGCGGTGGCGATCAGCTTGGCCAGCAGGACGCTCAGCATGGTCGTGGCGGAACGGCGGCGGGGGGCATCATGCCACCACCGGCAGCGTAGTCATCGCGTAGCGATGCTCGAGTTCACCCCCGGTGACGGGGTCGGTCAACACCATGCGGAAGGCCTCTGCGGGCCGCACGCCGCCGATCACCGGCAGGGTGCCACAGAGCATGGCCTGGCCGGGCGCCAGGCCTGTCCGGTCGAGGCCGAAGCGGCGCAGCAGGTCGGCGGGATGCAGGAGGCCGGTTACCCCGCCCTGCTGATAGAGCACCTCATTGCCGTCGAAGGTAGCGTAGGACGCCATCTGCAGCTCATCCCAGTGATCGATCACGCTGTCCAGCGGCCACACCTGCCGGCCGACCGGTTTAGCGCACACCTGCTTGGAGTGCGCGACCGACCAGGCTTCTGCCTCGCGGTCGGTGTGGTCCGAGCCGATGCCCACCAGGGTACCCTGCGGCGTGCCGATCAGTACCACCTCGACCTCGCCACTGGAGGCCGTCCCCAGCACCTGGATGGTGTCAGAGAGAGTCAGCAGGTCGGCCGCCACCCGGTAGAACAGCGGCGTGCTCGAGGGCGGCGTGACGCCGAGCGCCTTGAGCTCCTCGACATGCTCCTCGATGGCCGCCTGCTCGCGGCCGGCCCACCCCGCAATGATCAGCTCCTCGATCTCGACCTCGACGGTCTCGCTGCTGTCCATGATGTGAAACGTCGTCATCCTCGGGCTCCTTGCACACTGTTTATGGAGAGGAACCGGGCAGCACCTCAAGGGCTGTCGTGACGGTGCATCCCGGCATGAAGTGAACGCACGTGGCGAATCGCTCAGCCCAGCACGCCGGGCAGGAACATGGCAAGTGACGGGAAGAGGATCAGCAGGATGGCCATCAGGAACATGAAACCGACATAGGGCATCGCCCCTACCATCACGTCATTGAACGAGCCGCCCTGGCGCACGCCCTGCACCACATAGAGATTGAGGCCGACGGGCGGGGTGATCAGCGCCATCTCGATCAGCAGGATCAGCAGGATGCCGAACCATACCGGATCAAACCCCATGCCGATCACGATGGGCGCCACGATCGGAATGGTGATCACCATCAGCGAGAGGGTCTCGATGAAGAACCCCAACACGATGTAGAGCGCAATCACCAGCATCAGCGTCGCATAGGGCCCGAGACCGGCCGCCTCAAGAAAGGCGGTCAGTTCCCGGGTCACCCCGGTCGAGGCGAGCACGAAGTTGAGGAAATAGGAGGCGATGATGATCAGCATGATCATGCCCGTGGTGCGCATGGTACCGTCCAGCGCCTCGACGATGATCGAAAGCGACAGCTTGCGCATGAACAGGGCGATCAACAGCGCCCCGATCACCCCGAGCGATGCCGCTTCGGTCGGGGTCGCCCACCCCGCGTAGATCGAGCCTACCACCACGCCGAACAGGATCAGCACCGGCAGCAGATGCCTGAGGCCGGAAACGCGTTCCGACCAGGAGTGCGAACTGCTCGGGCCACCCAGGCTCGGGCGCCACATGCAGATCAGCGCGGTTCCCGCCATGAACAGCACCGCCAGCAGCAGCCCCGGCACCAGGCCGGCGGCGAAGAGCTGGGGAATGGAGGTCTCGGTCAGGAAGCCGTAGACGATCAGGTTGATCGAGGGAGGAATCATGATGCCCAGGGTGCCGCCGGCGGCAATCGAGCCGGTAAAGAGCCTGGGGTCGTAGTTCATCTCCTTGCCCTGCGGGATCGCCACGGTACCGATCGTGGCCGCGGTGGCCACGCTGGAGCCGGAGGTCGCCGAGAACAGCGTCGCGGTGCCGATGTTGGCGTGCAGCAAGCCGCCCGGCAGCCATGACAGCCAGCTCTCCAGCGCGCGATAGGTGCCCTTGGCAATGCCGGTGCGCACCAGAATTTCCCCCAGCAGGATGAACAGCGGAATCGCGATCAGCAGGAAGCTGTCCGACGCCGACCAGATGACATCTCCCATGGCGCGGGCCAATGGAAAGGGCGAGAAGAATTCGTCGAGGAACAGCCCCAGCACGATCAGGGTGGCGGCCACCGGAATGCTCAGCACCAGCAGCACGAGCAGGACCAGCAATGCGGTGAGTATCATGAGGTAGCCTCGTGGTTTTCGTCGCTGATCTGTTCGTCGAGTGTCGGACTTCCGGCCAGCTCCTGTACGCGTTCGATGTCCCCTGCCAGCAATGCCAGCAGCACGCGAAGCGCCAGCAGGCCGACGGCCAGGCTGAACCAGGCAAGCCCCACCACCCACAGGAACTGCGGGATCCACACCGGCGTTCCCAGCGGCGTGTTGGCTCGGGCGCCACCGGTGAAGGACGCCTTGGCGACCTCGAAGGCGGCCCCTACCACCAGGATGCAGAACAGCGCCATGGCCAGCAGGGCGAGCAGGTCGAGTGCACCCCGAATGCGCTTCGGGAAGTTGAGGTAGAGGGCGTCGATGCGGATGTGCGCCTTGCGTACCAGGGTGTAGGCAAACGCCCAGCTGGTACTGATCGCCATCACATAGCCGGTCAGTTCGGTAGCATGGACGGCGGAACGTCCCATCAACTGGCGCGAGAACACCTCGATGGTCACCAGGGCCACGGTCATGAGGATCAATACGCCCCCTGCTCGTGCCATCCACAGCGACCCCACCTGGACGCCACCGAGCACCCGGTCGAGCGCAGAATTCACCTGCTGCAACATGTCAGTCTCCAAGGCGACCGGGCGGGTTTCCCCGCCCGGTCGCCAGGCATGGGTCGAGGCGGGTTACTTGGCAGCGGTAAGACCGGTCACACCACCGATGGTCTCGTTCCAGCGATCCACCCACTCCTGGTCCACCCGCTCGGCCCAGTTAGGGAGCAGGGTCTCTTCCAGGTGACGGCTGGCATCGGTGAAGTCCTGGTCGGTGGCCTCCACCAGCACCATGTCGCCCGGGTCGCCACGCGTGCACTCACCCTCACCGGTCAGGCAGGCGATGCCTTCACGGGTTTCCTCGACCGCGGACTCCCAGACAGGGTCCTCGTAGTTCTCCTTGATCTCGGCCATCAGCCACTCCTGGGTCCCGGAGGACAGGGAGTCCCACTTGCTGCCGTTCATGGCGGTCACCACGTGGTCCCAGCCCCCCACGGGTAGCGGGTACAGGTGGGTAGACACCTCGTACCAGCCGGAGCTGTAGCCGGACAGCGAGCCGGTCACGGCGCAATCGATGACGCCACGTTGCAGGGCGCCCGGCACCTCGCTGAAGTTGAGCGTGATGCCCTCGGCGCCCAGCGCCTCGAGGAACTCGGCGGTGGTGCGACCGCTCGCTCGGACCTTCTTGCCGGCGAGATCGCCGAGCCCGTCGATCTCGGCATTGCAGAAGACCATCTGCGAGGGATACGGGACGACAGCCAGCAGCTGGGCGCCGCCGTAGCGTTCGGCGAAGGCATCGGCCAGCACCGGTCGATACGCCTCGGCTACCTTCCGTGCGGTCTCCACGTCCGGGGCAATCATGGGCATGTCCAGCCCTTCCAGCTCGGGCGCATCCTGGACGGCGTAGTCGGCTACCGTCGATGTCACCTCGATGACATCCCTGTCCATCAGGCGATAGACCTCGCCGCCACCCAGCCCCATCTGGTCGAAGGTGGTCACCTCGGTGGAGATCTTGCCCCCTGAGGCCTCGGGAATGTGGTCGCCCCAGAAGGGGCGCTCGAAATTCTGGTACAGGGACAGGCTGCTCCAGCTGCCCACATAGGCGATGCTGGTCTCGTCGATGTCCTGCGCCAGCACCTGGGTGCCACTGACGGCCATGCCTGCGGCGACGGCAGAAGCGAGCATTGTTCTTGTCGACATGGTGGAGTCCTCGCGATGGTTTCCGGGGAAGTTGGCTAGAAAAGGGCCAGTCCGCTGTCCGGGATATCCGTGACGAGCATGTGGCCGGGGCTGTGGGTGATGGCGAACTCGACTCCCGCGTCCAGCAGCACCTGTTGCGGCGTCACGCCACAGGCCCAGAAGACGGGAAGCTCGCCCTCACCCAGGGAAACGGCATCCCCGTAGTCCGGCGCGTGGATGTCCGGGATGCCGATGAGGGCCGGGGCTCCCAGGTGCACCGGCGCACCGTGAACCTGGGGGTAACGGGTAGTGATCTGGACGGCACGGATGGCATCGGCGGCCAGGAAGGGACGCATGGACACCACCAGCTTGCCGTCGAAGCCCCCGGCCGGAGCCAGGGGAATGGAGGTGTTGAACATCGGCACATTGCGATCCTCGTCGATGTGCCTGACGCGAAGTCCCGCCTGGAGGAGCGCGTGCTCGAAGGTGAAGGAACACCCCAGAGCGAAGGTCACGAGGTCATCACGCCACTCGTCGACCACGTCCTCGACCGAGCCGACCGAGGTCCCGTGGCGATAGAGGCGATAGGCGGGCACATCCCGTGCGATATCAAGATCCGCGCCCAGGACCTTGCATCCACGCTGGCCCGGTTCGGTGACCGCGATCAGCGGGCAGGGCTTGGGGTTGGCCTGACAGAAGCGCAGGAACCCGTTGGCCTGGGCCTCCGGCAAGATGACCAGATTCACCTGGACATGGCCATTGGCGAGACCCGACGTGGGTCCCTTCAGGCGCCCTTCCCGGGCTGCCTGGCGGACGGCCTGCGGTGACGAAAGGGCATCCAGTGGGTTAGCTGACGACATGGCACTGCCTCTCTGTGCGTACCCGTACAGTTAAGGCAGAAACGCTGATTTATACAAATCGAAAGTTAGTATCACTTTTGATCATAAAATTGGATCAATCAAGGCGTTGCGTGCGGTCCAGGACAGCCGAATCCTGCGCCGCCGGGCTGCCGGCGGTCGCGAGCGCCAACTCGGCCACGGCCTGCACCACGATACTGCCCGGGCCCGTCGCGTAGGCAGCGGTGAACGACAGGTCGGGAATCGCTGCATCCACCTCGAACTCACGCAGCACGCCGGCGGCCAGCGCCTGCGCCACGATTTCACGGGGCAATGCACTGACCCCGATGCCATCGACGGTCATGCGAATGATGGTCGAGAGAGACGAACTGGAGTGAATCCGGGTCGAGTGATTCATCGGATCGACGAGCGAGCGGATGTGGGTGTAGGGCTCGCTGCGCCTCGGGTAGGTGATGATCGGCCACCGGGCCAGGTCGGCAAGCGACATGGTGTGCGGAATACCGAGCGTCGGACTGGCCACCCACACCAGCGGGTATCGGCAGAGGTCCCGGCAGATGACCCCGGGATGGTTGACCTTGCCCATCAGGAAGGCGATATCGATGTCATGGTTGACCAGCTTGTCCGCCAGGTTGACGGAGATGTCGACATCGAGCTCGAGATTGATGGCCGGATACGCCTCACTGACCCGCTCGATCAGCCGCGGCAGCCAGGTATGGGCGATGGTCTCCGAGACGCCGAGACGGATCGTCCCATGGATGGACGCCGGCTTGGCCACCACCTGCAACATCTCGCCGTGCAGGGAGAGAATCTTCTCCGCATAGGTCAGCAGTTCCCTGCCCTTGGCGGTCAGGGTGACCTTCCTGCCGACCCGGGCGAAGAGTTCGACGCCCAACTGGTCCTCCAGGCCGGAAATCCGAGCCGAGACCGACGGCTGAGAGGCATACAGGCGCTGGGCTGCCGCTCTGAAGCTTCCCAGCCTGGCGATCCAGACGAAGGTCTCCAAGGTACGAATGTTCATGGCGATACCATCGGCACGCGGCCATCGGGACGGGCGGTTGAAACAGGCTATCGCATCGAGCCCCGGCACGACAGGCCCGGGCGCCCGGCCTGACGCCGACGCTAGCCGTTCTGGAGCGCCGCACGGGGATCGCGGGGATAGAAGCGTTCCGGCTGGCGCTCGATATGAGCGAAGAAGCGCGTGTCCTTGTAGGGCATCTTCATGAAGCCCGACACCCCGAGTCCCTCGATCAGCCCCACTGCCTCGAGGATGTCATCCAGGCGGCCCCGGAACTCCTCCTCCCGGGAGGGGTCGAGCAGCCGATAGTGGCTATGGATCTTCAGGTGCTGGGGCAGCGCCTCGAAGATGATCATGCCGGTGTGGTGAATCTCGTTGAGCGCCTCCAGCGAGGCGATGATCGCCTCGGGCAGGACAAGAAATTCCTCCGGGTCCGGGCCATCCTCGAAGTAGCTGTGCAGGCGTGAGCGGTCCTCCAGCTCAGGCACCGCGCTGACCTCATAGTGCAGCCGCATCCCGGGCAGGATCTCGAAGGGCTGGTCCACGCTCTCCCGGTCCAGGTGCAGGGTATCGCGGGCATTGAACAGGCAGCTCTTGAAGATGCCGCGACGGTGGATCGCCCGGGCCAGGGTGACCATGTTGTTGACCGCGGCGATGAAGGCCGCGCGTCGCTCCGGGGCGTGCAGGTTGAGCGAGGTGTCGATATAGACCCCTTCGGCCTCCCAGCGCACGGCCAGCCCGCCCACCACCGGGTACTTGCCCAGCCGGCTCACCGCCGCCAGGAAGGCCTTCTCGGTCTCCCCCATGTTCTGCATGAAGTTCTTGTAGTAGCGATCGAGCTGGACGTCGTTGACGTCGTTGAGGGTCTCGCGACCGCCCTCCTCGCGCAGGAAGGACTTGCGCGAGCTGTAGACCACGGTATCGATCTCGCGACCGGCCGGGCGACTCCAGACCGGCACCAGGGGGGGCTCCTGGGGCGTGGGGAGGTCAAGCATCACCAGCCGGGCGAGCCGGGGCATCTCGCGGATGAAGTGGTCGCCGGCGCGCATGCGGGTGCGTGGGTCAGGATCGAGCATGCCATCGAGCATGCGCGCGAACTCCATGGGCAATCCCAGGGAGGTGGCGGGAATGGCCCGGTGGCCGAAGCGACAGGACTGGGCCGAGGCCAGGGCATAGAGGGTGGCCGCCGCCCCCTGCTCGTCGAAGCGAGGCGACGACAGCGCCCCGTTGAGCTGCTCCTCGCCGATGAAGTAGACATCCCCCAGTCGCGCGTTGGTCTGCTGCAGGTTGTCCGACATCAGCTCCATGACGTTGGTCGCCACGAACTGCAGGCTGGCGTCGAGCTGGGCGAAGACCGAGGAGCCCCAGTCGATCAGGGCGATGGTCTCCTGGGCATCATCGAAGACCAGGTTGGAGGGCTTGATATCGCCATGCACCACCGGCCTGCCGGCCGGTCCGCTCTCGCGGCGAAGGGTGCGCAGGATATCGGCCAGTTGGTCGGCGATGCGCACCACCAGGCGCGGCGACAGGCGTCCCTCATGCAGCGAGACCTCCTCCATGTTGAAGCCCGGGGCGCGCTGCATCACCAGGATCGACTGGCTGCGCACCCGCTGGAAGACAATCAGCTTGGGCACCCGTGGGTGATCGACCTGCTCCAGCATGAAGGCCTCTTCCTCGAGGCGATCCTGGAGGTGCTGGGGCAGGTTGACGCGGGTGAACTTGAAGACGTACTGCTCACCAAGCCCGGTGAGTCCCGCGAAGACGAAGCCATAGGCGCCCTTGCCGATCAGCTCGATGTTCCGGTAACCCAGCTGTTCCAGTTGGGCCTGACACAACGCCACCCACGCCTTGAGCTTGCGGGCGTCGTCATGGCTGAGCAGATAGATCGACTGCTCTTCCGGAATATAGAACTGCTGCAGGGACGCCTGGGTCATCGCATTACCCTAGAATGTTGGAGAAGCGCTGATTCATGTCGCGAGCGATGAGAGGCTGGCCGCCGCCGGAGCGAAGCAACCGGAGTTGACTGGCTGCTCAATGAGGATTGCGAGCACCGCCGGCGGCCAGGATATCGAGCGCAGCAATGAATCAGGGTTTCTCATCCCAAGTGAAGGAGCATGCTCTCCGGCGCTTCGAGATACCCCTTCCAGGCGTTGCAGAAGCGGGCGATGGTGCCACCATCGATCAGGCGATGATCCCCCGCCCAGGTGATGGTCATGATCGCCCGCTTGACCACCCTGTCCTGCTCGTCGAAGCGCGGCAGCCACTGGGTCTTGCCGATGGCGACGATGGCCACCTCCGGGGCATTGATGATCGGCGCCGCATAGGTCCCGCCCAGTGCCCCGATGTTGGAGATGCTGATGGTGCCCCCCTTCAGGTCGGATGATGCTACCCTGCCCTCGCGGGCCCCGGCGGTCAGCCGCTGGATCTCGCCGGCGATCTCCAGCAGGGTCAGTCGCTCCACCCCCTTGACGTTGGGCACCATCAGCCCCGCCTTGCCGTCCACGGCCATGCCGATGTTGCAGGACGGCAGGTAGTGGATCTCGTCGCCCGCCTCGTTGAGGCGGCTGTTGAGGATCGGGAAGTCACGAATCGCCAGCGCCATGGCCTTCATGAAGAAGGGCATCAGCGTCAGGCGCGCATCAAGGGCCTGAGCCTCGGGCTTGAGGCGTTCGCGCAGCGCCAGCAGATCGGTGACATCGAGCTCCTCGCCGTACTGGAAGTGCGGGATCGTCGAGGCCGAGGCCACCATCTGGCGGGCCATGGCGGCCCGAACGCCGCGCAAGGGCTCGACGCGAACCTCCGCCTCGCCCGTCGATGGCCGGGCCGACGGCACCGCCTCTCGGGCGGGCGCCGGCTCCGCGGCGGCCGTGTCGCCGCGCTCCAGGAAGGCCTGGACATCTTCTTTCAGCACCCGCCCCTGCTTGCCGGATCCCGGCACCTGCTCGAGGCGCACCCCATGCTCACGCAGCAGGCGCCGCACCGCGGGGCTCGCCGGAATTCGCCCGTGGGGCCCAAGTCCAGTGGCCTGCGGAGCCGCAGCCGACGAACTGGCGGCCATGTCCGGACGAGGAGCCGGGCGCGGGGCAGATTCGGCGGGCGCCGGTGCCGTCGAGGCGGTCTCGTCCATGTCCTCGGCGTGCTCCGGGGCGTAGGCAAACAGCGGGGCATGGACGCGGGCAATCTCGCCCTTGGGAACATGCAGCCGGGTGACCGTCCCTGCCTCGGGGGCAGTGATCTCCATCATGGCCTTGTCGGTCATCACATCCACGACCGGCTGGTCCTCCTCGATGGTCTCCCCCTCGGCGATGCGCCACTCCACCACCTCGCACTCGACGATCCCCTCGCCAAGGTCCGGCAGGATGAAATCCCTGGACGTGGCGCCACGGGGCGCTGCCTGGGGGGCCTTCTGCGTCTCGGGCTGCTCGACCGCGGGGGACTCCTCCTGCTTGTCCGGCGTTGCCGGTGCGTGTGCCTCGCCTTCGGCCTCGTAGGCAAAGAGCGGCGCATGGACCCTGGCGATCTCGCCCTTGGGTACGTGAAGCCGGGTGACCCGCCCCGCCTCCGGCGCGGTGATCTCGACCAGCGCCTTGTCGGTCATCACCTCGACCACCGGCTGGTCCTCCTCGATGACGTCACCTTCCTTGATGCGCCACTCGACTACCTCACACTCCACGATACCTTCGCCGATATCGGGCAGCTTGAACTCTGTCATCTTGTCTCTCCTGTCCTGAACCCGGGTCGTCAGAAATTCACACTGGCGCGGATGGCCTCGACGATCTTCAGGTGATCCGGCAGGTACTCCTTCTCCAGCGTCAGCGGGAAGGGCGTATCCAGGCCGG
The DNA here is from genome assembly GCF_030012485.1 of Halomonas rhizosphaerae. Taxonomy (NCBI): domain Bacteria; kingdom Pseudomonadati; phylum Pseudomonadota; class Gammaproteobacteria; order Oceanospirillales; family Halomonadaceae; genus Halomonas; species Halomonas rhizosphaerae. The sequence goes on from NZ_JASCQQ010000017.1 coordinate 30,967, forward strand.
TCACCCGGGCAATGGGCGATTCCAGGTACAGGAAGCAGCGCTCCTGGATGGCCGCGGCGATCTCGCCGGCGAAGCCCCCGGTGCGCGGCGCCTCGTGGGTAACCACCAGCCGGCCGGTCTTGAACACCGACTCGGCCACGCTGTCCTGGTCCCAGGGCAACAGGGTGCGCAGGTCGATCACCTCGCAGGAGATGCCGTCCTTCTCGGCCAGTTCCACGGCACGGTCGATCACCTCCATCTGGGCGCCCCACCCCACCAGGGTCACATCGGTGCCCTCCTTGGTCACCTCGGCCTCGCCGATGGGCAGCTGGTAGTCCTCCTCCGGCACCTCGCCGACCGCGGCACGATAGAGGCGCTTGGGCTCGAAGAAGATCACCGGGTCGGGATCACGAATGGAGGCCAGCAAGAGCCCCTTGGCCTGATAGGGGTCGCGGGGCACCACGATCTTGAGACCGGGCGTATGCGCGAAGTAGGCCTCGGGCGACTGGGAATGGTAGTGGCCGCCGGCGATGCCGCCGCCGTAGGGGGCACGGATGGTCAAACCGCCGACGTTGAAGAGATCGCCCGAGCGGTAGCGGAACTTGGCCGTCTCGTTGACGATCTGGTCGAAGGCCGGAAAGATGTAGTCGGCGAACTGGATCTCCGCGACCGGCACCGAGCCCTGGGCGGCCAGGCCGTTGGCAAAGCCGATGATGCCCTGCTCCACCAGCGGCGTATTGAAGCACCGCGCGCGGCCGTACTTTTCCTGCAGGTGGCTGGTGGCACGGAAGACGCCGCCGAAGCTGCCCACGTCCTCGCCGAAGCAGAGCACCTTGTCATCCTCGCCCATGGCGATGTCCAGGGCGTTGTTGATGGCCTGCAGCATGTTCATGGTCGGCATCTCACTCCCCTCCCTTGGCAGCGACGTCGTCACCGGCGCGCACGTCCGGGTCCAGGGAGCGCGCTCCCTTCGGGTAGGCCTCCGGATACTGGCGGATATGGGTCTTCAAGGCGTCGAGCTGACGCTGCAGCTCCGGGGTGACATCCGCATAGACATCGGTCACCAGACTGTCCAGGGGCGGTGGCGGGCGCTTCTCGGCACGCTTCATGGTCTCCAGCACCTCGCGGCGCAGGCTCTCCTGAAGGGCCTTCTCTTCCTCCTCGCTCCACCAGTCCAGGTCGATCAGCCAGCGCTGCATGCGCAGGATCGGATCCTTCTCGCGCCAGGCCTCCTCCTCCTTCTTCGAGCGGTAGCCTGAGGGGTCATCCGAGGAGGAGTGGGCGGCCAGGCGATAGCTCATGGCCTCGATGAGCACCGGCTGGTTGTGCTCCACGGCGATCCGGCGTGCCTCCCGGGTGGCGGAGTAGACCGCGAGGATGTCGTTGCCATCCACGCGGATCACGTGCATGCGATAGCCGAAGGCCCGGGGTGCCACGCCATCGGCGGCGAACTGCTCGATGGACGGGGTGGAGATCGCATAGCCGTTGTTGCGGCAGAAGAAGATCACCGGTACCTCGTGCACCGCCGCCATGTTCAGGGCGGCATGGAAGTCGCCCTCGGAGGCGGCACCCTCGCCGAAGAAGACCGTAGTGCACTGGCCATCGCCGGCGAGTTTCTGGCCATAGGCATAACCGGTGGCCTGGGGAATCTGGGTGGCCAGCGGCGACGAGATAGTCATGTAGTGGAGCTTGCGCGACCCGTAGTGGATCGGCATCTGGCGGCCCTTGCCGTAGTCCAGCTCGTTGCCGAACAGCTGGTTCATGAACTCGTCGAAGGTGAAGCCGCGATAGACCAGGGCGCCCTGCTCACGATACTGCGCCATGATCATGTCGGCATCGTCGAGCGCCGCCGTGGCGCCGATCACCGCGGCTTCCTCGCCGGTGCACTGCATGTAGAAGGAGAGCCGGCCCTGTCGCTGGGCGGCGAGCATTCGCTCGTCGAGCACGCGGGTGGCCACCATGGCGTGGTAGATGGCCAGGGCCTTGTCGTGTTCCAGGCCGGGTGCCCTGGCGCCCTCGTGGAGGGTGCCGTCCTGCTTGAGCAGCCGGAAGGTGGGAATGCTGAACTCGTCACCGGCCAGGAAGGTCGGCTCGTGGATATCCGGTGTTGTTGTCATCGTCGTGATCCTGTGCCCCTTTTGGGGGCAGTGTTGTCTTTAATGTTCCGATCCGCCAGGGGGTCGCCCCGGGGCCGGTCAACGCAACAGGATTGACGTTAACGTAAACTGGCGAGCTTGGGTAGACCCGAAAGTCGAAATGGGCGCCTGCCTGTGCCGACCGATCAGCGGGAACCGGCCAGCGGCAGTCGACTGAACAGGCTGTCCACACTGATCGCCAGCAGGCCGATCAGCAGCGCCCCCTGGACCACATAGGCGGTGTTGCCGTTGACGATGCCCGAGATGATCGGATCGCCCAGGTTGCTCGCCCCCACGGTGGCGCCGATGGCCGCCGTGGCGATGTTGATGGTGACCGAGGTGCGGATCCCGGCAAGGATCACCGGCGCGGCCAGCGGCAGTTCCACCTGGCGCAGGATCTGGCCGCCGCTCATGCCCATGCCACGCGCTGCCTCCATCACTCCTGGATCGATGCCCTCGAGGCCGGCCAGGGTGTTGCGCACGATCGGCAGCAGGCCATAGAGAAAAAGCGCCACGATGATCGGCAGGGTGCCGAAACCCAGCACCGGCACCGCCAGTGCCAGCACTGCCACCGGCGGAAAGGTCTGGCCGATCGAGGCCAGCTGGCTGACCAGGGGCAGGAAGTCCCGTCCCCAGCCGCGGGTCGCGGCGATGGCAGCACCCACGCCCACCAGGATGGCCAGCACGGCGGCCACGCTGACCACCAGCAGGTGGCGACCCAGCAGGGTCAGGAAGTCGGCACGCTCATAGATCACCTGGCGGCTGTCGGCCTCGATCCAGCGAAACAGCCCCTCCAGCTGTTCCATGCCAAGCGTTGCCGCCAGCAGCAGCGCCAACCAGCAAAGCGGCACGACCCAGCGGCGAAGCTCAGTCATCGCGCCGTGCTCCCACCAGGCGGCGCAGGGAGAGCTCGCCCACCGGCTGGCCGTCGTCGTCCACCACGGTGAGCCGCTCGGCATGACGCCACAGCATCACCGAGAGCGCTTCACGCAGGCTGGCCTGCTGGCCGATCCGCTCGCGAGCCGGGAGGTCATGGCCCAGCGGCTGCATCCGCTGGCTGACCGGCAGCAGTGCCGCCTCCTTCAGGCCACGATCCTCGCCTCCGAACAGCGACTCGACGAAGCCGTCCGCCGGCTCGCGAAGCAGCTCGAGGGGCCGCCCCTGCTGCACGATCCGCCCCTGATGCATCACCACCAGATGATCCGCCAGCCGCAGCGCCTCGTCCATGTCGTGGGTAACGAAGACGATGGTCTTGTGAAGCCGGGCCTGCAGCTCGCGCAACTCGTCCTGCAGGCTCTCCCGGGTGATCGGGTCCAGGGCGCCGAAGGGCTCGTCCATCAGCAGGATGTCCGGGTCGGCGGCCAGCGCTCTGGCCACCCCCACTCGCTGCGCCTGGCCGCCGGAGAGCTGGTGGGGATACTTGTGGGCAAACTCCTCCATGGAGAGCCCGAGCAACGCCATCAGTTCCTCGACCCGCGCCTGGATCCTCGCGGCCGGCCACTTGAGCAGCCGCGGGACCAGCCCGATATTGCGGGCTACCGTCCAGTGGGGAAAGAGCCCCGTGCTCTGGATCGCATAGCCCATCCGCCGACGCAGGGTCTCCTGGCGGAAACGGCGAATCTGCTGGCCATCGATGTGAATCTCACCCTCGCTGTGCTCGATCAGCCGGTTGATCATGCGCAGCGTGGTCGACTTGCCGCAGCCGGAGGTCCCGACCAGCACGCAGAGCTCTCCCTGGGCCACGCTGAGCGAGATATCGTCCACCGCGGTGGCGACGCCGAAGCGCTTGGTGACATGGATCAGGTCGATCATTCGGCCCCTCCCGGGCGCAGGATGTCGGTCAGGGCGCCGAGCAGGGCATCCACCAGCAACGCCAGCACCAGGATGGGGAGCGCGCCCAGCAGGACCAGGTCCATGGCGGCCTGGCCCAGCCCCTGGAAGATGAAGGTCCCCAGGCCGCCGGCCCCGATCAGCGCGGCCACGGCGGTCAGGCCGATGGCCTGTACCGTGGTGATGCGGATGCCCTCGAGGATCACCGGCAGCGCCAGCGGCAGGCGCACCTGACGGAATACCTGGCCCCGGCTCATGCCCATGCCGCGGGCGGCATCGATCACCCCCGGGTCGACGGCCTCCAGGGCGACAAAGGTGTTGCGCACCATGGGCAACAGGCTGTAGCCCACCAGCGCCAGCAGGGCCGGCGCCCAGCCGATGCCGCTGACACCCAGCGCCGCCAGCCAGTCGACGTGAGCCGAGAGCCAGGCGAGCGGCGCCAGCAGCAGGCCGAAGAGCGCGATGCTGGGGATCGTCTGCAGGAAATTGAGCACCCCGAACCCGGCCTTCTGGACGCCGGGCCAGCGGCGCATGGCCAGCGCCAGGACCACGCCAAGCACCAGGCTCGTCCCCACGGCTACCCCGACCAGCAGCAGGTGCTCGCCGACGGCCCCCAGGAACTGGCCACTGCGGCTGCGATACTCCTGCCACAGCGCCAGGGGTTCCAGCCAGAGGGCGAGACACAGCCCCATGCTGGACACCGGAGGCAGCAGCAACGCCCAGCCGATAGGCTGCGACAGGACGAGGCGAGTGCGCAGCTCGATCATGAGCAGCAGCAGCAGGAAGAGTGCCACCCAGATGCCGGCCCCGATGCCCAGCCGGGCCTGGGCGCTGTCGGCCAGGGTGACGGCCGACAGCGACAGCCAGACCGGCAGGGCCGACAACATCAGTACGACCAGCGCGAGCCCCAGGGCGAAGCGACGAGGGGTGGGTCGCCAGGCGAGCCCTGCCAGCGCCAGCCAGGGAACACAGGTGACCAACGCACCGCTGACACCGATGACCTCGGCGACCCGATAGCCGGTGCCCGGCACGATACGATTGGCGGCCACGCTGACCGTGTCCAGCCCCAGCCAGGCCGCCAGGGCGACCAGCGACAGGGTCAGCAGGACGACGTTGGGACCGGCCGTGTCCTGGCGCAAGACGGCCTCAGTCGTCCAGGCTGTCGAGGAAGTCGGCAGCGACCGCCGCAGGATCCCGACCGTTCACCGCCACGTCGCCATTGAGCCGCTGCAGAGTGTCGAGGTCCAGGGCCTGGAAGACCGGCTCGAGCAGGGACTCGATCTCGGGGTAGGTCTCGAGCACCTGCTCGCGCACCACCGGAGCGGGCTGGTAGACCGGCTGCACTCCCAGGGTGTCGTCCATGACCACCAGGTCCAGGGCCTGCAGGCCACCGTCGGTCCCGTAGGTCATGGCCGCATTGACGTCACTGGTCTGCTGGGCCGCGGCACGCATGGTGGCCGCGGTATTGCCGCCGGAGAGCACCAGCAGCTGCTCCTCGGAGAGCTCGAACCCGTAGGCCTCCTGGAAGGCCGGCAGCGCCTGGGGCGACTCGACGAACTCGGCGCTGGCGGCCAGCTTGAACGTCCCCTCGTGGTCGAGGTAGGCCGCCAAGTCCTCGAGGCTTGCCAGATCATGCTCGCGTGCGAGCTCACCGCGCACGCTGATCGCCCAGGTATTGTTGGCCTCGGCCGGGGTCAGCCAGACCAGCCCGTTGGCCTCGCGGTCCTTCTCGCGCACGGTCTCGAAGGCCTTGTCGGGGTCGTTCCACACCGGGCTGTCGGCCATGTCGAAGAAGAAGGCGCCGTTGCCGGTGTACTCGGGGTAGAGGTCGATCTCGCCGGCGATCAGCGCCTCGCGCACGATGCTGGTGCCGCCCAGCTGGAGACGATCCTCGACCTCGATACCGCCCTGCTCGAGGCGCTGCAGGATCAGCTGCCCGAGCACCGAGCCCTCGGTATCGATCTTGGAGGAAACCACCACGGGGTCCTGCGCCTGGGCCGAGAAGGCGATGAGGGTACCGGCGGCCAGGGCCGCGCAACGAGACACTGGGCTGGAAATCAGCGTACGAATCATCATGTTCACCCGGTTCCTTGTGAATGTATCCTGAGTATAAGGCCTGTACAGCTTCCCTGTCAGACCCCCCTTTCCAACGTCAGGACATCAGCATGACCCTACCCGGGAGTCGACTCCTAGACCACTGCCACCATCCGCTGGTGCGTGACCTGGCGTGGATCCTGCTGGCCCCTGACCTGATCGCGATGCCCTGGCCGGGGCGCCCCTCGCGTGGCGAACTGGGCCTGGGCGATGACAGCCTGCTGGCGGCCTGGCTGGATGCCCTGGAAGCGGCACCCGACGCGCTGGAGGATCACCTGGCACCGGCGCTCAAGGGGCGCATGGGGCTCTATCATGAACGACTCTGGCAGTTCCTGCTCGACGAGGCGCCCGGCACCCGACTGCTGGCCCACAACCTGCGCATCCACCAGGGCAAGCGCACCCTGGGCGAGCTGGACCTGCTCTATTGTCGACGCCACGCTCCCGGCCCAGTGCACCTGGAAGTCGCCATCAAGTTCTACCTGGGCCTGCCCCAGGGGCCGGGAGCGGCGGACAGCCAGGCTCGCTGGATTGGCCCGGGCGGAGCCGACAGCCTGGCCGCCAAGCGCGAACACCTGCATCGCCATCAACTCAGGCTCGCCGGCTCCCCCGAGGCCCGCGAGATCCTGACGCAGCTGCTGTCGCCCCACTCGGCGCCGGGACTGGACGGGCCAGCGCCCGCCCTGGCCGCACGGCTGGCGATCCCGGGGGTGCTTTTCTATCCCTGGCATTCCCCCCTGCCGGCCCCACGTGAGGCCACGCCCGCCCACCTGCAGGGTCGCTGGCTGTTCGCCCGTGACTGGCAACGGCTGCGCGACGGCCTGCCCCGGGGTACCCGAGGCGCCTGGCTGCACAAGCCCCACTGGCTCGCCCTGCCCCGTCGCGAGGCACTGCTGCCGCTCCGGGACCTGGAGGCCAGGCTGGCCCAGCACTTCAACGCGCCGGCCTCCCCCGTCCAGGTGGCCCTGTGGCACCCCGACATGGGCTGGCACCGGGTGTTCATGGTCGACGATGACTGGCCCCGGCAGATTCCCTTGCCGCCCTATACGAGCGTCTCGCCGACATGAGCGACAGGCTGCTCCAGGCGCATGCCGTCGTGAGCGTAAAACGCCCGGCCCTCCTTGCGGCGGGCCGGGCGAACGGGAGGCGTTGGACGGGGAGCGTCAGCCTTCCGGCTTCTCGAACACCCAGCTGGTGCCCTCGCGGGCATCCTTGAGGATGATGCCGAGTGCCGCCAGCTCATCGCGAATGGCGTCGGCGGTGGCGAAGTCCCTGGCCTTCTTGGCCGCGGCCCGCGCGTCGATCTTCGCCTGAATCTCGTACTCCGATAGCGGCAGATCACCAGCCCCGCCCTTGAGGAAGGCAACCGGGTCCTGCTGCAGCAGCCCCATGATGCCCCCCAGGCGCTTGAGCTCGGCGGCCAGCGCCGGCGCCTGCTCGGGCGCCTCCTTCCTGGCGCGGTTCAGCTCGCGGGCCAGGTCGAAGAGCACCGAGAGTGCCTCGGCGGTGTTGAAGTCGTCGTCCATCGCCGCGGTAAAACGCGCACCGAAGCGGCCATCCACCTTCCCTTCCTCGGAGTCGGCGCCGTCAAGGGCCAGACCTTCGAGCGACAGTCCTTCAAGTGAGTTGTAGAAGCGCTCCAGCGACTTGCGCGCCTCGGCCAGCGACTCCGGCGCGTAGTTGATCGGGCTGCGGTAGTGGCTGGCCACCAGCAGGTAGCGCACCACCTCGGGGTCGTGATGCTCGAGCACCTCGCGAATGGTGAAGAAGTTGCCCAGCGACTTGGACATCTTCTCGTGGTTCACCCGCACCGCCCCGGCGTGCATCCAGGTATTGACGTAGGCGTGGCCGGTGGCCGCCTCGCTCTGGGCGATCTCGTTCTCGTGGTGGGGGAACATCAGGTCCGGCCCGCCGCCGTGGATGTCGAAGGTCTCGCCCAGGCAGCAAGTGGACATCGCCGAACACTCGATGTGCCAGCCGGGCCGCCCCTCGCCCCAGGGCGAGGGCCAGCTGGCCTCGCCGGGCTTGGCCGCCTTCCACAGCACGAAGTCCAGCGGGTCCTCCTTGTGCTCGTCCACCTCGATGCGGGCCCCGGCGCGCATCTCATCGGGGTCGCGGTTGCTCAGCCGGCCATAGCCCTCGAAGCGGCGCACCCGGTAGTAGACGTCGCCGTTGTCGGCGGCGTAAGCGTAGCCCTTGCCGATCAAGGTCTCGATCATGGCGATGATCTCGCCGATATGCCGGGTGGCGCGGGGCTCACGATCCGGGGGCAGCACGCCCAGGCGCGCCTCGTCCTGATGCATGGCTTCGATCATCCGCTCGGTGAGCGAGGCGATCGTCTCGCCATTCTCCTCGGCACGCCGGAGGATCTTGTCGTCGATATCGGTGACGTTGCGCACATAGGTGACGTCATAGCCCCGCGCACGCAGGTAGCGGGTGATGACATCGAAGGCCACCATCACCCGCGCGTGACCCAGGTGGCAGAAGTCGTAGACCGTCATGCCGCAGACATACATGCGCACCTTGCCCGGGTCGATGGGCGTGAAGGGCTCCTTGCGGCGGGTCAGCGTGTTGTAGATCTGCATGTCAGCCCTTCTTCTTGTCCTGTTCCTTCTTCTGCATTCGGGCCCAGCTGTCCTTGAGGCCCACGGTGCGGTTGAACACCAGGCGGTCGCCGCGGCTGGCATGGCGGTCGGCGCAGAAGTAGCCCACGCGCTCGAACTGGAAGCGGCTCTCCGGGTCGGCTCCCGCCAGGCTCGGCTCGCCGATGGCCTGCACGGTCAGCAGCGACTCGGGGTTGAGGTGCTCGAGGAAGTCGGCATCCTTGTCCTTGTCGGGCTGCTCCTTGAGGAAGAGGTTGTCGTAGAGCCGCACCTCCATGGGTACCCCGTGCTCGGCGCTGACCCAATGGATCACGCCCTTCACCTTGCGCCCCTCGGGGTTCTTGCCGAGCGTGTCGAAGTCCACGGAGCAGCGCAGTTCGCTGATCTCGCCGGCGGCATCCTTGACCACCTCGTCACAGCGAATCACATAGCTGTTGCGCAGGCGCACCTCCTTGCCCGGTGCCAGGCGGAAGAACTTCTTGGGCGGCTCCTCCATGAAGTCATCCTGGTCGATGACGATCTCGCGAGTGAACGGCACCTTGCGCACCGCCATGTCCTCGCGGGCCGGGTGGCCGGGTACCTCATAGACCTCCTCGAAGTCCTCCGGCACGTTGGTCAGCACGACCTTCAGCGGCTTGAGAACGGCCATGGCGCGAGGGGCGTTGTCCTCGAGATCCGAGCGGATGGCATGATAGAGCATGGCGATATCCACCAGGCCGCCATCGGCGCGGGTGACGCCGATCATCTCGCAGAACTTGCGGATCGAGGCCGGCGTGTAGCCACGACGCCGCATGCCGGAGATGGTCGGCAGGCGCGGGTCATCCCAGCCGTCGACGATGCCCTCTTCCACCAGCAGCTTGAGCTTGCGCTTGGAGGTCAGGGTGTAGTTGAGGTTGAGTCGGGCGAACTCGATCTGGCGCGGCTTCGCCGGCACCGGCAGATTGTCCAGGAACCACTCGTAGAGCGGCCGGTGATCCTCGAATTCCAGGGTGCAGATCGAGTGGGTCACCTCCTCGATGGCATCCGACTGGCCATGGGTGAAGTCGTAGGAGGGGTAGATCTTCCACTTGTCGCCGGTCTGGTGGTGGCTGGCGTGACGGATGCGGTAGAGGATCGGGTCGCGCAGGTTGATGTTCGGCGCGGCCATGTCGATCTTCGCCCGCAGCACCTTCTCGCCCTCGGCGAACTCGCCGGTACGCATGCGCTCGAGCAGGTCGAGGTTCTCGTCCGGGCTGCGCTCGCGATAGGGGCTCGGCTTGCCCGCCTCGGTCAGGGTGCCGCGGTACTCGCGGATCTCGTCCGGCGAGAGGTCGTCGACATAGGCCTTGCCCTCGCGCACCAGGTGCTGTGCCCAGGCATAGAGCTGGTCGAAGTAGTCCGAGGCGAAGCGCACCGGACCCGCCCACTCGAAGCCCAGCCAGTGAACGTCCGACTTGATGGCGTCGATGTAGGCCTGCTCCTCCTTGGCCGGGTTGGTGTCGTCGAAGCGCAGATGACAGTCGCCACCGAAGTGCTCGGCGAGCCCGAAATTCAGACAGATCGACTTGGCATGGCCGATATGCAGAAAGCCGTTGGGCTCCGGCGGGAAGCGGGTGACGATCTTCCCGCTACGGCCGGCCTCGATCTCCTCGCGGATCTGGTTGCGGATGAAATTCGGCGCGCTGGTGGTGTCGGTGGACATGTCGGAAAAAACGACCTCTGGTTGAAGGTGCGGGCCTGGCGGCGCGAGCATGACGGGCCTTGGGCTATTGGGTGGCAGTGCCTCAGCGAGGGGCGCCGGGGGCAGGCCGAAGAGGAGGTCCTACGCCAGGGATGGCGTCGGTAGCCCCCAGGGAGGGGTTCACAGCGCCTCCTCGCAGGCCTGCCGCCGGATCAGCCCCGAGTGGCGCCTAACATCGACACTAGCTCCAGACAGCCCCCACGCTCGCTTCGCGCATCGCAGCAAAAACGGTATTATAGCGCCACAGCCATGGGCAACGCCAAGGCAACTCCCCTTTACCGCACAGGAACTTATCGATGATCGTACTGCAGACCAATTTCGGCGACATCACCGTCGAGCTCTACCAAGAGAAGGCACCCAAGTCCGCCGCCAACTTCGAGCAGTACGTCCGCGACGGCTTCTATGACGGCACCCTCTTCCACCGTGTGATCCCCGGCTTCATGGTCCAGGGCGGCGGCTTCGACACCGACTTCAACCAGAAGCCGACGCGGGACCCGATCGAGAACGAGGCCGACAACGGCCTGAAGAACACCACCGGCACCCTGGCCATGGCCCGCACCCAGGACCCGCACTCCGCCACCGCGCAGTTCTTCATCAATGTCGCCGACAACGACTTCCTCAACCACAGCGGCAAGAATGTTCAGGGCTGGGGCTACTGCGTGTTCGGCGAGGTGGTCGAGGGCATGGACGTGGTCGAGAAGATCAAGGCCGTGCCCACCACCCGTCGCGGCATGCATGCCGACGTGCCCGCCGAGGACGTGGTCATCCAGAAGGCCTACGTGAAGGACGAGCCGCAGGCCTGATCCTCCCCCGCCTTGCCACCACGCCCGCCCGACATTCCCGACCGAGGCGGGCGTGCTTCGTTTCACCGTCTGAACAGGGCCACTCATGACCACCCTGCTGATTTCCGACCTGCACCTGCACCCCGGCGCCCCCGAGATCACCGAGGGGTTCCTGAAGTGGCTGGACGAGCGCGCACGGGGTTGTGATGCCCTCTTTATCCTCGGCGACTTCTTCGAGGCATGGATCGGCGACGACCTGCTCGACCTGGGCGCGCATGACCCCACCGGCAACGCCGCCCTGGCGGCCCGCATCGCCGCCGCCCTGAAGCGCCTGGCCGATGACGGCATTGCCATCTACATGATGCACGGCAACCGAGACTTCCTCCTGGGTGAGCGCTTCGCCAGTGAAGCCGGTGCCACCCTGCTGCCGGACCCCAGCGTGGTGGCGCTTGGCGGACAGAGGGTGCTGCTGATGCATGGCGACAGCCTCTGCACCCGCGACGAGGCCTACCAGGCCTTTCGCGCCCAGGCACGCAACCCGCTATGGCAGGAGCAGGTGCTGTCGATGCCCATCCAGGACCGAATCGCCCTGGCCAGGCAACTGCGCGACCAGTCCGGGGAGGCCAACTCCAACAAGGCCGAGGACATCATGGACGTGACCCCGGGCGAGGTGGTGAAGGTGATGGCCGAGCACGGCGTCACGACGCTGATCCACGGCCATACCCACCGCCCCGACGTGCATGAGATAGAAGTCGACGGCCAGCCGGCCAGGCGCTTTGTGCTGGGCGACTGGCAGCCCGACAAGGGCTGGGAGATCGTCGTCGAGAACCTCAGTGAGCTGCGGCTTCAGGCGATCCCGCTTTCCTGACATTGCGCTCCCGATCGCGCGGCAAGCCGCGCTCCCATGCCAACCGGGTCATTATCCACTGACCAGGCAGCCCGCCAACTTGAGTTCCAGCGCCTTGGTGTCAGGCAGGTGGCCCGCCTCGCCGATCAACTCCAGCCGCGAGTCCCGCCGCCAGGCGGTGCCTGTCAGGCTGACCGTGCCATCGGCGCGGTTATAGAGCTTCCAGCCATCTGCCGTATGCAGCACCCCCTTGACGCGCAGATTCGCGGGCAACTCGCCCAGAAGCCGGGTGACGCGATCCAGTTCGAAGAGATCGGCGGCATGCCAGCGCCACCCCAGGGTGGCATGACCCAGCGAGGCCCCCTCCTCCCGAAGCGGCCTGCCGGGTTCCGGCTCGCGAAGCTCGACGTCTTCCAGCATCAGCGTCGCCGCCGCCGGACGGGCCGCCTGGTGAGCGGACGAGGCAGCGCCGGTCGACCCCGCATGCCGGCGGCTTTCCAGCAGCAGAGGGAGCGGCAGCGCCCCATGGGGCGCCTCGGCGATCCAGCGCTTGGGCGGCCAGAACTCGCCCAGCCAGGCGCGGGCCTCCTCACGCTGGTCGGGAGTGGCCAGGTCTGTCATGGTCAAGGCTACCCCGTCGGCCATGGCCAGCTGGTCGAGGAAGGTTTCGTGATGCCGGGCACGTGAATCGTCCAGGCGACGGGGGTCGAGCAACGCGATGATGTCCCGGACGTCCAGGACCCCATCGAAGCCCTCGCCTCGCAGCACGTCCAGCAGCCCGGCGGGATGACCCAGTCCCGAGGGCTCGATGATCAGCCGATCCGGCCGGTGCCGATGCAGCAGATTGACCAGGGAGGCCTGCAGCACGAAGGCCAGCTGGCAGCAGAGGCAACCGCCCGGCAACCCCTTGACCACGAGGTCGTCGCGCTCGGCGAACATCGCCTGGTCGATCCCTACCCTTCCGAACTCGTTGATCACCACCGCCCAGCGCTCCCCGGCGGGCTTCTGCTCGATCAGCCGGCGAATCAGGGTACTCTTGCCACTCCCCAGGAAACCGGTAACCAGGTGGACAGGCACATTAGCCAGGGGAGCGGGCATGGATAGCCTCCGGGGGCGGGGATAATGTTATAGAATAACATATTGCACCAAGGGGCAAGGGGCAAGGGGCAAGGGGCAAGGGGCAAGGGGCAAGGCAGTATCATCAAACGCAAAAGGAGCAAGCCAAGGGGTTTCCTTGTTGCTTGCTCCTTGTGCCTTGCGGCTGGCCGTAGGCCTTAGCGACGAATCTCGGCTTCCTCGCGCAGGTCGTCGAGCAGCCCCTGGATGGCCGCCTGGGCCCTCAGACGCTCGGCCATGCGGGCCACGAAGGACTCGATCTGTTCGTTGGGCTCGCCGGCCTCGACCTCGTCCAGGGCGATCAGCATCACGCGCTCGCCGTCCACCGCATGACCGTAGACCGGCGCGTCGTCCTCGGGGTGCGGCAGGCGGAAGGCCGCCTCGATCAACGCATCGGAAAGGTTGGTGTCACCCTGGCGGCTGATGGTCTCGGCCTGCTGCCAATCGATCTCCAGGGATTCGCCAGCGCGCAGTCGCTCGACACGTTCGGCGGCCAGCTCGACCAGTGCCTCGCGGGTCTTCTCGCGGCGCACCGCCGCCTCGACCTCGTCGCGCACCTCGTCCAGGGGCAGGGTGGTCGCCTCGCGATGCTCGGCCACCCGCAGCACTAGGCGGCGATCCTCGTCGAGCTCGATCACCTCGCTGTTATAACGCTCCTCCAGGACATCGCCACTGAAGGCCTGGTCCATCACGCCCGGCTCGGAGAGGACGCCGTCGGCGCCGTCGCGACCGACCCAGTCGCTCTGCTGCAGCTCCAGTTCCAGGTCCTCGGCGACGCTGGCCAGATCCTCGGCGGCGAAGCTGTCATCGATCAGGCGCTGGGCCTGCTCGTTGAAGGCATCGCTGACCTGCTCGCGGGCCAGCTGACGCCGCAGCTGGTCGCGGCTCTCCTCGAAGGCGGGACGGTCCAGCTCGGTGACCTTGACCAGGTGCAGGCCGTTATCGGTCTCGACGACCTCGGACACCTCGCCCTCGCCCAGGGAGAAGGCCGCCTCCTCGAATTCCTCACCGAAGAAGCCGCGGGAGATGACGCCCAGGTCGCCCCCGTCACCGCTGGTGGAGGTATCCTCGGACACCTCGGCGGCCAGCTCGGCGAAGGCCTCGCCCTCGGCGAGGCGCTCCTGCACCTGCTCGAGGATGGCCTCGGCCTCCTCACGGCTGCGCGCGTCGCCGAATGTCACCATGATGTGCGATACCCGGCGGTCCGCCTCGGCGGCGCCCTCTTCCCAGGCCTCGCGCAGGGCCTCCTCGCTGACCTCGGCCTCCTCGGCCATCTGCTGGCGGTCGAGGACCACATAGTTCAACCTGACCTGCTCGGGACGCCGGTAATCCGACTCGTGGGCGGCGTAGTAGTCCTCCAGGGCCTGTTCATCGACCTCGGGCGGCGTCTCCAGGTCCTCCGGTACCAGGGCATGGTGGCGGAAGGTGCGGGTCTGGCGCTGCAACGCGGCCAGGCGCTCTCGCTCCTCCTCCAGGGTGAAGTCGCTCACCGCCAGGCCCTGCTGGAGCTGCTGGCGTTTCACGTCGACGCTGAGCTGCTGGCGAAACGAGAGCGGCGTGAAGCCGGCACTGGAGAGACGGTTGCGGAACAGGTCGCGATCAAAGCGGCCGTTGGCGTCCTGAAATTCCGGCAGGTTCACGATCAGCTCGTCGAGCTGCTCCTCGGAGACATGCAGGCCACCCTCCTCGGCATACTGAGTCAGCAGGCGATCGGTGATCAGCATGTCGAGCATCTCCGCCCTCAGGGCACGCTCCTGCTCGGGCGGGACCTGCCCGCTGCGAATCGCTCGCTGGACTTCCATCTCCAGTTGCTGACGGGTAATCGGCTCGCCATTGACCTCGGCGACCTCGTCGCCACTGTTGCCCAGCAGCCCGACCAGCGATTCAACGCCGAAAAGCGCCATGGTCACGACCACGGCACCGATGATGATCTTCGCGCCCCAGCTCCTGGAGCGGTCACGAATACTTTGCAGCATGCAGGCCTCTGCGGATCAAGTGAGTCAGGTCGCGCCACATTATACGCATCACGGGGCATCACGCGACGCCGGCAGCGGTGAAGGTGGCCGAAATAAGGGACCCAAAAAAGAACAGGCGCACCGCCGGGGCGATGCGCCTGTTATGGAATCAACCGTCAGCGGTGCGGCAGGCGCCGTCGACTCAGTTGACGGAGTCCTTGAGCGCCTTGCCGGCCTTGAAGCTGGGCACCTTGGCAGCGCTGATCTCGATCGGCTGACCGGTCTGCGGGTTACGGCCGGTGCGGGCGGCACGCTCCTTCACCTGAAAGGTACCGAAGCCCACCAGGGAAACGCTGTCACCCTTCTTCAGGCTGTCGGTCACGGTCTCGACCATGGCATCCAGCGCACGAGAAGCCGCTGCCTTGGGAATGTCGGCAGACGCGGCAATGGCTTCGATCAGCTCGGATTTGTTCACACTTCACCCCTTGACGTTTTCGTAAATTGGCTCTAATCGGCGAGACGTTCGGCTGACTGACGCGATCACAGCATGGCGGTAGTTTATAGCAATGCGGTGAAAGACCTGTCAAGCAACCTTCCCTGCCAAGCCCCGCCATACCGGGATTCCAGCCCCGGCATGGCGAGAAAAATTATCGTTAGTGCGTACTGACCATCGACGCCGAGGAGGTGGAATCTTCCGTTCTGGGATCTTCCTTTTTCGGCGCCGGCTTGTCGGCCAGAGCCACCTCCAGAACATCATCGATCCAGCGAACCGGCCGAATATCGAGGGCATCCTTGATATTGTCCGGAACCTCCTTGAGGTCGCGGCGGTTCTCCTCGGGTATTAGCACTGTCTTTATACCACCGCGCCTGGCGGCCAGCAATTTCTCCTTCAGCCCGCCGATCGGCAACACCTCGCCGCGCAGGTTGACCTCGCCGGTCATGGCCACGTCGCAGCGCACCGGACGCCCGGTATAGGCCGAGACCATGGCCGTGACCATGGCGATGCCCGCGCTGGGACCGTCCTTGGGCGTGGCGCCCTCGGGCACGTGGATATGCAGATCCTCCTTCTCGAAGCGCTCCGGGTCGATGCCCAGCGCCAGGGCCCGGGCGCGCACCACCGTCTGGGCCGCGCTCACCGACTCCTTCATCACGTCGCCGAGCGAGCCGGTCTTGTCCAGGCGCCCCTTGCCGGGTGTGATCACCGACTCGATGTTGAGCAGTTCGCCACCCACCGAGGTCCAGGCCAGGCCGGTCACCCGACCGACCTGGTCCTCCTGGTCGGCCAGTCCGTAGCTGTAGCGACGCACGCCGGCATAGGGCTCGATGTCGACGGCCGCAAGCAGCACCGGTGCCTGAGCCCCCTCCTGGCTCTCCTTCTCGAGGCGCTCGCGCAGCACCTTGCGGCACACCTTGGCGATCTGGCGCTCCAGCTCGCGGACCCCGGCCTCGCGGCTGTAGTAGCGGATCAGCTCGAGCAGCGCGTCGTCGGAGAACGACAGCTCGTCCTCCTTGAAGCCGTTGGCCTTGAGCTGCTTGGGCACCAGGTAACGACGGGCAATGGCCAGCTTCTCGTCCTCGGTGTAGCCCGGCAGGCGGATGACCTCCATGCGGTCGAGCAGCGGACCGGGGATGTTCATCGAGTTGGCCGTGCAGATGAACAGCGTCTCGGAGAGGTCGTAGTCCAGCTCCAGGTAGTGGTCGCTGAAGGTGTCGTTCTGCTCCGGGTCCAGCACCTCGAGCAGCGCCGAGGAGGGGTCGCCACGGTGGTCCATGCCGATCTTGTCGACCTCGTCGAGCAGGAAGAGCGGGTTCTTGACCCCGGCCTTGGCCATGCGCTGGACCATCTTGCCGGGCAGCGAGCCGATATAGGTGCGACGATGGCCACGAATCTCGGACTCGTCGCGCACCCCGCCGAGCGCCAGGCGCACGTACTTGCGGTTGGTGGCCCGGGCGATGGACTGCCCCAGCGAGGTCTTGCCCACCCCCGGCGGCCCCACCAGGCAGAGCACCGGGCCCTTGAGCTTCTTGACCCGCTTGTGGACCGCGAGGTACTCGAGGATACGCGCCTTGACCTCGTCGAGGCCGTAATGGTCCTCGTCGAGCACCTTCTGGGCATGCACCAGGTCATGCTTGATGCGGGTGCGCTTCTTCCACGGCACCGCCACCAGCCAGTCCAGGTAGGAGCGCACCACCGTGGCCTCGGCGGAGTTCGGCGACATCATCTTCAGCTTGCCCAGTTCCTGGAGCGCCTTGTCGCGGGCCTCCTTGGGCATGCCGGATTCCTCGATGGCCTTCTCGTACTTCTCGGCCTCGTTGGGCACGTTCTCGAGCTCGCCCATCTCCTTCTGGATGGCCTTCATCTGCTCGTTGAGATAGTACTCGCGCTGGGACTTCTCCATCTGGTCCTTGACCCGCGAGCGGATGCGCTTCTCCACCTGCAGCAGGTCGATCTCGGACTCGATCAGCGCCATCAGGTGCTCGATGCGATCGCGCACCCGGTCCATCTCCAGCAGCTGCTGCTTGTCGTCGATCTTTAGCGAGAGGTGGGCACAGATGGTATCCACCAGGCGGCTGGGGTCCTCGATGCCGGAGAGCGAGTTGAGGACCTCGTTGGGCACCTTCTTCGACATCTTCACGTACTGCTCGAACTGGTTGAGCAGCACCCGCACCAGGGCCTCCTGCTCGCGCTCGCTGAGCGGTTCGCTCTCGCGCAGGCTTACCTCGGCGCGGCTGTAGCCGCCGTCGACGGCGACGATCTCGCGGATATCGGCCCGGGACTCGCCCTCGATCAGTACCTTGACGGTGCCGTCGGGCAGCTTGAGCAGCTGCATGATCTCGGCCACGGTGCCGATGGAAAACATGTCCTCGTTGTCGGGGTCGTCCTTGCTGGCCTCGCGCTGGGCCACCAGCAGGACGCGCTTGTCGGCCGCCATCGCAGCCTCGAGCGCCTGGATCGACTTCTCGCGACCGACGAACAGCGGGATGACCATCTGCGGATAGACGACCACGTCGCGCAGTGGCAAAAGGGGCAGACTCAGGGTCTGTTCGGCGTTCTGCTGCATCGCAGACGTTCCTCACACGAAATCGGATGGATACCCAAGGAGTGGGGGCGAACCGGCGGCATTGCAAGGCAACACGCGCCGGCGCGCAAAAGAAGGGGAGCGGTCCATCACCCGAGATGCCGGCTGGGCACCTCGCGGATGAAGCCGCTCCCTCTCAGGGCGTCTTGCGCCCGGTGGTTCAGCCGTCGGTGCCGTCGACCCGCTGCGCCTCCTGCTGGGAGTAGATCAACAGCGGTTCGCTCTCGCCGCTGATGACCGAGGCGTCGATCACCACCTTGGACACGCCTTCCAGGGAGGGAATCTCGTACATGGTATCGAGCAGGACAGACTCGAGGATCGAGCGCAGGCCACGGGCGCCGGTCTTGCGCGCCATGGCCTTGCCGGCCACCGCACGCAGGGCATCCTCGCGGAACTCCAGCTCCACGCCTTCCATCTCGAACAGCCGAGCATACTGCTTGATCAGCGAGTTCTTGGGCTCGGTGAGGATCTGGATCAGGGCGTCCTCGGTGAGCTCGGTGAGCGTCGCGATCACCGGCAGGCGACCGACGAACTCGGGGATCAGGCCGAACTTGACCAGGTCCTCGGGCTCCACGTCAAGCAGCAGGTCACCCACGCCCTTGGTCTCGTCCTTGCTCTTGACCACAGCGTTGAAGCCGATGCCGCCCTTCTCGGCGCGATCACGGATCACCTTGTCCAGGCCGGCGAAGGCGCCGCCGACGATGAACAGGATGTTGCCGGTGTCGACCTGCAGGAACTCCTGCTGGGGATGCTTGCGTCCGCCCTGAGGTGGCACCGAGGCGGTGGTGCCCTCGATCAGCTTCAGCAACGCCTGCTGCACGCCCTCGCCCGAGACGTCACGGGTGATGGACGGGTTGTCCGACTTGCGCGAGATCTTGTCGATCTCGTCGATGTAGACGATGCCGCGCTGGGCCTTCTCCACATCGTAGTCGCACTTCTGCAGCAGCTTCTGGATGATGTTCTCGACATCCTCGCCGACGTAGCCCGCCTCGGTGAGGGTGGTGGCGTCGGCGATGGTGAAGGGCACATTGAGCAGACGCGCCAGGGTCTCGGCCAGCAGGGTCTTGCCGCTGCCGGTGGGACCGATCAGCAGGATGTTCGACTTGCCAAGCTCGACGTCGTCGTCCTTGGCGCCGAAGCGCAGGCGCTTGTAGTGGTTATAGACCGCCACCGACAGCACCATCTTGGCGCGGTCCTGGCCGATCACGTAGTCATCGAGGGTGTGACGAATCTCGCGGGGAGCGGGCAGACGCTCCTCGTCGGTCTCGGCATCGGCATCGAGCACCTCCTCGCGAATGATGTCGTTGCAGAGGTCGACACACTCATCGCAGATATACACGGACGGGCCGGCAATCAGCTTGCGTACTTCATTCTGGTTCTTGCCGCAGAACGAGCAGTAGAGCAGCTTGCCGCCTTCGTCCTTGCCTTTGCCGTCGGCCATTCGCGTACCTCTTTCATAGTGACGCCCCCACAGTATGGCTCATGAGGCGTCGGGTTCACCACGGCGGTCTCGGCCGCCGGGAAACGTCTTAGTGCATGAAGGTCACTCGGGTGAAATTCACGCTATCAGGATGTCGGCCGCTGTTCCAGCACCGCATCGATCAGGCCGTACTCCGCGGCCTGCGGGCCATTCATGAAGTTGTCGCGGTCGGTATCCCGGGCGATGGTCTCGATGTCCTGGCCGGTGTGGTGGGCGAGGATCTGGTTCAGCTTGTCGCGGATACCAAGGATCTCGCGGGTGTGGATCTCGATGTCCGAGGCCTGACCCTGGTAGCCACCCAGCGGCTGGTGGATCATCATCCGCGAATTGGGCAGGCAATAACGCTTGCCTGCGGCACCGCCGGCCAGCAGCAGTGCGCCCATGCTCGCGGCCTGGCCGATGCAGACCGTGGAGACGTCGGGCTTGATGAACTGCATGGTGTCGTAGACGGACATGCCGGCCGTCACGGAGCCGCCCGGCGAGTTGATGTACAGGTGGATGTCCTTGTCCGGGTTCTCGGACTCCAGGAACAGTAGCTGTGCCACCAGCAGGTTGGACATGTAGTCTTCCACCGGGCCCACTAGGAAGATCACGCGCTCCTTGAGCAGGCGGGAATAGATGTCGTAAGCCCGCTCGCCGCGCGCGCTCTGCTCGACCACCATGGGCACCAGGCCACCGGCGGATTGGATATCGAACGGGTTGCTCATCTGGGTGATGTCCTTGGATCCGATGAATGGAAGCGTAGGGTAACGTCCCTGCCCGGCCACGAGGCCAGACAGGGTGCGCCGAGACGCGATCAGGCCTGCTTCTCTTCGCCCTGCTCTTCTGCCTCGGCCTCTTCGCCTTCCTCGGCGGCCTCGCCCTGCTGCTGAGCCGCGGCGAGGGCCTCCTGGTAGCTCATTTCCACGTCCTTGACGCTGGCCTGCTCGAGCAGGACATCGACGGCCTTTTCTTCAAGGATAGCCGACTGGACCTGGGTCTTGAGCTGGTCGTTGCCCATGTAGTGCTCGACCACCTGCTCGGGGTCCTGATACTGCTGGGCCAGCTCCTCGACCTTGGCCTTGATCTCGTCGTCGGTGGCCTCGAGCTCATGGCTCTTGATCACCTCGGCCAGCAGCAGGCCCACCTGGACGCGGCTTCTGGCCTGCTCGGCAAACAGCTCGTCGGGCAGCTGGCTGACGTCGAAGTCCTCGCCGAGGCCGAACTGCTGGGCCGCCTGACGCTTGAGGCCCTCGGTCTCCTGCTGCACCAGCGCCTGGGGCACCGGGATGTCGTTGGCTTTCTTCAGCGCCTCGAGCACCTGCTGCTTGACGCGATTGTCGACCGCCTGGGTCGCCTCACGGGTCATGTTCTTCTTGACCTCGGCGCGGAACTTGTCCAGATCGCCGTCCTCGACCCCGAACTTCTCGACGAACTCGGCATCCACCTCGGGCAGGGCCTGGCCCTTCACGGCATGGACCTTGACCTTGAAGGTCGCTTCCTGACCGGCCAGCTGCTCGGCCTGGTAGTCCTCGGGGAAGGTGACCTTGAGTTCCTTCTCCTCGCCCGCCTTGGCACCGATCAGCTGCTCCTCGAAGCCGGGGATGAAGCTGCCGGACCCGATCACCAGCTCGTGGCCCTCGGCGCTGCCACCCTCGAAGGGCTCATCCCCCAGGAAGCCCTGGAAGTCGATCGTGACCTGGTCACCCTCCTCGGCGGCACGCTCGACCTCTTCCCAGCCGGCATTCTGCTTGCGCAGGGTATCGATCATCTCGTCGACGTCGGCTTCGGTCACCTCGACCACCGGACGCTCGACCTCGGTGCCCTCGATGGAGGCCAGTTCGACCTCGGGGTAGATCTCGAGGGTCGCGGTGAACTCCAGGTCCTTACCCGCCTCGTTGACGGTGGCCTCGATCTGCGGATACCCGGCCGGATTGAGCTCGTGCTCGGAGATGGCACGCACATAGCGCTCGCGCATCACTTCGCCCACCACCTCGTCGCGCACGCCGCGTCCGTAACGCTGGCGTATCACCGACATCGGGATCTTGCCCTTGCGGAAGCCATCCATGCGCACGTTCTTGGCGGCATCCTTGAGACGGGCGGCAACGGCCTCGTCGACCTCGGCGGCCGGCACCTGGACCTTGATGCGGCGTTCAATCTGGGAGGTCGTATCGACGGAAACTTGCATGAAATGTCCTCTACCGACTGGGGCGTTCTGTGAAAGCGTGAAAGGGTCAAAGGGCTGATTCTAAGAATCCCGCCCGGTACTGGCAAGCGCCGTGCCTGAACAGATGGGGGCCTGACGGCACATTACAAGGGGTATCACCGGGATTTTTCCGCACCGGCTACTGTCGCGTTCGACTACGGGAAGGCGGGTCGCGACGGGCGACATGACACGCACGAAGCATCAGGGGATGAACCGGGAGACGCGGGACCTGCTGAGGGAGGCAATGGGGTGGATGATGGGGATCGAACCCACGACCACCGGAGCCACAATCCGGGGCTCTACCACTGAGCTACATCCACCACTGCCTGGGGGTCATGTCGAGGTGGGGTGGATGATGGGGATCGAACCCACGACCACCGGAGCCACAATCCGGGGCTCTACCACTGAGCTACATCCACCACTACGACACGGGTCTTGCTGAAAGCTCTAACGCGTCGGCTGAACCGCTACCGGCCACTCCATGCGACACATGGCGCGCCCAGCAGGACTCGAACCTGCAACCTACGGCTTAGAAGGCCGTTGCTCTATCCGGTTGAGCTATGGGCGCATTCTACGTCTCAGAGCGCCTGACCGCAACCCGAAATGAGAAATAAAACTTCCCAATCAATGGGTTGTGGTCGGGGTGGAGGGATTCGAACCCCCGACATCCTGCTCCCAAAGCAGGCGCGCTACCAGACTGCGCTACACCCCGCCGGCTCTTGCACGGCCCTGACGCCGCCGCAGGGGCCTCGTCAAGCGCTGCGTATTCTACGGAACTTTCCCGGCGGGTCAAGCGAGAACCGCGCCACTGCCGCCATCGCGACACAGTTGAACATAGCGAGGGCGCCGGGGGCAGGCCGAAGAGGAGGTCCTACGCCAAGGATGGCGTCGGTAGCGCCCAGGGAAGGGTTTACAGCGCCTCCTCGCAGGCCTGCCGACGGATCAGCCCGAGCAATGCTGCTATCTGCACGAACCGCGCCACTGCCGCCGGGCCGCTTTGCCTAGGGGCCCCGGCATGCGAAAATCCCCCGCCCCGACCGAAGCCCATCCACCACCCACCAGAGGGAAGCTCGATGACCGCCCAACTGATCGATGGCAAGTCCATTGCCGCCCGAGTCCGCCAGCAGGTCGCTCGCCAGGTGCAGGCACGCCGCGAGGCCGGAGGGCGCATTCCCGGACTGGCCGTGGTCCTGGTGGGCGAGGACGCCGCCTCTGCCGTCTACGTGCGCAACAAGCACCGCGCCTGCGAGGAAGCCGGCATCCGCTCCTTCAAGTACCAGCTGCCGTCGGATACCAGCCAGACCGAACTCGAGACCCTGGTCGACCAGCTCAACGACGACCCACGCATCGATGGCATCCTGGTGCAATTGCCGCTTCCCGAGCACCTCGACGCCCGCCCGATCCTCGAACGCATCCTGCCCCACAAGGATGTCGACGGCTTCCACCCCTACAACCTCGGCCGCCTGGCCCAGCGCCTGCCGCTGCTGCGCCCCTGCACCCCCAAGGGCGTGATGACCCTGCTGGAGGCGAGCGGGCTCGAGGTCCGCGGGCTGGACGCCACCGTGGTCGGCGCCTCCAACATCGTCGGCCGCCCCATGTCGCTGGAGCTGATGCTCGCCGGCTGCACCACCACCGTCTGCCATCGCTTCACGCAGAACCTGGAGGAGCACGTCCGGCGTGCCGACCTGCTGGTGGTCGCGGTCGGCAAGCCCGGCCTGGTCAAGGGCGAATGGATCAAGCCCGGCGCCATCGTCATCGACGTCGGAATCAACCGCCAGGAGGACGGTCGCCTGATCGGCGACATCGACTTCGCCCCGGCCGCCGAACGCGCCAGCTGGATCACCCCGGTCCCCGGCGGCGTCGGCCCCATGACCGTGGCCACCCTGCTCGAGAACACCCTGCAGGCCGCCGATATGCATGACGCCGAGAAGAAGTAGCAAGGAGCAAGGAGCAAGGAGCAAGGAGCAAGGAGCGTCGTGCACCTTTCGTCGAAGTCGGCTAGAATACCCTGCCCATTTTTCCCGACTCGCGAGGTCGTCCGATGACCGACAAGAAGATGAACGTCGAAAGCTTCAATCTCGACCACACCAAGGTGAAGGCGCCCTATATCCGCCTTGCCGATGTCAAGACCGGCGAGCACGGCGATACCATCCACAAGTACGACATGCGGATCTGCCAGCCCAACCAGGACCACATGGAGATGCCCGGCCTGCACTCCCTGGAGCACCTGATGGCCGAGATGTCCCGTAAGCACTCCGACAAGGTCGTCGACATCAGCCCCATGGGCTGCCAGACCGGTTTCTACATCGCGATGATCAACCACGACGACTACGACGGCGTGCTCGATCTGGTCGAGGGGACCCTGAAGGACGTGCTGGAGGCCGACGAGGTGCCCGCCTGCAACGAGATGCAGTGCGGCTGGGCGGCAAGCCACAGCCTGGAAGGCGCCAAGCAGATTGCCCGCGGTTTCCTCGCCAAGCGCGACGAATGGACCCGGGTCTTCGCATGAAGCGCATCGGCATCATCGGCGCCATGGCCCAGGAGGTCGCGGCGCTCGCCGCACAGCTGGAGGATCGCCACACCCGCCAGCACGTGGGCTGCACCTTCCACCTGGGCAAGCTGCATGGCGTCGAGGTGGTGATCCTGCAGTCCGGCATCGGCAAGGTGAATGCCGCCATCGGCACCACCCTGCTGCTGGACGTCTACCATCCCGAGGCAATCATCAACACCGGCTCCGCCGGCGGCTTCGGTGAGGGGCTCGAGATCGGGGATATCGTCGTCTCCAGCGAGGTACGCCACCACGACGTGGATGCCGTGGTGTTCGGCTACGAGCACGGCCAGGTGCCCAACATGCCGGCCGCCTACTTCCCGGACGCGCGGCTGGTCACCATGGCCAGGGAGTGCGTCGAGGCGCTGGGCGAGGTCAACGTCGTGGAGGGCCTGATCGCCACCGGCGACGTCTTCATGGCCTGCCCCGAGCTGGTGGCCACGACCCGCTCACGCTTCCCCACCATGATGGCCGCCGAGATGGAAGCCGCGGCGATCGCCCAGACCTGCCGCCACTACGGCTGCCCCTTCGTAGTGATTCGCGCGCTCTCCGACATCGCCGGCGGTGGCGACAACCACCTCTCCTTCGCAGAGTTCCTGGAGAAGGCCGCCGATCACTCCACGCGCATGGTCACGGCCATGGTCGACCGCCTGGGTCACCACAGCCGGCAGGCCGAGACGGTCGAGGGCTGAGCATGGCTCGCACCACGCGTGGCTGGTGGGGTCTTGCCCTGTGCCTGCCCCTGCTGATGGCTGGCTGCGCCACCCACCTGGACAGTAACGGCCCGGTCACGGCCTCGGGGTTGGCGGAGCCGGCCGACTTCGCCTTCGAGCGCCTCGCGCCGCTCACCTATACCCCACCCGACTGGCCAGAGGCGCTCGAGGCACGCGTCCTGCTCCCGGATACCCCCGAGGGCCGGCTGCGCCCGGCGGCCCTTCTGGTGCACGGCGGGGGATGGCAGCGGCGCACCCCCGACGACATGGACGAGATCGCCGAGCGGCTAGCCGAACGCGGCTACGTGACGGTCAATATCGCCTACCGCTTCGCCCCGACCTATCGCTTCCCCGCGCAGCTCCATGACCTGCAGCAGGCCATGGGCTGGATCCACGACAGGGCCGAGGAATGGCGCATCGACACCGACCGCATCGTCGGTGTCGGCTACTCCAGCGGCGCCCACCTGGTCAGCCTGCTCGGCGTGCTGGGAAGCAATGGCCCCCTGACCGCCCCCCACGGCGGCGACCACGCCCGGCTGGCCGCCGTGCTGGGCGGCGGCCTGCCGAGCGATCTCTTGAAGTTCGATGACGGACGCCTGGTGGTGGAGTTCATCGGCGGCACCCGGGCCGAGAAGCCAGACGCTTATCGGCTCGCCTCACCGATCTACCACGTCGATGCCGACACTCCGCCCCACTTTCTCTTCCATGGCCGCTGGGACAGCCTGGTCCCGGTGGACCATGCCACCGACTTCCACGCCGCTCTCCTCACCCAGGGCGTGGAGAGTGAGCTCTATCTGCAGCACTACCGCGGGCACTTCACCAGCTTCCTGACCCGCGACAACGCCATCGAGGCCGGCATCGCCTTTCTCGACCGGCAGCTACAAGACGATTAAGCCCGTGCCTGGAACGACAGCGGCCGCCCCTCGGGGCGGCCGCTTGCCACTGTCGCGATCAACGGCGACCGGCATCAGTCACGCAGCTTCCACGCCAACTTCTCGCCGGCGGCCAGGGGCACGATGGTCTGGCCCTCGGCATAGGGCAGCGACTCGGGCAGCTGCCAGGGCTCGCGCACCAGGGTGACGTTACCGGTGTTGCGCGGCAGACCGTAGAAATCGGGACCGAAGTGACTGGCGAATCCCTCCAGGCGCTCCAGGGCCCCGGCCTGTTCGAAGGCGGTGGCATAGAGCTCCAGGGCCGCGGGCGCGGTGTAGGCGCCTGCACAGCCGCAAGCACTCTCCTTGTCACCACGCGCATGGGGGGCGCTGTCGGTCCCCAGGAAGAATTTGGGGCTGCCCGAGGTCGCGGCGGCCAGCAGCGCCTGGCGGTGGCGCTCGCGCTTGAGGATCGGCAGGCAGTAGTAGTGGGGGCGAATGCCGCCCACCAGCATGTGATTGCGGTTGAACAGCAGGTGGTGGACGGTGATGGTGGCGGCGACATTGGCCGGCGCCGCGGCCACGAAGTCGGCGGCCTCCGCCGTGGTGATGTGCTCGAAGACCACCTTCAGGTCCGGATGGCGCTCGAGCAGCGGCTTCATGACCCGCTCGATGAATACCGCCTCGCGGTCGAAGATGTCGATGTCGGCGTCGGTGACCTCGCCATGCACCAGCAGCGGGATCCCCAGTCGCGCCATGGCGGCCACGGCCGCGTCGCAATGCGCCAGGTCGGTGACGCCTGAGGCCGAGTTGGTGGTCGCCCCGGCGGGATAGAGCTTCACCGCCTGCACCAGGCCGCTGGCATGCGCCCGCTCGATCTCATCAACCGGCGTATCGTCGGTCAGATAGAGCGTCATCAGCGGTTCGAAATCGGCCCCGGCGGGAAGCGCCGCGAGGATCCGCTCGCGATAGGCCAGCGCCTGTTCGGTGGTGGTCACCGGCGGCTTGAGGTTCGGCATGATGATGGCGCGCCCCATCTGGCGGGCACTGGCGGCCACCACGGCGGCGAGCGCCTCGCCGTCGCGCAGGTGGAGGTGCCAGTCGTCGGGGCGAGTCAGAGTGATCGAGTTCACGGCAGGTCCTGTATCGAGAGCATCAAGGTCGTCATGAGCGAAGGTGGGGCCAGTATATCGCAACCCCGCCGCCGACCCGAGGCCACACCAGGCCGTTTGTCTGCTAACATATCCGGCCGCTCTTCCGCGCCCCGGAGCCCGATGCCGTCCGTTGACCCGAAACGCTCGCCCCTGCGTGCCGACTGCCTCCTGCTGCTGGTCACCCTGCTCGCCGCCGCCGGCTGGATCTTTTCCAAGGAGGCCCTGGCCGGCATGCCCCCGCTGCTGTTCATCGGCACGCGCTTCCTGATCGCCGGGGGCATCCTGACGCTCTTCGCCCTCCCCGCCCTGCGTCGGCTCTCCCTTGCCGATTGGCGGCGGGCCGCTGGCGTAGGGATGATCTTCAGTGCCGCCATTTCGCTGTGGGTGCTCGGCCTGCACCACTCCCGCCATCTCGGCGAGAGTGCCTTCATCAACAGCCTGGGCATCCTGCTGGTCCCGGTGGTAGCACGCCTTCTGTTCGGTGACCGGCCGCCGCGCACCACCTGGATCGCCCTGCCGGTGGCGCTGGTCGGCTTCATGCTGCTGTCGTTGAACGCCGGCTTTCGTATCGAGCCCGGCCAGTGGCTGATCGCCGGCTCGGCGCTGGTCTTTTCGGTGCTGATCAATGCCAATTCGCGGGTAGTGCGCCGCGTCCCCGCCCTGCCGCTGACGGCGATTCAGTTGCTGGTGGTGGGCCTGGTGCTCACCCTCGCCTCTCTCCCCGTCGAGCCCTGGCCGGCACGCCTCTCGGCGGCCACCCTGGGCTGGGTCGCCGCCAGCATCCTCTTCGCCAGCACCCTGCGCTTCTTCCTCCAGGTCCACGCCCAGGGACTGACCACCCCCAGCCATGCCGCGGTCATCCTGATGCTCGAGGCCGTCTGGACCGCGCTGATGGCCGCCTGGTGGTTCGGCGAGACCATGACGCTGCTGCAGCTGCTGGGCTGCTCGCTGATTTTCGCGGCCCTGCTGATCAATCGCTGGTACTGGGTGCGCCGACTCTTCAAGCGGCGCTGAATGCCGTATCATGGCGCCAGCGTTCGCGTCGCCACCGATGCCAGGCCCCATGAGGATTCGATGCCCAAGGTAAGACATTACGCCGATATCGTTGCCATCCTGGCCGGCCTGATGTGGCTGGTGCTCTACTGGTCGGTCAGCATTTCCGCGCATCTCGGCAGCATCGAACCCAGCCTCGCCGCCCTGCTGATGGTCGGCAGCCTGATCCTGATCAGCTTCGTGCACCGCCCCATTCGCGTGCTGCTCGGTCGCTACCACGTCCGCAAGCGGCGCACCGAGATGTGGATGCATATTCTCGCCCTGCCCCTGACCCTGGCCTTCCTGCTGGCCATCGTCATCGACCACCTCATCACCCCGATGAACGGCGAACAGAAGATGTTGCTCTTCAATGCACTGGCTACGGCCGGCTGGCTGGTGTTCGTTTTCACCCTGGTGATCAAGCTGCTGCTCCACCTGCTCCAGCAGAAGCGCAAGGCGAAGCGGTAAGCCGCATCAAACGCCGAGAAACTTCCGGCTATGGAAGC
The DNA here is from genome assembly GCF_030012485.1 of Halomonas rhizosphaerae. NCBI lineage: Bacteria > Pseudomonadati > Pseudomonadota > Gammaproteobacteria > Oceanospirillales > Halomonadaceae > Halomonas > Halomonas rhizosphaerae. The sequence continues at coordinate 59,595 of NZ_JASCQQ010000017.1, forward strand.
TTGGGTTCGTCGTCGCGACTTGCAGCGCGACCAGGGGCTAAGTCTTTGTAGGAGCCGTGCTTGCACGGCGATTTACCCCCGGCTGTTCAATTCGCGGTGCGAGTCGAAACGTCGAACCGACCGCTCCCACAACCCCCTTCCTCCTCCTCAAAACCGATCGGCCCGGAACGGCGCCATATCGATTTCCGGACGCTCCCCGTCCATCATCTGCGCCAGCAAGCGACCGGTGGCCGGCCCCAGGGTGAAGCCCTGGTGCCCATGGCCGAGCGCCAGCCAGAGCCCCTCCTGCCCCGGCGCCGGGCCGATCACCGGCTTCATGTCCGGCGTGCAGGGTCGCGCACCCTTCCAGGGTTCGGGATCCAACCGCTCGCCCAGCGGAAACAGCTTCTTCGCCACACGCTCGGCGGCGGCCAGTTGCTCCAGGTGCGGCGGCGCTTCGAGACGCTCGAGTTCCGCGCCGGTGGTAAGGCGAATCCCCCCCTGCATCGGGGCCAGCAGGTAGCCGATCTCGGCATCCATCACCCAGTGCCCGAGCCTGGCCGAGCCAGTCACATCGTAATGCATGTGATAGCCACGCTTGACGAACAGCGGGATCTCCAGCCCCAGGCTCGAGAGCCAGTCCCGCGACCAGGGGCCCATGGCCATCACTACCTGCTCGGCCTCGAGCACGCCCTCGTTCGTGGTGACCCGCCAACCGCTGCCGTCGCGAACGACATCCTTCACCTCCGTCTGCCACACACGGCCCCCTTCCGCCTCGAAGCTGCGGGCATACGCCTGCACCAGGGCGCCGGGGTCGGCCACCGTCCAGGGTTGCTCCCAGTGAATCGCCCCGGCCAGGCCATCGGCCAGATCGGGCTCCATGGCCGCCAGCTCCCCCGCATCCAGCGCCCGGTAACGGACTCCGAACCGCTCGGCGTTGGCCGCAGTATCGCTCAGGCGCGCCGCCATGGCCTCCCGGGTACGGTAGACCTCCAGCCAGCCCTCACGGCGCACCAACGCATCGGCACCCGCCGCTTCGACCATCGGGGCATGGGCCTCCAGCGACAGGCAGATCAGCGAGGCGTACTCGGGCACGATGCGCGCATAGCGCTTGGGGGCCGAGTTCTGCCAGTACAGCAGCAACGGCCGCGCGGACTGCACCATACCGCCTGGCCGGTAACGGATATCCACCTGGCGGTTGGGCAATACCCGCAGCATGGTGGCCAGGTCACGCGGAAAGGGATAGGGCTGGACGGCCTCGCGCTGGATGATGCCGGCATTGCCGAAGGAGGTCTCGCGCCCCGGCTCCCGACGGTCGACCAGGGTCACCGAATGGCCCCGCCGGGCCAGGTGCCAGGCCACCGACACCCCCACCATCCCGGCTCCCATTACCACGATCTCACGCGCCATCTCTGACTCCTTGTCTGCTGTTCGGGGGCTGGTACCTCGAGCATGCACTCTCCCTCAAAGAAGGGAAAGCCGAGGCTCGGCATCAGTCGGCCGTCCCCTCCTGCACCTGCAGCTTGGCGCGGATGAAGTCCGAGTGGCCGACATGCAGCAACTCGGCCAGGCGACGAATACGGTGCTCCTCGAGGTGGTGCTGTTCACCATCGGCCAGCGACAGCGACCACATCATGCGCACCAGCTCGCAGCGCTGGCCGTAGTCGAAGTGCTCCTTGACCAGACTGACGAACTGGTAGTGATCGACGGCCGAGTCGGCCTCTTCACGGGCCAGACGCATCAGGTCATCAAGGTCTTCGTCCTCAAGGTCGAAGCGCCGTTGCAGCAGCTCGCGCAGCAGGGCGACTTCACTGTCGTCGAGGTGATAGTCGGCACGTGCCACCTCGAAGAGTAGTGCCGCCGTGGCAAGTTCCAGCGTCGGTGCGGCCGGGTCGGTGCCTCCGCCATCAGCCATCATCTTGCTGAAGAAGCGCTGTATCGAATCGATCATCCATAGGTCCCGTGAAAGAAGTCAGGCGAAGAGAGGTTGACCTGGCAATCCTATCATGCTCAGCAATGGCTGCTCTTCCAGAATAGGCGGCAGGTTTCCAAGATTCGTCGACATGCCAGAAACGGCTCATCATCACGCGGCACCGCCTGGACTCGGGCCACCGATATTGGCAGCATCTTGCGACAGGTGGCTGGCTAAGCCAGCCACCTGTCGCAAGATGCTTATACATGCCGTTTCGCTTAAGGCGTCACCACTTTCCCGTAACGAGTCCCCATGAGGCAGGCATTGTAGAGAGCGCTTTTCGCTAGTAGCTTCCTCAAGCGGCATTCTTTGACCTTTCCTCCCCCGGAAGCAATTGGCCTACCAGCGATTGACCGACTGTTCAGAAACACCATGCTATCAGGACAACTATGTTGTCGACTCGCCTCTCTCAAGGGGCCTTGAGTACTGAGATGATCTGCTATTCGGTATGTCGATAGCGCTTCGTCGCAAGATCTCACGATAACCATGCAAACGTAGCGAAATTATCACCTCACCGATGGTCCGGTTTGTGAGAGGTAAGGCCAAGTGGGCTCACAGGCAAGGAAAAATCCCTGAAGGTTTAAAGAAATCTGTTTTTAGCATTTGAAGAAACTGCAACTCCAACGGTGATATCAGCGGCAAGCCAACATCATGACGTCTCTGATAACGTTGATAGTCTTTTCGATTTCGAAAGACTTGAGCTTTGGGTGGACAAGGAACATCAGACTAGTTTCACCTAATTCTCGCGCCACGGGAAGACGCGTCCTCGGACAAAAATCGGTTCCTACAAAAGCCTTCTCGAGATAGACCTCGGGGCAGGAGCCACCGAATAATGGCACACCACGGAAGTTCACTTCACCAATAATACGATCCCTGTTCCAGTCAGACTTGAGCAAGTGAGACTGGATAAAGACATAACCTTTATAAGCAGCATGTTCAACATGATCAGGGGGCAACGGAACGCGGAGACCACGACATCCACGTAAAGCATACAAGACACGGCTCATATTAGCCTGTCGCGTACGTGACCATTCCGGTAAAAAACGAAGTTGAATCCTACCGATGACTGCCTGAACTTCCATCATGCGTAAATTGCTACCGAAAGATTCATGTAGCCAACGAAATCCGGGAGGATGATTCTCATCATACACGGCCTTCCAACTCTTTCCGTGATCCTTATAAGACCACATTTTTTCCCAGAGGGCGGGATCATCGGTTGTGACCATTCCGCCTTCCCCTCCTGTCGAGATGATTTTGTCTTGACAGAAAGACCAGGCTCCGACTGCCCCCAAGCACCCCACAGACTTGCCACGATACTTTGCTCCATGAGCCTGAGCACAGTCTTCGACCACATACAAATCATGAGAGCGAGCTAAGGCATTAATCTCGTCCATCTCGCAGGGCCAGCCAGCCAGATGCACTGCAAGAATGGCTCGTGTTCGCGGAGTGATCTTCTCGGCGATAGAAGGAGCAGTTATATTTTGAGAGTCAGCATCGACATCAGCAAAAACCGGTACTGCCCCGACTGCAACGACACTGGACGCCGAAGCCAGGAAAGTTCTCGGAGAAACGATAACCTCGTCACCATGACCAATACCAAGACCTCTCAAGGCCAACTCAAGCGCCAAGGTCCCATTTGCCACTGCAACTGCATAGCGACTACCAACGTATTCAGAAAACTCCTGTTCGAAGCAACGTCCCTCTTCACCAGTCCAGTAGTTTACGTGGTTGGATAGCAGCACACGAGAAACCTCCATAGCCTCTGTTTCTGTAAATGAAGGCCAAGGAGAAAAAGGTCCATTAAGCATGGTAACACCCCCTCAGGATAACACGAAAGTTATTCTAGCCAAAAAGTGTATGCCAGATACACTTGATATCGGTGCGAAAACTCCAAGAGCGAACGTAGTGAATGTTCATCTCTACTTTTAGGGGATAAACAATGTCACGATTGTATGACTCAGGATCTTCCTGTACAGCAAGGAGTAACTCTTCATCACGAAATGCCAGAGAAGCTGGGCCTGTAATGCCAGGGCGCACACTCAATATTAGGGATGCATCACCGTGCAGGAGATCAGCAAAGCCCGGAACGTCCGGGCGAGGCCCAACGAAACTCATATCGCCGATGAGAACATTCCAGAGCTGAGGCAGTTCATCAAGTTTAGTCCGCCGCATAAAGCGGCCGATCTTAGTAATTCTTGGATCATTTATTGTTGTAACATTAGTGTTAAGATATTCATTCGGCCGCATCGTTCGAATCTTGTAAAGGGTAAAGATTCGACCACCGAGACCAATACGCTTCTGAGAAAAAATACCCGAACTTCGGGTGTCAATACTTGCCACTATATAGCAAACGCTGATCAGCCAACTCACGGCCAACAAACCCACGAGGGATAATACGATATCGAACAAGCGCTTGACAATCTTCTGACTACGGGTCATTCCAGCTGACTGTAGCGGGTCGCACGTGCCGAAGACATGGGCATGTTGGCGCTCGTTGTCTAGCATTGGAGTTCTCATATCATGATGTACGGCTGAGCGTGGAACTGGGGACATCAGGTACAACGGGGTTCACGTTACCGCCAGAGCGAACGTAACCCTTTGCATAGCAGAGGACCTCCGCCAGGAATGGAAGTGGGTCTTTCCAGTGCCAGTCATCACACGGTGTCGCTCGTAAGGACCCGAGCACCTCCCTCGGCACACCGAACACTTCACGCCACTGGCGTGAGGCCATAAGGTCCAGACAACGTATCCCCTCCCCCAGCAGCCATAAACTGCGTTTCGGTGGCTGCGGCATGGGGGGGAAGAACGTCTCGAAATCCGTTTCTCCCAGGGCAAGCGCCACCGACGCTGCTGGAAATTCTAGGCCATTGACCCGAGCCAGGTTCAGCGCGCCCCATAAACGAGGATTCATCTCCAGCAGGCTGAACTCACCCGTCGCCGGGTTCTCGATGAAGTCGAAATGGCCAATACCTTCCCAGCGCAAGCGGGACACCAACCGATCCACTTGGTGCCGCAGCGCCTCCGAGGAGAAGGGTTCGCGGAAGGTGCTGGTCCCCATTCCCTTGCTCTTCGCACGAAGATAGCGCTCACCAAAGAACGCCACTACTTGCCCGGCGATGGCGAGAAAACAGGCACCCACGACGTCACCGGGAATATAGGCCTGTAGAATGGGGAATCCCGCATCGTCCGCGGCAACTGACAGGAAAGGCGGCTTACTGAGCGTGTCGTGCAAGGCCTCAGGGTTGTCGACCACTGTCACGCCCTTGGCACTATTGGACTGGCGCAGCTTGACCACCAGCGGAAAACCGATCTCGTGAGCATGACGTTCTGCCTCCTCGAGGTCGGCAGGAAACTGTGTCGTGGGGACCCTGATGTCTTCCTCCACGGCCAGCCGAGTCACCGTTGCCTTGTCCACGCCTTGCTCGAGCAATGGCAAGGAAGGACAAGCCAGTACCACGCCGCCTGGAAGCGTCTGCTCGTGACGGCGCAGGGTCAAGGAATCCTCATGGCAGGGCAGTATGGCATCGATCTTCCAGCGCTGAACCAGGGAGATGACGTCCTGAATGAATGCCTCTGGTGCCTGAACATGGTCGGCCACACGGGCACTTGCCGTACAGAAGCGTGACCAAGCTGCCATGGACGGCTGAAGGTGGCTGCAAACATAAACGTCATGCCCCCTTGAAGCCAACGACTGCACCGCAACATACGCGGTCCTGCACCAGCCATAGGTCACCAGAATCCGAGACATTCTTACCTCGTTATCAGGGCTCAGCGGATTTCGTTGTGATGCCATCGGCAATGAAGTTGCTTTAGGTCGATGTAAGGTCTGGAATCAGAACTTTTTCCTGCTGGACTCTCCATGACCCTCAGCAGAAGCGAGATCAATGCGATACGTTGCAATACCCGCCAAGCGTCGGCACCGACCGACTGTCGCCGTGCCCGATTGATGCCCCTTTGGGCAATGGATATCGCCAGGCCACCGATACGATAGCGACTGCCCCTCCGGCGAATAGACGTGATCATGCTGGCCGATGCGGGGCGACGGCTCATCGGGCCTACCGGGTGATCCGCATAGTCCTGCAGCCTTGAACGGATGACATGGGAGTCGAGGAACCTTGAAAGACTCGAATCGGCCAGTCGGTCGTCACAGACCAGGCCCTGGAACATCGCGGCGGTGGCTCCTCCTCGGGTCATTGCGAGTTTCCAGTCAACGAGACTGTCCGCGCTGGCACGTGGCCACTGCAAGAGGTCGGGAAAGTGGTGTTTCAGCATGCTCAGCAGCAGTCGCTTGTCGACCCGTAACCAGGCTGGAAGCATTTGGAAAAGGGCCATGACGGGTTGGTGCAGCATCGGGCGCACAGATGGCACCAGGGGTTCACGGAAGAATGTGGGGGCGTTCAACCAGCGTGCCATGTGCAGGCGGTAGCTCAAGTGATCCTGAACATCCTTGGACGGCTCATCCCAGAATGGATTGACGAGACGATGGACACCGGCACTGGCAAGCTCCGCCGCCAGCATCTGGCTATGGCCTCTTAGAAAGGGGGACAGACCCGCAACCGGCCCGCTGAAAGGGAGACCTGACGAGACTTCGAAGGCATGCCGGCGACTGACGGGCATTCCGCCAACGCCCAGCAACTGGTCGCCGACGAGAAACCTCGACGAGTTCCATTCCCGAGAGCCCAGAAAGTCGGGACCCGCTACGAAGTTGCCCAGATTATCCGAACACAGCCCGGCAGCCCTCACCCAACGTTCGGCGGATGACGTGAAGGATTCCTGGTCATAATGCAGAAACCTGAAGTTCATCCCAAAACCCGCTGCCACACGCGACGCGATATCGACATCCGAGCAGGGAACGCTATCTGACACTCCCCAGCACAACGCTCGCCCTGGCATAGCGTCTTCCTGGCAGAGCAGGGCCAGCAAGGTGCGTGAATCATAACCGCCGGTGAGTAACAACTGGGCGTTATCCGACAGACTGGGCTTGACGGCCCTTACGGCTGAGCACATGGCATCGCGCAGATCGCTGGCAGCCTGACGCTCCCTGATACGGACGCAGGGTTGAAAATTCAGCTGCCAGTAGGTCGAACACTGCACGTCTGCCCTGATGAGCGATATGGTGATGACCTGAGCGGGCTCAAGCAGGTGCACGTCTTTGAACAAGGTTCGAGCATCGACCGCGTGACCCATGCTCATGAACTCTAGGGCACCTATCTCATCGAGTTCCGGGCGAAGGCCCGATAGTGCGCAGACAAGCCAAGGCTCAGTGGCAAACGCCACTGCCTCGTCGCCCGCATGGTAGTGGAGCGGACATGTCCCCATCCTGTCGTTGGCCACCAGAAGGATATCGTGATGTAGGTCAAGAATGACGATCAGGTAGTCGCCATCCAGTCTCTTGAGCAGCGAACAGCCCTCCTGGCGATAGCGACTCAGCAGCGTCGGGGCCGTTAGTGAGTTCCCCGTCTCAGGGTCGATGGATACCCCATGCACCAACACACCGATGCCATGATCGGGGTCAAAGCAGTCATCTGGCGGGATAGCTCCATGAAGAGCCCCCAGCAGCATTCTCCGCGTATGGCGCCAGTAGAGGCGCTGATAGCGAGCGCTCCCTCCCGGCGCAACATGGATCCACTGTGGTAGCAGCTTCTTTGACCTTTCAGCCGTCACAACGCCAAAAATACCTGCCATTTGGATTCCTCGGATGGCTCGCCAATTGCGTATTCAATATGACAGATAGAGAAACTGAAATGGATACACCAGCGGAGAGTAATATAGTCACGCGGGGATCGCGCCTTCCGGCTCTAGACCCATGGCACGAATCAGGTCAGGGAACACATTGTCGACGTGGTAATGGTCCGCCATCGATGCCGCCGCTTGGCCCATCGCTGGAATGGACTGTTTATTTGCCAGAAACCAGCGAAGCTTGGACTCGAGATCACCAGGATGCTCAGCAGTAAAGAGCATTCCATTGACGCCGGGTAGAATAATCTCGCCGTTGTCCTGCCAGTCAGACGCAAGGACTGGAAGACCGGAAACGAACGCATCGACGATAACACCGGGAAAGCCTTCGCCTGCATACCGAGTAGGAAATACCATCAGCTCGTAATCGGGCAACATATCCGGAATTGCCTCGGGTGGCATCACACCGCAGTAATGAATCACGGACTGTCGTCCCCGGATGAGTCCCCTGAACCATTCGCGATGCTTTTCGGGTACCGGTCCCCATATATCCAACGACAGGCAAGGTTCCGCATGTTCCCGGTTGATTGACTCCACGGCATCGATGGCAAGCTCAAGGCCTTTTTGAGGAATGACACGGGACAGATAGACAAGGCGTAGCGGAGCACGGTGACTGAGGGCTGGGTCAGGTCCCGAGGATAATCGACGGTTCATGGGGAAATTGCGAAAGTTGGGAAGCAGCGAGACGTTACCGAGGCCAAGACATTTCAGCCTCAAGAGCATCCGGCGAGTCTGAACATGAATACCCGTGCAGGCCGACAGGCGCTTAACATCCTGTGGCCTGCTTTCCAAGTAGTCGGGTAACCAGCCACCTACGACCAGGTAGTGAAGGCGAAACTGATAGCGTTTCATCCAGGCCAGATAGAGGGGAAGGAGCCATTTCAGTCCCCGCTCACCCGGCATCATGATGGCATTGGTACTCACGCTGAGTCTCCGGTGTATTTCCAGTAATGTCCAGATGGGTGCATGCGATAGCCTTCCTGTATCGACACTCGCTAAATGAACATCTCGGAGCCGACGAGACAACTCGGAACGCACAAGCCTAGTCCTGACGATTTGGCCATCCACCCTCGACTGATGATCGGCAAAATGTCCCAGAAGAACTAGACGATTCATGACAGGCGGCTCTCTGTCTTGATGCAGGGTTGTATTCTTCCCTCTTCCACGACTGAAACCAGTGCTCTTTCAAGTCGAGCCGCGAGAAGGTCTCTCGAGAACTGTTCTTCGGCAAGGCGCCTAGCCGCCCTACCGGCGGCTAGCTTGCCGACTTCATTCTCCAGCCAACGTTGAAGCTGACGAGCCGCAATACGAGTATCTCGTGACAATACCAGGCCGGCACCGGATTCGAGCAGCAGGTCGGCTTGCCATCCTTCATAGTTGATGGCCACGCCTGTCCCAGAGGCCAAGCCATCAAAGAATTTGTTGGCAGAATTATTCTGCATTGCCGGAATATCGACGAACAATGACGTAACGACTGACGCCGCAGAAAAGGCGTCACAAATCTTGGCATGAGCCACACGAGGGTAGAAAAAGACGCTGGTGTTCAGCAATCCTTTCATCGCTGCCAAGTCGCGAATTCGATCGGCCTCGGCTCCCTCTCCCATGATCACGAAACGGACGTCAGGTCGCCTGGCACGTAAATGTTCCGCCACCTCAACCAGGTACCCAACGCCATTGACGCGGCCGAGTGCACCGGCATAGAGCACGATAGGCGCCTCACCCAGCTCGGGATGAATGCGTCTAAAACGCTGAGCCGATACCTCTGATGGCATGAAGGTATCCAGATCACAGCTATTGGGAATCACCTCGACCTGGTGCCGCGGATAGCCCGTCGCCACGACGCCATCTGCCATGCCTGGCGAGAGCGCAATCACCCTATTCGCGTGCCGATAGGCATAACGTTCCAGCCATCGCGCCAGGAAGATCAACAACGGGTGCCTGATGGCGCCCACGGCAATCGGCATTTCGGGCCAAAGGTCCCTGACCTCGAAGATCATCGGGATCTTGTTACCACGCGATGCGTGGATGCCAGGAATGGCGATGGTCAGGGGGGTACTTGTCGCCAGTACGACATCTCCTCCGAGACAGCGAGCCTTCTTCGAAGCAGCGATAGCGAAGCGGACAAAGGCCGACAGACGTTGGCGATAGCTCATATTGTTATGATACGGAACATGAAACCAATGGACGTGGATGCCATCTTCCTGTGTCTGATGCCAGCCCTTCCTGCCTACGACAGCGCTTCTGTCGGAGGTGACAACATGAACTTCGTGTCCATGTGCCACCAGTCTTCTGGCCATTTCATAGGTTCTTGACCCGCCCGGCATGGATGGAATGTTGAAATACTGATGGACATAGATGATCTTCAGGGTCTCATGGCAGGTATCCGCAAGGTGACGGTGGCTGACGTCAAGCTTTTCATTCTCATGGCACTGTTCCATAATGGACCTCTGCTCGATATCCCATATTAAAATGACTATGAAGAGGTGCTTGCGAAGCCAACGCCAACATCACCCAGAAGAACTTGTTGAACTGGATCTCATCGAAAGTCCCGTAGACCAACGACAGCACCATCAATGAAAGGAAGAGCGCCGCAATCCCTCGCCCTTTCCAGCATTTAAAAAAGATACTCAACAGAAGGCACAACCAGACGATTCCAGTAATTATTCCGAAGTTAAGTATTACCCGAAGGAAGCTATTGTGGGAGGCTAGACCACTCGAAAGACCTAACTCTTTTCCCAGCAGCTCTGAAAAAAACATGCCTTGCCCTAGAAAGGGCTTTTCCATGAACAAACCAGCTGCGGCTGAAAAAATACTGCTCCTCATGCCATCCTGCGATCCGTACAAGGCCATGATGATTCTCTCTATCACAAGATCATTATTTAAAAGCAAGAAGGCAGTCGCCATCAACATAAAAGGGAGTAACACAAGATACGCAGAAAGCTTCTCTTTTCTGAACCCGACCACTAACAGACACAACAAACCAAGCAGCATCCCGAGAAAAGCTGCACGACTTCCCGACCTCAAGAGACAGTAGAATTGTAATCCAGCACCTAACAGCAACAGAATTCCCAACAGACCGACTCTCGGCCACCTTTCGAACATGAGCCACGTCAGTATGATGAAGGCCATTGCAAACCAGTAAGCCTGACGGTTAAGGTTTTCGCCCTCATAGCCAAGGCGCTGTCCTCCTTCTACCGCGAAACCATCGGGTGTGAGAAGAGAGGAAAAAGCGATATACATCATGGCCAACAGGAAGCTGATACCAATGTAATGAAGCGCCCGGGGATCCTTGGCAAGATCCAGCAGGATGAAGAAGATGATCAGCACCTGGACCCATTGCAGGTATAGGGAAAGCCATCCCGGCATGACATGTCCCTGGATAATAATACGTATCAACTCGATGACCAGGGTCATCGACAGCACGCCGATCGCCCACCACTGTGAAGGGTCCGTCATCTTCAAGGCGTTCACACCGAATACCGTAAACCAAAAGACCAACAGGAGAGCCGCGACTGCCGCTGGATTCCGCAACATGGGAATTCCGCTGAGGACTATCGTGTTGTCGAAGATGCTCAACAGCACAAACAAGCTCGCTAACACCAGTAGCGTCGTCGACTTCCTTTCGGCAGTCGGAATGGAAGTGGTCATCATTATTTCTTTCACGGCTGTCACCCTCCAGACCATCACGCAGGAGAAATTGAGAAGTGGTGAGAAGGGGCTTATTAGGAGTCGTTCAGCGACTATGACGCTGATGCGCCGACAGCTGTGACATGGTGGTACCACTGCCGGACAGGATGAAAGCCACTGTCCAGTTCTGCTTCAAGATGATAGGCAGGTGCATTTGGCAATCCCACTCGCGACATGGAAAACGGCGTCACGCTGGATGGCTCGTTGTAACGCAACCCGGACGATGAGCGGAAAAAGGAGCGAAAACCCGTTGATCTCACTATCTGGCGAACCGCGTCATTCTGGCTCCCACCCGGAAAACAGAAGTGAGGTGCCTTGAGGCTGAGGTGGCGGCACAGGTCACTCTTGCATCGCTCGATCTCGTGTCGAGCTTCTCTTCCGGATACTCGTCCCAGTAGTGCATGAGAGTAGCTATGCCCCCCGATGTCGATTCCTCGCGACATCAGGAAGCGTGCTTCTTCCCACGTCAGCATACGATTACGAGGCTGGGAGACTTCGAGCTGCTCTGCAAGATCCTCGAGAAACGCGTCGCGTTCTCCACGAGTCAGATGTGCAATCGAGTCCTTGATTCGCGAGTAGGCTTCTCGGCGCTGACGTGGCTGTCCCAACGGGAAGCAGACCTCAGCCAGTTTAGGATGGGCCACACGAGGCTCTCGCGTCCGCTGCAACAATGTCCCCAGACGCTCGGACCAGGGAAGCTCGCCATTGGCGAGCGACCGCGTTACAACAAAGATCGTGGCGGGTATCCTGTAGGACTCAAGGATGGGAAACGCCGTTTCGAGATTATCGCGGAACCCGTCATCCAGCGTCAGGACGACCGAGCGGTGCGGCGGCGGCTTGCCTTGTTCGAGACACTCGACCAGCGTGTCCAGCGAGATGAACTCATAGTGACGCGCCAGGTAGGTAATCTGCTCGGCAAACCAGTCTTCCCTGAGCCCCTGCAAATAACCTTCATCGTCACCTGCGATACGATGGCCATATAGAATCAGGGTTCCTTGCCGCCGTCGTAACATTCTCCCCAGACGGCTGACGCCAGATACCACCACTCCCCGGCTGACCAGATCTCGCACGCCCTCTTTCATCGGATAGACTCCTCAGCACATACCGTATCCGCTCATTAGCGCAGGCATTTCGTGCAAAGTCACCCGCCTCGAAACGCCATTCCCCATTACTGCACCGTACCATCCTTCCCGGCACACCATCTCGTCTCTGCTGATCGATCGAGACACTCGCTCCAAATACGGTCTGAAGTTCATTGACCAGCAACTGGCCATCAGGGCGTTCAAAGATGTCGACGTCCATGCTTCTGAAGCCGGCTAGCTCGGTCACCTGATACAGTAAATTTAGATGCCGCACTTCCGGCATGTTCCACTCGGCAATACCGGAACCGCTGTGAAAGTTACCCACCCTACCCTTCCGGTGTCCGAAAAAGGAATCTCCGATGCGGACCATGCGCCATTCCTGGACATTCGGCAGATACTCCTGGAGCAGCAGGGAGCCCCACTCACGGTCTCGTCGGTCATGCCCATACGGTGCGTGTCCACGGGTGAAGGCGCACCTGACTACACGGTATAACGCGCGACGGTCACGCAGTATCCTGACACCCGTGGAGGCCGCACCAAAACGGGTCTTGAACACGACCGGCAGTTCACACTCCCGGGCAAAGTGCCGTGCCTCGTCTCTATCAAAGAAGACCCAGGTACGCGGACAAGGTATGCCCTGCACCACCAGCCAGTCCGCAGTGCGTATCTTGTCCTCGTACATCCACGCCTCTTCCACGCCAGGGAAGAGTACCTTTCCCATGTGCTTCTCGATCAATTCACAGCGGTCTTTCTGCAGACGCGCATAGGGGCCCAGGCTCGCGTCGGGCCAGCTGAAGAAAAGCTCGCATCCGCTGTCAAGCACCCTGCGATGCCAGTCGTGTGCGGCGATATCGATCACCCTGAACGGCAGACCGAGCTCCTGGCAAGCACGAACGTAGTGGGTATGCCGCTGCACGCGACTTTTGATGATGCCTAGCCTGATGCCCAGTCCCATGGTATCGATATCGCTCTCAAGCGTGCTCGACAGCGGGTCACGACGTGCGAAATAGCGTTCCTTGAGCAGACTCATGGATACGTAACGCTGAACCAGGTGCCGGAGGCACTGCGGCAGGCATGTGCGTCCAGCTTCTACCCAGTCAATTGCCATGGCCGGTTCCCGTCAGTTGGGTATACATTTCCAAGTGATCATCGATGAAGCGCTGCTTTCCGAACCATGCGCAGGCCAGGTCGCGGGATCGTTCTCCGCGTTGCCATCTCTCGATGTCGGAAAGATCAAGCATCCATTCCATGGCCTCGGCTATGGAAACGGGATCTTTTTCATCAAAATCCCTTCCGTTCTCGGCCTGCTCCACCACCAGCGGCAGATCCGAGACACGGCTGACCAGGACGGGCAAGCCCGTGGCCATGGCCTCGACTAGGGCATTGGGAAATCCCTCCTGAAGTGATGCATGGAGGAAGACGTCGGCTTCCCGCAACGCTTCATCGACATCCGTCGTCGTGCCATGGAACGTCACCAGGTGCCTCACGCCAAGCGCATCGGCCAGGCGCATCGCGTCATGATAGGCTTGTGAAGGCGATCCATCTCCCTTCAGACCCAGACGCCCATACCAGTCGAGGTGAAAGACGTCCCCGCGCCGGCGATGAAGTATCGACACCGCTTCAACGACTCGCACCGGATTTTTCACCTCGTAGACGCTTCCTACCGCACAGAAATGAAGAGACTCCATACTCTCTTTTGACGCATCTTGTCCGTTATCGTCACGTGGTGCCAGCATGTGTTCTGACGATGTCGGTTTGAGTATGCGACGGATTACGGGTGGCCGGTATCGACTGAGGTCTAGGCCATTTCGGATGACGTTGACCTTGCCTATCAGCCAGGGTGCGAGACTCTCGAGGTGGTGACGGTTCATTTGCGTCTCCGTCACCACTCGATCCGCCAGGCCGAAGAGGCACAGCGATACCCAGAGCGATGGCTTTCGACGCCCATAGCTGGCCGTCGAATAATCACTCGCTATCAGCCGCAGTTCCGTCCGCCAGGGCCTCGCCAATGCCGCCACACACGACGCCCGCTTCATGAACGCATGCACAATCTGGGGTGAAAAGTCATCCAACCAGTGCCGGGCCAAGGCCACGTGGCCCCAGCGCCCCCTGGCCGGTGTGCTGCGCACGGTCACTCCCTGTGCTTCCAGTTGACGGTCCATCTCGGACGGGCCTCTGTAGCACAGCACCTCGACCGTATGGCCCTGCCGTGCCAGACCGATGGCCAGCTCTGCCAGTTGACGTTCTGCACCCCCCTGCCCGAGACGACCGATCATCAAGCCAATCTTCATCGTAATGCCTGCTCGCCTGTGCCGGCACACTCCGACAAGGTAGATACCGAGATCCTAGCGGTATGGATCTCCTCCAGCTCTCTCCATCGACGATCTCGTCCCTGTTGAAAGTAACGGTTGGGTCGCTTCAGATCTCTGCGGTAGAACGCGTAACACTCTTCCAGAATGCTGAGCTCATGATGCCCCTCGGCCCAGCTGGAGGTGCAGGGTTCGAGGACGTCGAATGGTACGGCATCACCGAAGATCGCCTGACAGGTTCGATAGGCGCTGGAGTAGAAGGTGGCCACGCGTTGCGGCAAGGCCTCGGCGCCGATGAGCGCCAACTCGACGGGCTGGCCGTGACGCTTGACATCGAGCCGCGGAATCTTCCCCAGCTCGGCCAGGTTCTCGGCGGTCTCGCGCGGGTGTGGCCAGTATGGAAGAGTCAGCCCCGCATAGACCTGGTTGATAACGTCCGCTACCAAGGTGCGATAGTCTGCGCCACTCAGCAGCTCAAGCTCTACCAGGGGTTGACCCAGCAGCCAGATGTCGTCATTGACACCTTCTGTCTGGCGACGCGACTCCAATAACCCTCGCAGATAGTCATAGCGGTTGACCATGTGGCGTCTCACGCCCATGGCTTCCGGGTAGGCCGTGAACCACCACGCACCATCTATCCCGTGGATGTCGATCCCCAGCAGACGCCGCCGAAGTCGCTTGGCCAGGGAGAGTTCGCCAACATCGCGGCGAAGGGAGGCGGTACCGTCCTCACAGACCAGGATGTCCCTCCCTCCCGCGAGGCCAGCAAAGTCTTGGTGGCGCAGCTCTCGCGGGTTACCCATCACGACAAGCTCGGCCCTGGGCCATTGCTTCAGCATCCGGATGAAACGTCGATGCAGCCTTCGATCGATCAGCGCCTCTTTCATCCCCCGGCGCCAGGCAGCCTCGGGGCGTTCCCCTGGCGTGCTCGCCGAGACGGCTGCCACGTCCGTCCACCGCGAGAATTGCGGCAGCCGCGAGAAGAGGTCCAGGGTGTAGTTCTCTTCCATGACCACCAGATAGCACTCCTGGCTCGCCAGGGCCGTGACCAGCTCCATGGCATTGAGATACTGCAGCGGCGTCGAAACGATTACATGGCACCGATGCCCAGACAAGCGTTCGACATTGGTCATGACAGCTTCACCAGCCCTTTCTGGGCCCACTGCTGCAGGTAGGCCTCAACCGATGACACGGGCAATCCCACGCGGCTCGCCAGCAGGGCCACGCTTGTCGGTCTATCCAGCGTGGGTACCAGCTCCATCAATTGGCGCATGCGCCGGCGACTGTCATCCGGGATGTCGCCGAAGGCCACCTGTCCGGGGTCGATATAGAGGTCGTAGCTCGGATGGGAGAGGCAGACATTGCCCCTGAAGCGCTTGTGCAGCACGCATCCCGACTCGAGCAGTCCCACCGCCTCGGCCACCACGTCAAGCGCTTCCTGCATGCAGCCGCGACGAATCATCTCGACGGAGTCCTTGTCGCTGTGGTACTCGGGATAGGGAAAACGCGACAGCGACGCCATGGGAATACCATAGGCCTCCCAGATGTACTCGTCATTGATCAGCCAGCTCGCAAAGCCTCCGGTTCGGTGCCTTGCACCGCGTCTCTCCAGGACCTTGGCCAGGGCCATCTCGATGTTGGAGTGGGCGCTTCGTGAATACTGCAGCGCCAGCTCGGTGGACGAGCCCAGCATCTCCAACATGACCCCCTCAAGGATATGCTCCCGTTCTTCATCGGGCAGCTTCCCCAGGTAGTATTCGTTACCGATGATGCCCGGGGCCAGTACCAGTCGATAGCTGAAACGACGCGGGGAGTGGCGGCGGGCCAGCGCCTTGAACAGGGCGATGCCCACGGCCACACCGGAAAGGCCATCATTGGCCACGCCGGGGTGATCCAGGTTCGCGCCGAACACGATGGTCTCCGGCGAGTTGCCCGGCAAGTCATAGGTCAGTGCTCTAAGCGTGCCAGGCGACTCCCGGGTCTGGATACAGATATCGAAGTCCCCGTCAGGTAGCGTGTCGAAGAGGCGTTTCGGAACACAGAAGCCCCAGTCGCGTTGCCAGCTGCGAAACTGCTGACGGAAGTGGAACGGCACCGCTTCCGGGTCACGATGATCAAAGTAGAGGTGCTCACGCAGCTCTTCTCGACTCACGCGCCCCTGGAAGGATGACGACAGCGCCATCACGCCGAGCGCATGGTGCTTACCGTCATAGACCAGCTCCCCCCCATGATGCATGGTCGCGACTTCCACGTGCCAGCTCGGCGGAATCACCCAGCCGTTGTAGACGTCGGTATCAGGATAGGCATGCTCCTTGAAGGGAAGCAGGCTCTTCAGGTAATCAACCGCCCGGTCGGTATCTGGAGAGCAGACCGCACGGTTAAGCGGTGCAAGGTCTTCCAGTAGCATCATCATGAGCTCGGTAGCGAGCGACATCTCAGCAGGCTCTGTCACTGTCTCCCCCACCGTGAGTCCGTTGCCGCATCACATTCATGACGGAGATCGAAGCTTGCCTTCACCCATGGCATGGCGGACGGAGAGGCGTCGAGGCTCACAGGCAGGTCATTGGTATCCACTCGAGGCAGGCAGAGCGGGTCCTGATGACAGGGATCCGTCAGGCCCGGTTCCACTGTCAGTCCCGCCGCGCAGCCGTATCGCCGAAGCAGTGCCAGGAGACGGTCGTCATAACCGCCATAGGGGTAGCACATCACCCAGTCCTGTCGAGAAACTCCCAATTCGTCGAGAAACTTCAACCCCGCCTCAACCTCCAGCGCCTGCTCATCGTCATCGAGCGTGTTCAGCCAGAGATGGCGATCACCATGACTACCGATGAACATACCCGCGTCGCGCAGTGCCCCAAGCTGCGTATGGTTCATGTAGAGGTCATCGGCGAAGCTCGCCGCGTCTTCTGTCACGAAACGGTGGAACAATCGCTGGGTGATCTGCGCGCTCAAGGCCGAGGGCAACCCCTTCTGAAGGATACGCTTGATGAAGATCACAGGCGGATTGTCGTATCGGCCCGGTTTGGCATACTCGCGGTAGTAGTCGGCCGATGGACGCAGCCGGAAGGCATCGCGGTTCTCGTCGATCGCCGTCAGGATCTCATGCACCAGGGCCCCGGTATCATCGGTGCCGGCCAGAGCGAAGTGAATCTTGTTGACGTCCAGCACGCTGCGCTCCCGGATGGCCCGGACAGGGGGAAAGAAGCTTCCCTGCCAGCCCCTCGCGACCAGCTCCGGCAATACGTAGTCATGGTGATCCCGATAGCCATCGTCGAACGTCAGCAACAATGACCGAGGTGCCAGCGTTGTCTCACCACGGCTGGCGGCAACCACCTCCTGCATGGTCACCACACGATAGTGCCGGCCAATGAAGTCCAGTTGTCCGCGAAAGAGATCCAGCTCCAGCCCCTTGAGTCCTGGATAGCGAGAGCCCGCAAGAGGGCGAACGTAGTGGTACATCACGATGGTCAATGGATTCACGACTATGCTCCGTGTGTGGTGCAGGAAGATGGCCTACCAGGCACTCAGGCCACCGTCGACGACCAGCTCCTGCCCAGTGACATAGCGGGATGCGTCCGACGCCAGATAGATCACTGCCCCCACCAGGTCACCGCTGGTTCCCATCCTCCCAAGCGGGACGCGAGCGGCATAGCGCTCCACGAACTCGGCGTTCTGGCCGCTCTGAACACCACCGGGGACGAGGGTGTTGACACGAATGCCGTGTACGGCCCAGAGCGTTGCCAGGTGCCGCGTCAGCCCGGCCACGCCCGCCTTGGAAACCGAGTAGACCGGTGGCGTGTTGATCGCGACTCCGAGATACTCGGCCCCCTCGTAGATGCGTGGATCGACGCCGAGCCGGCCGTAGATGGAACCGGTATGCACGATGCTGCCCCCCTCACCCTGAACGATCAGCTGCCTGCCCACCGCGCGAGACACCAGGAAGACGCCATCCAGATTCACCGCCATGATCCGACGCCACTCATCCAGGGAATAGGTCTCGATCGGGGCAAAGAAGGCCTCAAGGTCTCGAGATTTACTCGCCGCATTGTTGAGCAGCACGTCGATGCGGCCGAACGTTTCGCAAGCCTGGGCCACCAGCCTCTCGACGGACGCTTCGTCGCTCACGTCACAGCCCAGGCCCAGGCACGTCACGCCGGTCTCCACCTCGAGCTGCTCGGCCAGGGAGATGGCAGCCTCTTCTTGCAGGTCAGCGACCACGACATGCGCACCATACTCGGCCAGGGCACGGCAGAAGGCTCGACCCAGGATGCCTGTACCTCCGGTCACGATGGCCACCCGCCCATCGAGAGCGAATAGCTGACCGTAGTCCCTTTTCATGGCATCGAATCCTGGTGATAAATTGTGAGGCTTTCCGATCTCGCCCCGGCCAGCTGACGCTCGACACAGTGCACGTTGAGCCTCGACTGCTTCCTGAACTCGAGGGCAAGTGACAGACGCTCCCGGCGAAGCGCCTCCCCCTGGGAGCGGATATCCTCGAGCCGCTCACGGACCTGTCCGGCCACAGCATCGAGATGAAACGGGTCTAGGGGAACGTCGGCTTCACCGATATGATGCAGGAAGGCCTGCATCTTGGAGGTGTAGGCGCCCAACGCCACCACGGGGGTACCACCCGAATGGGCAAAGACCGCGGAGTGCCATCGCCCACCGACATAGGCCAGGCTATTGGCGATGATATCCAGGGCCTGGGGGAAGGGCGTGGCGATACCGATCAGCGGCAGGTCGAGCGCGTCGGCCACCTTCGAAAGGACTGTCTCGTCCTGCCGGGCCGCCGCCACCAGCAGGACCTGGCCAAAGGCCTGCTTCAACTCCCGACATAGACTCATGTACCCCGGCACGGGATCCCTCCCGCGGGAACGGCCCCTGGTAAAGCTCGAACTTCCGCCGACGCAGACATAGGGCTTTCGAGGATCGAAGTCCCGGACACGGGTGGGCCAGCCGTCGAAATAGCAGGTCCTGCCCGCCACCTCGAGCCAGGCGGGCCCCAAGGCGGGCGCAAACCCGTAAGCCGCATCGGGCACCACCTTCGGGTCGCAGAACTCGGCACACACACGTGCCGAATCGTTTTCGCGGAAGACCGCCTCATTGAGCAGGGGATAGACATGCCGTGCGATCTCGTTCAGCACGGGATGTCGAAGATCGACACTGTGGTTGACCAGGACGGTCTCCCGGTCCATGCCATGGCGAGCCAGATAGGCCAGAAACAGCAGCATGCGGCTCTGACGGATGTTGCCGTAGAGGCATCCCTCGCCGCTGATCATCACCAGGTCACACGCATCGAAACAAGCGTGGATATCTGGCAAGGCGCGCTTCTCCAGTACCCGCCTCTCGAGACGCGGAAAGTCGTTCCAGGTGCGGGGAGCCACGTCGGGAAGGAGCCTGGCGAGGCGATTGAACCCTGCTCGGATAATGCGGCGCATCGGGCGGTTATCCGGGAGGTGGTGCTTCAGCCACTCCGATCGCTGCACAAGAGCCGGACGGTCGAGGTACTGGGCTCCGGTCACCCGAGATTCATAGATGACACTATCCAGCTGGGCACCGGAGGCCTCCAGCATCATCCTCAATGCCGTGGAGGTGGCCCGGGCTCCCCAGTTGCTGGTATTGGAAGTGTCATTGACCAGACAGACCCTCATGAGACACCCTGCCTTAGATCGACCTGGCCACCCTCGTCCAACGCCTCGCGACCAGCGATTAATGTACTCAAGATCCTGATGCTCTCTTCGGCAGGTATGGAAGGACTACCCTTGGTGACCATGTCCGAGAATGCGAACAGGAGACGTCTAAACATGCTGAAGTTGTCTGTTATTGAACAGCGGCTGACGCGCCGGCTTCCGAACACCTCGATATCAAAGACCGGAGGGACCTCGCCCAGGGCGTCGATGATCAACGGGGTACCATCGTCAAGTCGAATCAGCAGCGTTTCGTGTCCCGTTGGCACCGCGCATACGCTGGTCGGATGACCGGGCAGCAACGACAGCAGGGCTTCCAGCAGATGGATGCCGTAACGCTCCCAGTCATTGACGATCGTGCCGCGCACCAGCCTGAGGCTACCGTGCTCGCAAAGTTGTTCGCGGAGCACATCCAGTTCCTTGGCGTAACGCATCCCGGAGCAGGTCATCAGCTGTCCCTTCTCTAGGTAGGGCCTGAATGCCATCAGGCATTCCCTGTCTAGCGTCAAGGGCTTGTCGATGAACACCGGAAGACCGGCTGCCAGGAAGCGACGCGCCAGAGGCCAGTGACTTCCTGCATCGTCGCGGGCGATGATGAGCGCGTCCACCTCGCCGAGCATCTGCTCGGGACGCTCCACGCCGTGCTCGATTTTCGTGGCCCGGCACAGTGCCGCTGTCACGCTGGGTTCCTGGGTCCAGGCATGGGTCACGTGCAGGCTGCCGACACCGAACTCTTCGGGACGTCGTTGGCGGAGGTACTCATGGATGACCGGCCAGCCCGAAACCTTCATGCCGTCTTCAGAGAAACCATTGATGATGGCGGAGAAGGAAAAGGGATGCCCGTTTCCTGGACTCATGCCTATCATCCCAACTCGCGTCACCATATGGCCCATCCACCGTCCACGCAGAGGTTCTGTCCCGTCATGTAGCTCCCGGCGTCGGTCGCCAGCAGGGCAATGGCGCCCTTCAGCTCGTCAGGCTGACCCAGACGACCCAAGGGCGCCTTGTACCTGAGTCGCTGCATGAAGGCCTGGTTGGCCTGTGTCAGCTCATGCGGAAACGCTCCGGGACTGATGGCGTTGGCCCGGATGCCATCTCGGGCGAGAAAGCTTGCCAGGTAGCGGGTGAACTGGAGCACACCGGCCTTGGCGGCCCCATAGCTCGGCGGGTTCGCATGATCCGTCCCCTCATAGAGGCGATAGTCAGGCGCCACATGGCCATACATCGAGGCAATGTTGATGATGCAGCCAGAGCGCGCCTTTAGCTGTGGGTAAGCAAACTTGACCATGCGAAAGACAGAATTGAGGCTGATGTCGATGTCCTGGTACCAATCGTCTTCCTCGATGCTCGACCAGCTGTTCTTCTTTCCCGACCAGGCATTGTTGATCAGGATGTCCAGGCCTCCGTAGGTGCTTTCCACGGCATCGAGACAGCGCCGTACGGAGGCCCTGTCGGTAACGTCCAGGGTCATGCCGAGATGCTTCCCCACCGACCCTTGGCGTGCCAGGTGTCGTGCCAGATCGGCACACTTGTCGCCGTCACGGCTGGCGACGACCACGCTGGCCCCGAGTTCCGCCAACGTCTCCCCCATGGCCATACCGAGATAGCCTGCCCCACCACTGATCAACGCTGTCTTGCCAGTCAGATCCATGAGATCACGCAGGGACCGATGCATGCCCTATCTCCTTTGAAATCAATTCCGCCAGCAGAAAATCACGCTCATCGTCGATATCGATCGAACCGTGACCCTCGACCTTCACTGCTCCGGACCGTCCGAAGAGCAATCCTCGTTCCTCAGCCCGCAGCTCGGCGTGTCGGAAGGCATAGACGTCGCCACTGAGCTGGTAGGCAGACGGAAGTTGCTGACGTGGCATCCAGGGCACACTGCCCTCGATGAAGGTACCTGGCCTTCCACTCTCAATCCGCCAGGCCCGGTGGGGATTGAGCTCGGCTGCCTTGAAGGTGGCGATGGAGTCCAGCTTCTCCT
Source organism: Halomonas rhizosphaerae (assembly GCF_030012485.1). Lineage (NCBI taxonomy): Bacteria > Pseudomonadati > Pseudomonadota > Gammaproteobacteria > Oceanospirillales > Halomonadaceae > Halomonas > Halomonas rhizosphaerae. Next base: position 82,034 of record NZ_JASCQQ010000017.1, read on the forward strand.
CGACCAGGCGCAGGATGCAGGTACTCACGTCGTCCACGGCACGGAACGGACAGGTCGGCTCAAGCAAGACCATGATCTCGGCCTTTTCTCCTTCCATGTTCAGCCGACGAATCAGGTCGCGAAGGGCATCGATGACCAGGGCATCATCGGTGGCCAGGTGGGCGGGACGGTCATAGACCTCGGCGCCAAAACACTTCGCCACTTCGGCGATCTCGACAGCATCCGTGGACACGATGACCCGATCCACCAACGGGCAGCGCTGTGCCGTCGTGATCGACCAGGCAATCAATGGCATGCCGCCCAGGTCCCTGAGGTTCTTGCCCGGCACACTCTTGCTGCCACCGCGAGCGGGAATCACGGCGACGACACCCTGTTCGTGAATCATCGTTCTTCACTCCCGATCATCAGGAAAGTCACTTAGGCCACACAGGACATCAGGCCAGCCTTGCCATGGTCTCGCAGTACTGTTGCCATTCACCGGTATCCATCCAGGCGGTGTCGCTAATCGGAAAGACGCCCACTCGACCTCCCTTCTGCCGCACATCGTCTATCAGGTCAGTCAGGTGGTAGAATTGTTGGCATGGAATCATTCCAAGGATCGAGGAACTCAAGACATATAACCCTGTATTGACGAGAAAGTTGTAACTCGGCTTCTCACGCATTGCGCACAGCTGGCCATTATCAACGATGTCGCATATACCATAGGGAATGTCATAGTTTCTCAACGAAACCACCATCGTAATATCGTTCTTTTCTCTTCTGTGATGGTCCAGTATCGCCCGATAATCCGCCTTGATAATGACATCACAATTGGTCACGATCAGGTCGCCATCTAGTACCCCTGACAGGACATGCAGTCCTCCCCCAGTCCCCAGAGGTTCATCCTCGAGGACATAATGGAGCCGATAATCCGGAGAAAGTTCCTCGAAATAAGCCTGGATAAGTTTTGACTTGTAGTTTACCGACAGATAGAACTCATCGACACCGCATTCAGCGAAGGAGTCGAGAATGACCTGTATCGCGGTCCTGTCACCGACGGGTATAAGCGGTTTAGGTAGCACACTGGTAAAGGGGGCCAATCGTGTTCCCTTGCCACCGGCCATGACCACCACTGGTACTCCGAGAGGCTCATGCTCAGCTGCCTCGGGATGGTCATCTGTGAACAGGTCTTCCCAGAACACCACCTTGTTGACACGTCCGTCATCGTCCAGAACCGGCACGGACGTGACCTGTCGGGACCTCATGATGTTCTTCAGTACCTCATGCGCCTGATCACCATGCACCACACAGGGGGTGCGGTTGCATACGTCTCCCATTTCACCGCCAAGATTCCCCCCACCCAAGATCCAGCGCCTGATGTCCCCGTCCGTCAGCGTTCCAACCAGTCGTCCCTCCCTATCGGTAACGAAAAGGATCTTGAGCTGGGTCTCTTCCAGCTGGTGAAGGGCATCGAGCACCTTGCGATGCTCATCGATCAAGAGTGCATCTAGCATGGTCAACCTCCGGGGGGCATCAGGCCCAAACACTACTCGAAGACATGGAACGGCTTCTTCATGAGTTGCTCATCGAGGAGAACGGTCTTGAGGACGTCCTTGATCCGACGTGATATCTGCCCGTCGGCCCGGGGGTCATAGGGGTTGACCATATCCTTGAGCCCGTCACGAAACCCCGGGTCAAGGGCAAGCGAGATGGCCTCACCGATCGCGTGCTGCACGGGCTCCACCGAGATCACGTTGTCGGCCTGTAGACGCCCCTCCTGACGGCTGCCGACATTGATGGCGGGCAGACCGAACGAGGGGGCTTCGATCAGCCCACTGGAAGAGTTGCCCACGAGCATGTCTAGGTGGCGCAGACAGCTGAGATAGACACGGTGACCCAGGTTGTCGAAGAAGCGAGCGCGCTCTGGATGACGGGTGACCCAGTCCAGGAGTTGGGCATTGATCCAGCGCCCCATGGCATCGGCGTTGGCCTTGGTAAAGATGACCTGGAGCTGCGGACATGATTCCAGGGCGCCCAGCAGCGCCTCGATCTGACCGGCGAGACGTGCATCCGGCTCGCCTGTCACGGGGTGATAGGTCGCCAGGGCCGTGGGACGATCCAGCGGCATCCCGATACACTCGGCGAGCGCCTCTCGGCTCAGCAGGTCGCTGCGATGGAGATGATCGAGCCCCGGGGCCCCGAAGCTGTAGGTCCTCGCGGGATCCTCCCCCATCCTCAGCAGGCGCCGCCGATACAGCTCGGTGGCGGGAAAATGCAGGCTCGCCAGCTTGGTGACGGCATGGCGGAAGTACTCATCCAGGGCGCCACCGCTGACCTCCCCCCCGTGAAGGTGTACCACCGGTATGCGGTGCACGACGGCGGCGAGGGCCACAGGCACGATCTCGAACCGATCGCCGAGCACCACCAGCAAGTCGGGGGCATCCTGCACCAGGGCATCCCCGAAACCGAGCAGCGCGATCCCCATGGCCTTGACCATCGCCTCGCGACTGTCGGACGAGAGCATGATCTCGATGCGCCGGTGTACCCTGAAGCCATCACGCACGATCTCGTCGACCGTCATGCCGAACTCGACGCACAGGTGGCTGCCCGTCACTATGGTCTGCAGCTCGAGGTCAGCATCTTCTTCCATCTCCCGCATCAACCAGTACAGCAGCCCGTAGTCGGCCCGAGAGGTGGTCACGATCCATATGCGACGCCGATTCATGACAGGTCCTGCCAGTCGAGCAGCTCGTCGGCCTGGATATCTCGGCGCGCCCGCCGCCCTTCCACCAGGGCCAAGCACTCCGGGGGAAGGCCGTCACCGGGCCGCTTCAGCACGAGGGCATCACGGGTGATCGGCTCACCGGCCGCAATGGCTCCGCGGGCCGCGATACTCCTGCGCACTACCTTTCGATTGGCCAATTCGCAGGGAGCCGGTCGCTTCTGTCCGTCGCCCATCGCCAGTTCGACCCGTCGCACGGTCTCCACCATGTGTCGGAAGGCGTCGGGGGCCAGCGATGCCAGGTGGTCGGGCCCCGCCATGCTGGTATCCAGCGTAAAATGTTTCTCGAGTACACACGCCCCCATGGCCACAGCCGCCACGGGAATCTCGATCCCGTCGGTGTGGTCCGAGTAGCCGACTCGCCGTCCGAAGGCCTCGTGCAGGGTCGCCATAGCGGCCAGGTTGACCTGATCGTGAGGCGCCGGGTACTCGGTCACACAGTGCAGCAGGGTGACCGCCCCGGCACCCGCCTCCTCCAGTACGCGCAGCGCCATCTCCACCTCACCGAGCCAACACATCCCGGTCGAGAGGAGCACGGGCTTGCCCATGGCCCCGATACTTTCGAGCAGCGGCAGGTTAGTCACCTCTCCGGACGGTACCTTGAAACAGCGCATGCCCAGCGCATCGAGGAAATGCACGCTACGTTCATCGAAAGCACTGGAGAGAAACTCGATGCCACAGCGTTCACAATGGCGACGTATCACCTCGAACTCGCTCTCCGAGAGCTCCAGCGCACGCAGCATCTCGAGTTGGGAGCGACTTCCTTTCACATTACGCTGTTGGTACGCCGCCTTGACGGCATGCTGCGTGACAAGCGACTCGGCACGGAATGTCTGAAACTTGACCGCATCGGCACCACACTCCCTCGCCGACTCGACAAGGCGCAGCGCCAGCTCGAGCGAACCGTTATGGTTGACCCCCGCCTCGGCGATCACGAAGGTCGGTTCCCTGTAGCTCATGCGACTCTCCTCGCTGGCGTCCCCATGTAGGTGCCTGGCCTGTCCAGATCCCGCACCACCGTCGCCCCCGCGGCGACCAGGCAGTCACATGCGATACTGACGCCCTGGATGATCCTTGCCCCGGTGCCGATCAGGCTACGTTTTCCCACACGTACGCCGCCACTCAAGGTCGCGCCCGGTGCCACGTGCACGTCGTCGCCCAACTCACAGTCGTGATCCACCGTGGCACTCGTGTTGACGATACACGCCAGGCCCATGCGCGTTCCCGTCACCACCACCGCCCCATCGAAGACCACACTGCCGGCCCCGAGTACCACATCGTCGTGCACTACGGCACGTGCTGAGACGATAGGGGGAAAGTGGAAACCTTCAGCCCGGAGCGTATCCATCAGGTGCAAGCGGGGAGACTGAATAGTCACCTTGCCAATGCCCAGCGCCATGGATATGTTCGTCACCTCCACACCTCGCCGCAGTCCCCTGTCGTCGCCGAGATACGGGATGCCGCGCTGTACTCCCAGGTCGCGGGGAGCTGTATAGCCGCTGACCCGATAGCCAAGCGCCTGTAGGCAATGGATCACCACCCGGGCGTGTCCGCCGCCGCCGAGCACGATAAAGGCGTCTTTGCTCATCCCTGCCTCGGTTGGCTAGATGCCATAGCGTTCGGACCGGTAGCGGTTCAGGTTGTGCGGTTCACGAAACCACGCGATGGTTTTCTCGAGTCCCCGACAGAATCCCTCCCGCCCGCCATGGGCCGGGATATGCCCCACCAGATCCCGGGCCCGGGTGGTATCGGCCCACAGCCTTTCCACCTCGCTGGCGGCCGGTCGCAGGCGCTGGTCGTCGGATACCACCTGGATGGTCGTGCCCATCAGTTCGGCGATTAACGATACGGTGTCGCCGATGCTGATCTCGAAGCCGCTGCCGACATTGACCACCTGGCCGAGGGCCGAGTCACACTCGGCCACCCGAATGAAACCGGCGACGGTGTCCTCCACATAACTGAAATCACGGGTGGGATGAAGCGCACCGAGATGCAGCCGGGAAGCGCCCTGGGCGAGTTGGATGATGATGGAGGGAATGACAGCCCGGGCGGACTGGCGAGGCCCATAGGTGTTGAAGGGCCGAATCAGCGATACCGGCGTACCGAACGAACGATGGAACGACAGGGCCAGCTGATCGGCACCGATCTTGCTGGCCGCATAGGGCGACTGAGCCTGCAGGGGATGCGATTCGTCGATGGGGACGCGCAGGGCGGTCCCATACACTTCGCTGGTAGAGGTATGCACCACCCGAGCCACACCCAGGTCCCTGGCCGTCTGCAACACATTGAGGGTGCCACGCACATTGGTGTCGACATAACTGTCAGGGGCCATGTAGGAGTAGGGAATCGCGATCAGCGCCGCCAAGTGAAAGACCACATCGCAGCCTGTCATCAACGCTTTCACGGCATGAGGATCGCGGACATCACCGGCCACCACCTCCACCTGCTCGACCACCTCCCGAGGCACCTCGTCCAGCCACCCCCGGGAGCCGAAGGCGTTGTACATCACCATGGCCCTGGCTCGGCAGCCTTGTCTGACCAACGCTTCGGTAAGATGTGAACCGATAAAACCATCAGCACCCGTAACAAGAACCTGCCTATTATATAATGACATGTATCATTCTCACAATTTAGAAAATCACCAAACAGTAATAATTAACCATATGTTTAACCATCACGGAGAGAAAATTATCTTATAAATCGATGAAAGCTGGTTCTCTTTAGATAGAATCAGATTGTTTTATTTTCGCCTGCCATCGCCCTGAAAGACGAATTTCTATGGATCAAGTCTTCATAACAACCTTGATCCACCACTTTCCCATGATCCATGAGATAGATCCATTCACACTGCTTGACTGTACTGATTCGATGCGCAACAAGGACAATGGTCCGACTCCCGGACCAGGCATGAATTTCACGCATGATTACATTTTCGGTGATACCATCTAAGGCACTGGTGGCCTCGTCGAGGATCAGCACTGAAGCATCCTGATAGAGTGCCCTAGCAATACCAATACGCTGTCTCTGGCCACCTGAAAGTTGAACGCCACGTTCACCAACCACGGTGTCAAGGCCTTTGGGCAATTTATCGACAAGGCCATCCAGGTTCGCCAGGCTTATCGCCTTCCCGAGTCGCTGGAGATCGACCTGTTCATCAGGCAGCCCCAAGGCAATGTTGTGGCGAATAGTATCGTCGGCGAGAAAAATGCTCTGGGGGACATAGCCGAGCTTCTCCTGCCACGCACGCATATTGCCGGCATCGAGCGCGATGCCATCAACCTGGACCACTCCCTGACAGGGTGAGATCAAGCCCAAGAGCAGATCGATGATGGTCGATTTCCCACACCCCGATGACCCGACAATACCTATGACGCTATTGGCAGGAACCGTCAGATCAAGTTCCTTGATCACCGCTTCCTCCTGCCCAGGATAGCGAAAGGATACGCCCTTGAGTTGGATTCTCTTACCAGGCTCCGGAAACTTTCCACCTGTCTGTCCTGACTGTTTCCTCGGTGCTTCCCTATCCATGTTGCGACTGGCATAAAGGTCATCCCTCAGGGTGTAATAAGCCGAGAGATTGGCTCGAATCGTCGTTAGGCTCCCGTAGACCTGCTGGAAGGCAGGCAAGAGCTTGAAACCCGCCAGCGCATAGATCGCAATGAGTTGAAGAATACTGCCCGTGTCCCCCTGGTGCATGCCGAGCAAGTAAAGCACCAACATTATCACGGCGCCATAGGCAATCAGCTCCATGGCATGACGTGGTGCCTGGCTTAATGTCAGGCTCGTCCCGTGGTTGTACGCATAGCTCCGGCTGGCCTCCCTGAACTTTCGCGTCATTGCCTCCTGGCGCCCGAGCAACAGAATATCCTTGATGCCACCGAAACCTTCCGACATCAACTTGAAGCGTTGCGCCTGAGAAGACGACATCTTACTGCTGTTGCTTGTTAATCGGCTCCGCACGAGCCGATATAGAACAATGTAGGAAAGACCAAAGATCAACAGCCCCAGCGTCGCTATCCAGGGATTATAAATGAAAAGAGCCGCCACCATTAACAGGGCAAGTACAATCTTGGCATTCATTCGCAAAAATTGCCCGATGATGTGATCAGAGACGCGTCTACACTCTTGGGAAATGCCATGCATCAAGCTGCTGCTGGCATTCTCCACGTGGAAAAGCCAGTGTTGGTGCATATAGTATTCGAACAGGCGACTGGATATTTCCCCTCCAACCTTGGCTCCATAAAGCAACAATCGCCACAACGTAAACATGCTGAACAAGCTAGATATCAAAAGCAGGGAAAAGGCGATTACCCCCATAAGGATAAGAAACTCCTCAGGGGAGGAGAGACCGGACATCCGGTACCAATCTGCCAGGGTGCCGCTTCCCTGAAGGCGCTCAGGATTGCCTACCAGCGCCATGAAGGGCCCGATTGAGACCACGCCGACAATCTCTGCCAGCGCCATAAGCACAAGCAAGAACTGGAGTCGCAACAATCTTCGCTTCTGCTCAGGGGTCAGCAGCGAGTAAAGTTCGGCGAGGACGCGCAACAGGCTCTTCTCTGCGATCTTCAGGCCATCCTTATTGCCTGATGTAGCCTCTGTGCCAACGGCCGGTGTCGAGCTTACCGCCGCCCCCTCCATCCGACCGTCAGGCATCTTCATGGGAGCGACCCGTTGCATATTGGTACTGATAATATCCATATCCATAGGCCGTCGACGCCTTTCGCTGCATTCCATTAATGACGCAGCCTTTCACATCGATACCTGCATTATTCAGGCGTTGTATCGCGTGTTCGATCTCTCCTGGGGGGTTCATCATGAAGCGAGTCACCATCATGGCGGTGCCGGCCCGCTTTCCTACGATAGCGGCATCGGCCACCGCCAGCACCGGAGGCGTGTCCAGTATGACCAGGTCGAAGCGACTACTCACATCATCCAGCAGCGCCGAGAAATGCCGATTCATCAGCAACTCAGCAGGATTAGGTGGTGCCGTTCCCCGTGATAGATAGAACAGCCCTTGCATTTCGGTAGCGCGGATTGCCTGGTCTATGCCAAGCGTGTTGGTCAGTACATCGGACAAGCCACCCTTGGAAGGCTCACCGAATGCCCGGTGAAGGCTACCCTTGCGCAGATCTGCGTCGATGATCAGGACCTTCTGCTCTCCTTGGGCGCAGACAGCACCCAAATTAAGGGCAATGAAGCTCTTGCCAATATCCGGGCTGGGCCCACAAATCATCAGGCAGTTGTTGGGAGCATCCAGCATCGCAAAGTGCAAGCTGGTACGCAGCCCTCGCAACGACTCTACGGCAGAGTCCGCTGGGAATTGCTCCGCCAGGAGCCAGCCATCTTTCATCGCTCGCCTGTCCCACTTAGCCAGGCGTGCTTGCTCGGGGGAAAGCGGCACCGTGGCATAGACGGGAATGCCAAGATCCTCGAGTTGCTTGGGGCTCTCAACTCCCCGGTTGAAGGCCGACCTGACTACTACATAGATCATGGACAGCAAGCCGCCAAGCAGTGCCGCTGCGCCAACGATGACGGTCGTTTGGGGTTTTACCGGCGTCCGCCCAACCACCGCTGGGTCAATGATTCTGACGTTGCCAATCGTGCCAGCCTTCGACAACTGTAGCTCCTGGCCCTTGTTAAGCACATCGACATATATCGCCTGAGCGACCTCAACATCTCGATTGAGTCTGATCAGGTGCTGTTGAGCCTCCGGCATGGCCTTGACACGCTGATTGAGCCGCCCCAGCTGTGCATTCAGATATCGCTTCTTTTCCATTAGCCCCTGATATGACGGATGATTAACATTGAAACGCTGGGTCAACTCCGACTCCTGGATGGTCAACTCATTGAGCTGTCTCTCCAGGCTAATGAACTGGTCGATCACCGACTGTGCCTCGGAGTCGATGTTGATACTGTCCACATTGGCACGGTATTCACTCATACGGTCTTCGGCGGCAGCAAGCTGGGCCCGCAGTTCGGGGGCCTGTTTCTCGAGGAATTCAAGGCTCTGCTGAGCCTCGGCAGACTGGCGCTCCACATTCTGCATCAGGAACGTCTGACTGATCGCATCCAGAGCTTGCCGTATCTCGCCACGGTCGCTTCCCGTAAGGGTCAGCCGCAACATCCCGGTGCTGACTCCCCTTGCAGTGGCTCCCTCCTCCATGATGGAAAGCCGCCCTTTCAACTGAGCAATCGCGAGTTCACGAGGTTGCATCAATAACTGGAAGTTCGCGCCAGCCGGCGCCCTTATCTCCTCGATCCGCAGGCGGACCTGGCCATTCATGAACGCTTCCTCTGCTCCCTGACGGCCAACCCCCAAAGACTCTTCCTGTTGCAAAAGGCGATAGCGTCCATCGCCCAATACCTCCACTGTCAGAGGCGTCCCCTTGATGGCCTCAGCCATCTCAACCCGCGACAGTTCAATCGTCTCCTTCCCCCAGACGCCCGGGTGATGTGAGACCAGGTCCTGAAGTCGCTGTACCCAGCCCGAGGCGAGCAGCCTGTCTCCCAGTAGCGGCAGGGTAGCCAGGTCCGGACGTGCTATCTCGTTCTTCTGTATATAGCCACCGATGAGGGGCAGCGTGCGTGGTTGAATGGACATATCCATACCGAGCCGATCCACTACCTTTCCCAACACCATACGCGAGCGCAGAATCTGGACCTCGGTCGCTACCCCGCTACTGTTATCGGCTTCCCTTACCACTCCCCCCGACTCTCCCACGGTATTGATGGAAGACCGGCTCTCTACTTGCACCAGAGTGTCACCCCGGTAGATCGGGGTCACCGTGGCACTGTAGATCAAGCCCCCTAGCCCAAAGAGCAAGAATGAAAGAAGAATCAACCATTTATGATCTACCAGTACGCCCAGCAGGCGAGCAATGTCCATCCCGTCTTGAGCGGAAGAAGTACCCTGAATAATGATCGGAGACGGGGGAATCGGTACATTGCCCTGATGTGGCCGGCTATTCACGATCTTCTCTCCGATATTGACTAAGCGTTTATCTATGGCTAAGTGCCTAATCAGCTATTATCATTCATGATTTCGGCAGGTCAAATGCTACTGGCTACCCGTGGGAGCTTATCTATCATTTGGTCGTCTTTATAAAGAGGTACATTGCCTACTCCGAAAGTCGGAGAAATATGCATGATTAAATATGGATAGTCACTTCAGGTGTCGATCTCGTAGCCATACCGCTAAGGAGTTGCTGTATGTGTTTACTTACGAGATCCGGGGGGAAGCCTCGAAGGGTAGACACCAGAAATCGGCATAACATCAGTTGAGAATACCCCTCGCTGCCGGAGAGATGAGAACCTTTCTCACCTAATTTCTCCCGAGTATAGTCCGGAGAATAGTGGTCAAACGTGGATATGCAGCCAGCGCAATGCGTGCTCCTGCCAGAAGCCCCGTTTCATTTCTTTGCCCACTCGGCCACGAGAGCAGCTCAACCACTAAACGACTCACCTGATCATGGCACAAAGTAGACTGTGAGGATGAGCTTGCCTCCTCTGATACAGACGGAAATGTAGTTTCGATATTACCCGAAAAATACTCATCGGCTATCCACCGATTATCATCGGCATAACGCTGGGTTAACACATCGTGCTGAGCCTTCGATAACAGCATGAAATACTCGCTATCATCCTTAGCCATAACTTTTTGGAGCGCATGTCTAAGCCGCTGTTTCTGAGCCAGATCCAGCTCTAGATTGCTTCTCTTCGCAATTTTGATAGCATGCAATGAATAACTCGGATTTTTACGCTCCTGCTCGAACTCAGTAAGCCTCGACACGCCCACAATTTCGCCGAAATCATTGAGAATACCTCTCCGCGAGGCGGCATGGTAAGAACGGACGATGACATTGACACGACCAAATTTTTCGGCAAAATCATTGATGATACGACTGTACATAAGCGCTTTCGGCGACACGAAACCTTCTAGAAATTCATCCATCGATATCGCCGCTCCCTCATGGATAGTCTGGGCGTACATTGATTCTATAAATTCAGATTGCCGCCGTAAATAAATAATGATCTTGATATCGTAGCCCGTTGTGGCCTCGCGCAACATAGAAGCCACAACTGATGAATTTTGGTATCCAGTAAACGGCCAGCCACTAAATCCCTCGCAACTAAATATAACCGCTCTGCCTCCCGCACGCTTCACGCCTTGAAGAAAGTCTTTCCGGAAACTATTCACCAGCTCGTTTTCATGGGTCTCAGCGCGTATCATTATCCTCGTTGCTCGAGGAGTGCGTGCATAATACCAACTATCGGCCAGGCCCCGCCGGCTCACTTGGAGCAAAGCATGCTGTATTGTAGTAGTTCCTGTCTTATGGGTTCCAATGTGTATGAATATTTTAACCATAAGATTTATCAACTGAGTAAGCTACATCACCCTGCAGCATGACCGCCGGCAGCAGCTGGCTGATTACGTTGTTACAGCACGCCAAGGATACCGTCGTCACATAGACCACATCTTGAGGTACAATGTGAAGCGACTGCCTAGGTTCAAGATGGACACATTGATGATAACAAGCTAGTGAACCATAGCTAGCTGCTCAATAACGACTCTTTGGCTCGTAGCACGAATATGCCTGTCGGTTCGTCGTGACTCTCGTTGATACCGTCGGCATCTGTGAGCACATTAGTCCGATTCACTCTCACGTTGCCAACCACGCGAAGGTCCAGTAGCACCGCTACAACTAAAAGTCGCCATTCACGTCACTGCGCCCGCCATTGGCAACAATCTCGCGTCAGAAACTGTTCACACGTAACCGATGTCAGCATGATGGTGGCTTCTCCCGCTGAATTGGTGTCTCATGTGGCCTTGACCACGCTACCGCCCCAGGGTGTCATGCCGGCACTTCCCTGAAGCCTTGTCTGCGATGGTGCAAGGAGGAAAGGCGTGGCACACCAACTCCTCTGCTTCTGTTTTCAAACGGCATCAAGATCACTTCGGAATATACACACCAACTAACGCCGCTTTCATCAGGTTACATTGTGTCGCAGCGCACACATGGTCATTTTCGTAACTGCTGCCACACCAGACGTCTCCGCCATTGCCGTCATCCTTAAGCAGGGAAATCTCATGCTTCAACTGCAGAGTTTTAATAGCCAACTCTGGGAATAGATCACGCGAGAGACCCTCGCGCTCTATTACTAACCAATTGATATTGATAAAAAAAAGGTCCGTTGAACCTGTCACCGGTTCAACGGACCTTTCGAGATAGGGTGTGATGAGGGATTCCCCATCGGGTCAAGCTGACAAGGCGCGTACGGATCAGCCATAGCCCCGGGGATTTGCCGTTTGCCATCGCCAAGTATCGACGAGCATCTCTTCCAGTCCTCGCCGAGCTTTCCAGCCAAGCTCCCGCTCGGCCAGCGATGGGTCAGACCAGCATTCGGCTATATCTCCATCGCGACGGCGCTGGATGGTGTAGGGGACTGGTCGCCCTGCAACCTTCTCGAACATTCTTATCATCTCGAGTACCGAGTAGCCTTGACCAGTTCCCAGGTTCCAGATGCTGACACCAGACCGTCTGGCAATGGTTTCCATAGCGGCCAGATGCCCTTCTACGAGATCCAGCACATGGATATAGTCCCTGACACCAGTGCCATCGCGGGTAGGATAGTCATTGCCGAATATCGGCAATGCGCCGCATTTCCCGATCGCAACTTGCGAGATGAATGGAACAAGATTATTGGGAATGCCACTGGGGTCCTCTCCAATCCTGCCACTCTCGTGGGCACCGACCGGGTTGAAGTAGCGGAGCAAGGCAACCGACCAGCGCGGATCTGTTCGGCACAGATCCCTTAGCACCTCCTCCACCATCAGCTTGGAACGACCATATGGGTTGGTGGGTCGCCCAGTGGGCATGGTCTCCTTTATCGGCATCCTCTCCACATGGCCATATACCGTGGCAGAGGAACTGAACACGAGACGTCGAACTCCCGCAGTTGCCATGGCCTTGCAAAGGCTCAGAGTGCCGCCGACATTGTTATCGTAATACCGCAATGGTTGCTCGATACTTTCCCCGACAGCCTTGAGTCCGGCAAAGTGCAACACTTCATTAACGCTGTGGCTGTCGAAGATATGCTCAAGAGTGCTTCGGTCTCGCACGTCGCCCTTGATAAATATCGCGCATCGGCCGGTTAACGCCTGGACGCGCTCCAACGCGGCATAGGAAGCGTTGACGAGATTGTCGAGAACCACCACATCCCGTCCCTGCTCGAGCAGGGAACATACCATGTGGGAGCCGATATAACCGGCGCCCCCCGTGACCAGAATCGACATAGCCAGCATTTCCGCAGCCGCAGGGATGCTATCGACCTTAGTCCTCCCTACCGAGCGCGACAGTGCTAATCTTCGCCATCCATGAGACTGCTTCTTGTTATACGCGGACAGTAGAACGAGTCATGCCGCGGGTATGATCCGCGGCATGACTAGGAACTTCGGCCATCACCCGTGACCGAGCTGGCAAGATATCAGTTCGGGACTTTCAACGACTCTCCCCGCCCGACGGCGAAGTAGCGAAGCCCGGCGGCCTTGACCGCCTCCGGCTCGAAGAGGTTGCGGCCGTCGACGATCACCCCCGTGGCCAGCTGCTGCTTCAGCCAGGCGAAGTCCACGCTGCGAAACTCCTTCCACTCGGTGCAGATCACCAGGGCATCGGCGCCCTTCACCGCCTGGATGCGATCCCCCGCCAGCAGCAGGTCATCGCGCTCGCCATAGAGCCGCCGGCACTCCTTCATCGCCTCGGGGTCGTAGGCCTGCACCTTGGCACCGGCCTGCCACAGCGCTTCCATCAGGGTACGGCTGGGCGCGTCGCGCATGTCGTCGGTATTGGGCTTGAAGGCCAGCCCCCACAGGGCGATGGTCCTGCCGGACAGTTCCCCCTCGAGGGCCCCGGCCAGCTTGGTAAACAGGGTCTGTTTCTGGCGCCGGTTCACGCCTTCCACTGCGGTCAGCAGCTCGGCCTGGTAGTCCACGTCGCTGGCGGTGCGGGCGAGGGCCTGCACGTCCTTGGGGAAACAGGAGCCGCCATAGCCGCAACCGGGGTAGATGAACTGGTAGCCGATGCGCGGGTCCGAGCCAATGCCGCGACGCACCTGCTCCACGTCGGCCCCCAGCCGCTCGGCCAGGTTGGCGATCTCGTTCATGAAGCTGATCTTGGTGGCCAGCATGGCGTTGGCGGCATACTTCGTCAGCTCCGCCGCCCGCACGTCCATGAACATCAGCTTGTCGTGCAGGCGAATGTAAGGGGCATAGCACTCGCGCATCAGCGTCTTCACCCACTCCGACTCGGTACCCACGATGATCCGGGCCCCGTGGGTGAAGTCCTCGATGGCCGCCCCCTCCTTGAGGAACTCCGGGTTGGAGCAGACATCGAAGTCGATCGCCGCGCTGCGGGCCTCGAGCGCCCCGGCTACGCTCTCCCGCACCCGGTCGGCGGTGCCCACCGGCACGGTGGACTTGTCGACGATGACCTTGTAGTCCGTCATGTGCTTGCCGATGGTCTCGGCCACCGCCAGCACGTACGTGAGATCGGCGCTGCCGTCCTCGTCAGGCGGGGTGCCCACGGCGATGAACTGCAGCGTACCGAAGGCCACCGCCTCCGCTTCATCGGTGGTGAAACGCAGCCGGCCCGCCTCCACGTTGTCCTTGACCATCGGCTCGAGCCCGGGCTCGAAGATGGGGATCTCGCCGCCCTCCAGGCGCGCGATCTTGTCGGCGTCCACGTCCATGCACAGCACGTCATGGCCCACGTCGGCCAGGCAGGTGCCGGTCACCAGCCCCACATAGCCCGTTCCAAAAATGGTGATCTTCATACGTCTCCCTACAATGAAGGTAATGTGTGCGGGGTGAACCCAGCGGGGCAGGAGGTCGGCCCCTCACACCCCATGATACGCGCGATACCAGTCGACGAACCGCCTCACGCCCTCTTCCACGCTCACTTGGGGCCGGTAGCCCGTGGCATCGAACAGAGCCTGGGTATCCGCCCAGGTGCGGGGCACATCGCCCGGCTGCATGGGCTGGAAGTCGCAGATCGCCTCACGCCCGGTGGCCGCTTCAACCGCACGGATGAACCCCATCAGCGAGACCGGGCTGCCGTGACCGATATTATAGAGCGCATAGGGCGCTCTGGAGCTGTCCGGGCCCGACTCGCTGGCCTGCCACTGAGGGTCCGGCTGGGGGATACGCTCGAGCACTCGCACGACCCCCTCGACGATGTCATCGATATAGGTGAAGTCCCGCTCCATCTCACCATGGTTGTAGACCGGGATCGGCTCGCCGGCCAGCACCGCCCGGGTGAACTTGAACATCGCCATGTCCGGGCGTCCCCAGGGCCCGTAGACCGTGAAGAAACGCAGCCCGGTGGCCGGCAGGTCATAGAGGTGCGAATAGGTATGCGCCATCAGCTCGTTGGCCTTCTTGGTGGCCGCGTAGAGGCTGATGGGATGGTCCACGGCATCCGAGGTGGCAAAGGGCACCCGGTCATTCATGCCATAGACCGAGCTCGACGAGGCATAGACCAGGTGCTCGACCCCCTGGTGCCGGCAGCCCTCCAGCACGTTCAGGTGCCCCACCAGGTTGCTGTCGGCATAGGCATGCGGGTTCTCCAGCGAGTAGCGCACCCCGGCCTGGGCGGCCAGATGCACCACGCGATCGAAACGGTGCTCGGCGAAGAGCGCGGCCATGCCCGCGCGGTCGGCCAGGTCCAGCCGGATGAACTGCACGTTCTCGCAATCGGCGAGGTCATCGAGCCGCGCCTGCTTCAGCGATACATCGTAGTAGTCGTTGAGATTGTCGATGCCGACGATCTCATGGCCATCGCCGGCCAGGCGCCGAGCCACGGCGTGGCCGATGAACCCGGCCATGCCGGTAATCAGAAGCTTCATAATGGTTCCCTGCGTCGCGTGCCCTGGATTGTAACGCAATCGTAAGGCGCCCGCGTCCCCCGCCACTTGCCCGACCCACTGTGGTAGCCTTGCGCAGATTTACCAGCCAAGGGATCAGATCACCAATGGCCCCCAAACGCTTCGCCTTCGTCATCGCCGACCTCTACGGCGGCGGTGCCGAGAAGTCGCTGCTCTACACCGCCGACCAGCTGCGCCAGCGCGGCCACGCGGTCATCGTCTTCACCCTGCGCGAGCGCATCGAGCACCGCATCCCGGAAGGGCTCACAATCGAGAACCTCGGCGTGGTCACCCCCTTCACCAAGGCCACCACCACGGTGCTCACCGAGAAGTGGCAAGCACGCAGGATCGCCCGGGCGCTCGAGGCCTGGCGGCCGGACGTGGTGATCTCCTGCGCCTGCGACCGCATCACCCGGCATATACGCCATCCCAACCTCTACTTCTGGGTGAAGTCCGATGTCTCGGCCAAGTTCAGCGACCCGAAGAAGCGCGAGCGCGCCTTCGACAAAGTGCGCCGCTTCTATGGCGGCCGGCAGGTCATCGCCGTCTCCCACGGCGTGAAGGAGAACCTCGAGCACGTGGTGGGTCTGGAAGCCCAACGGATACTTGCCATCTACAACCCCTACGAGCGGGCCCCCTTCGTCGCGATGGCCGCGGAACCCACTGAGCTGCCCGACGGCGAGTTCTTCCTCTGCGTGGCCGCGCTGGAGCCCCGCAAGCGCCACGACCGCCTGCTGCGCGCCTATGCCGAGAGCGGCGTGGCCACCCCGCTGGTGATCATGGGCAAGGGCAAGCCCGAACACGAGGCCTCCATCCGTCGCCAGGTCGCCGAGCTCGGCCTGGAGGAGCGGGTCACCTTCGCCGGCTACCACCAAAATCCCTATCCCTGGATCGCCGCCGCCAAGGCGATGCTCCTCACCTCGGATGCCGAGGGCCTGCCCCGCGTGCTGATCGAGGCGTTGCTGCTGCATACCCCGGTGATCAGCGTCGATTGCCCCAGCGGGCCGAAGGAGATCCTCACCCAGGAGCTCGCCGACTTCCTGGTGGCCCCGGAAAACGAAAAGGGCCTGGCCGATGCGATCGCGCGCATGAACCAGGCCCCCATCGAGATCGAGGAACGCCACTACCGGCCGTTCCTCAAGGAAAGCGTGTTGCCCCAGTTCGAGGCACTGTGATCAGGATCGAGTAATCAGGACATGACGTGAAGCTGCTGGATATCCCCTTCGATGACCGCCGCCGGCGCTACCTGGTCTTCCAGCCGGATGGCCTGCCGGACCGGCTGTCACTGGCCAGTACCACCACTACCGCGGCCTTCGAGGCCGTGGGCAGCAGCCACTTCTTCCTCTCCGCCGACCGGCAGATCCTCGCCAAGGTGGTGCCGGACAAGTTCCTGAAACGAGAGGCGCCACTCAAGTGGCTGCTGCGTGACTACCTGGAGAAGCGCTGGCTGGCCCAGTCGGATGCCCGCAAGGAGTTCCTGAACCTGAGGATCCTGCGCCGGGCCGGCCTGCGGACGCCCCACTGCCACGGCTGGGGTATCTCGCTCAACCCCGGCAACCGCAACGCCTCCTTGCTCCTGATGGAACACATGCAAGCCGCCCGGCCCGGCGGCGAGGTCTTCGACGCCTT
Source organism: Halomonas rhizosphaerae (assembly GCF_030012485.1). Classification (NCBI taxonomy): domain Bacteria; kingdom Pseudomonadati; phylum Pseudomonadota; class Gammaproteobacteria; order Oceanospirillales; family Halomonadaceae; genus Halomonas; species Halomonas rhizosphaerae. The sequence goes on from NZ_JASCQQ010000017.1 coordinate 99,345, forward strand.
GGACGAAGACGGTCGACAGGCATTCCTGGAGCGCTTCTGCCGGGAGGTCATGCAGCTCGCCCGTGCCGGCTACGTCCATCGCGACCTGCACTACAACAACCTGCTGATCGACCAGCACGAGAACATCGTCTGGATCGACGCCCACCTGCGCCGGCTACCAACGAAAGGCGCCGACCAATGGCCGGCGCTCAAGAAATCGTTGACGGTAAACAAGCTGCGGGGAGAGGCATATCGGGCCGAGGCCGAAGACCAACTAAACGCATTATGGCATCAACCTCAATGAATTCACCAAGCCTAGGTAGGACTCATTTCACATGAATGACGAAATGCCTTCTGTTACGATCATCATTCCTTGCTTCAATCGCTGGCCCCATGTCCGTGAAGCTATCGACTCCATACTCTCGCAGACGTGGCTAAACACGCATTGCATTGTCGTGGATGATGCTTCCACAGACGACAGCTACTCGAAGCTGAAAGAACACTTCCATGCTGAACCCAAGGTGTCGGTGCATCAACTTGAGAGCAATCAAGGACAGTCAGCCGCACGAAATCACGGCGTCGCACTCAGCGATGCGAATTACATAGGATTCCTGGATTCTGATGACCTTCTCGTCAAGACTGCAGTGGCCAGCCGGATGCGGCTGGCCATGGAGCATCCCGACTTCGAGGGTATTATTTTCGGTGATAAGATCGACGAAGCAACCAAGCAGTCCCTTCTCCCCGGAAAAAAGCAATATGCAGACGCACTGACGCTCGAAGAATATATCGAGAACATGGGATGGCTGCATACCAACAGCTTTATCATGAATCGAGTTGCTTTCGAACTGCTCAATGGCTTCAACGAAGAGCTAAGAAAAAAAGAAGACGTGGAATTTTTTCTCCGGGCACTAGAAAAGCAGGAAGCACGATATGCCAAAGGCCCATGCTGCATAGTGCGCGATGTGGGCACACAAAGAGCGCGACATGACCATGAGCGAATCATACAGCAGGGACAACGCTTTATCGAGGCAATACAAAATAACTCAACGCTAACTAGCGTCTTGTCTCATGATCAAAAAAAGAAACTCATGCAGGCAGACACAAAGTCTGCACTACAGTCACTCTACCGAATGAAGCAGGGCAGAAGATTTCGGCGAACTATGCGGGAAGCAATCGCTAATGGAAAACTCCGGCCGGATTTCCGCATGTTAAAGCGATATTTATTATCCTTATTTCATTAAGTCGTGATCAAGACTTTGAAGTAATACAACCAACCTATCTCTTACAGTGTCTTAACTGGGTCCAGTGCTCCTGGCTCGGTTTCCGGTATGCACTCTCTCACGGCTTCCTTCAAGCACGATAGGGCCGCCTGGCCAGTCGTGCCCGCGGTGATCTTGTCCCACCACTTCCGGTGCACGGCCTTGACTGTGACGGGCACGGAATCGAGCTCCAGCCTCTGCGCCATGGCCAAGCGATGCAGGCCCCGATTGATCTTGAGCAGGTGCCCATCCCGGGTTACGGCCACACCCAGATCATCCTTTCCGCGTGTACTGTCGAAGCCCCGTGACGCCATGTCATCCAGAAAGCTCAGGTATACACGTAGGTAGGCCAGGATGCGCTCCTCGCTGTCCAGCAGCACGCCCTTTTGGTGGGAGCGCCAGGGCTTGCCCGCCTCCAATTGCGCCTTGTAATACCGAAATGCCTCGCTTCCGGTCAGGTCGTCGCGATGCGCGTCCAGGTCACTGATGAAGCGATAGCGCGACCCATGGCACAGGTCGCCTCGTCGAAAGTCCCAGCTGCCATCCCAAAGGAAGGCGGACGATGATGGTCTGCTACTATATTCATAATCCCGCCAATCAGTGGTACGGACTAGCTTTTGCGGATCGACTTGCAGCACCAGATCCGAACCCAGCGTCTGCTCAATCACACGTCTGGGAAGCCCCTTCTGCTCCACCAGCCCGGCGCCCGGCAGTCCTCGCTTCCAGATCTGGAATAGGCCACGCTCTACGGGGAGGGTGACAGCCGACTGGAATCCATCTCTCACCACCACCTGGAGCCAGGCACGCTGGATAGGCCAGAACATCCGGGAATCATATAGGGAAGCAAAAGCAGGGTCTCCTGCCGGGCCGAGAAGTGGCTGGCTATCTCGGTGAAATGTAATCGGCATATCCTATATATTCTCTGCTGAAGTACCTGACTTGCTTTATCAGAATGTTAGAGGCTTACGTACAGAAGGAGATATTGTCGATCATCGCCTCGAAACAATTGCTAACTATGCCGGTGATGTAAAACGGGCTGCCACCGTCTCGGGCCGGAAGTCATCCAGCCAGCGCTCCTCGATCGGCGGCTTCTCGCCCTGCACGGCGAGATGGATCCCCTCGGCCAGGGCCTCCTCGTCATGGGGCACGATACTGGCTTCCAGTTCCCCCTTGAGGATCTCGCGAACGCCCCCCGGGCAGTCCACGCTGAGTACCGGCGTGCCGCAGGCCAGTGCCTCGAACAGCACGATGCCCATGCCCTCGAAGCGCGAGCTGAGCACGAACAGCCGGGCATAGTGCATCCAGGGGTAGGGATTGGCACGTTGACCGGCGAAGCGAACTCGCTCAGCGATTCCCAGCTCTCTCGCCAGCGCCTCGAGCCGGCCCCGTTCACGGCCATCGCCCACCAGCACCAGGGGGAGCTCCACCCCGGACCGGGCATAGGCGCACAGCAGCAAGGCCTGGTCCTTGGCCGGTACCATGCGCGCCACGTTGACGATATAGGGCCCCTCGGGCAGGTCGGGTTCGGGCTCCCGCATTTGCCGGCGAATGCTCTCGACCGGGCAGGGGTTGACAATCACCTCGAGCGAGGCCGGCGTGAAATGCCAGGCCCGCATGGCCTCCCTGACGCTCTCGGCGACCCCCTGGGTCACCGTCACCAGGTGCCGCCCCTGATAGAGACAGCGCGCGAACAGCCGGCGGCGCCAGTTGGTGTCACGCACATGCAGGATGTTCTCCAGCACGTAGCGCGCCCGGTCGTCCCGGAAGGTCCACACCAGCTCGAAGGTCCCCACGCCGCGGAAGATGATGCGGTCCACCTGACCATGGCGTCGCTCGAAGGCCATGAGCCAGAACCGGAATATCAGCCCCCCCATGATGCCGGAACCGAGGAACAGCGAACGCTTCACCACCGGGTTCACGAACAACCGCACCAGCAGTTCCAGCACCAGGCCCACTCCTGTCAGCCGGGCCCACCAGCGCAGCGCCAGATGATGCTGCTCTACCTCGGGGTGTTCCGGCGCCAGCGGCGCCTCCATTCGCATTCGTCGGAAGCTCAGCAGGTGGCTCTCGTGCCCCGCCTGGGCGAAGGCATCGGCCAGGTTCACCGCCACCCGCTCCATGCCGCCCATCTTCAGCGAGCGGACTACAACCAGGGTGCGCATCAAGACTCCCGCAAGGCAACTGCAACAAAGCCAGAGACCCTGTTTGAAATATCGGGAAAGAAAACACCAACGTACAACATGGATTCAATTCCGTTTTGAATTAAATGGCTAGGAGCCTATCAGCCTGCGACGACGACGAATCTTGGGTTGCTTGAATGCCAGGCGAATACGTTTTGACCAAGCCAGAGATGACCTCAAAGCTTTCCTGTCGATGGGCCAGGGCGTATGCCGTGAGTAGGCGATAAAGTCTTCCTGGAGCGGATGGACACACTTCGCATGCCATGGCTTGACAGCCCCGATGAAATGCACGATCCGCGGATGGCGAATGGCCACTTCCAGGGCGGGCAGATATGGAACAAGATGCGCATAGCGCTTCTCCACGGCCGCATAGGCGGTTGGCTGGCAGTTCCATTCCGGCTCAAGCCGGTACCAGTCTCCTGCCAGCACCCGATTCAGGGCATCCTGGTCCGGGTAACGAAAGTCGTTACCCTTTTCCTCGAGGCAGGCCAAGGCCCTCTCGCCCACTCGCCTGCTGCGCCATGCTGCCATGTCAACCAGCATCACTCCCGAGTTGAAGTAGTCATCAGGCGACTCTCGGGTAAGCCGGCTGACGGGGTTACATAGGTCCATGGCGGCCGCAGCTGCATGTCCCTCCAAGGGCATAGACCACAATTCAGCGAGATCACTGAGTACCAGGACGTCACAATCCAGGTAGATGACACGCTCGCAACCTGCAGGCAGGTAACGATGCATCAACAGAGGAAGCAAGGCTGCAACACCAAAGCGACCAGCTTTCAGTCCTTGCAGTTCATGTGCATCGACATCAATGATATCGATAGCGACACCGGATCCTTCCACGGAGGCTCGCAAGCTCTGTCTGGTCTCCTCATGCAAGCCAGGTGTCAGCATGAAGAAGTGCAAGTTGCCAGGATCGTTTGCATTGGCGATGACCGAGGCCATGACCACGGCACCATACCGAGCATAGGATTCGTCTGCACTCAGAACGACATTCATCGTGTCACGTCTCCCGCCTTGTGATGCTCACCAAATAGGTAGAAGGTCAAGCCGACTCCGCCGAATATGATAAAGAAGTACATGCCGGAATTAAATATCAGATAGGACTCAAACAGGTTAATCATGAAGAAAAACATCCAAGCTGATATCAGCCCTATGCCCCAATGCCGCTGGACAAGGCCAAACAGCGTAAGAGTCCCCTTGATTATCATTGATGTCAATAGTGCCAAAATCGACATCCCCAGAAAACCATACGCCAGCAAGATCTCCAGATAGGAATTATGGAAATGCCCGTAGACCCGTTTCACCCAGTCCGGGAAAGGTCCCTCATCCATCAGTGGCGTCCGGCTCTTCGCCCCCCACCCTGTCAAGGGCCGCTGCTGAACCCTTTCCCAGCCATACACCCAGCTATGGACGCGATTACCTATACTACTGTATGGGACGTCATCAAGCCTGCCGTCCAGGATAGCCTGAACAACATTTTGTTCGTTTTCTTTCGAGAAGCGTTGCTCGACGATCGGCACGATCGAGTTCACTACAAGCACAAACCCGCCGACCAGGGCGAAAAGAGGCAGCAGCACCCTAGGTCGCAACCAGGCACGTTGTATCTGCTTGATAAGACTCACCAGCCACACGACGAGCAAGCCCAGCAGTATAATAGCCAGAGCCAGCAAGACCGCCCGCGTTTGGGTCACGACAACACCCACCAGGCCAAGCACCGTCAAGGCAAGCGCCAGCCCCCACTCGGACTTGCTGACACCCCAATGCAGGCACCTGAAGAGCCAGCTCACCCCCACGATCAGCAACAAGCCCATTAAGAAAGCAGTGTGCTGCGCATTGGTATATCCGAAATCCACCCGACTTCCTGACAGCCCCGTCATCCACTCCTCGACGTTGGAATTGATAACCAAGGAAACGACGATACCCGCCAGGAAAACCAACAACAGATATTTGCCCGCTTGCACTGAGCCGCGTAACCACCATGCCACTGCAATGCACAGGAAAAGCTTGGTCATGTGCCTGGCAGCCTTCACCTGCGAATCGGCAAAATCCGGGAAGCGTTCGACCGCAAAGAAATGCACCCAGACCTGGAGCAGAATAAACGCAATGAGCAGAAGGAAAATCCTGTGCCACTTGGTCGAGGGGTCAGGCTCCGAGAACCACGCGATGACGAAGCACAGGATGAAGACGGATTCCGCCGAACGAGACAGGTCGAAACTGATCAACCATGAAAAGGCATAAACAGATAAGGCCACCCAGCCAACCACATGATTCTTCGCCCTCCAGCCGCCCCGCATCTCTTCCCTACCGCATTCCATCTATCAAGCCACTCCCCATGCCATTTGAGATCTCCATCAGGCGCTAGCATATTCGCCAACTCGAACGAGCCTCGCCTTCGCGCCTTCATACCCCTCTCGAAGGCGCAACAGGATACCAGACAACACAACCGTGGAAAGGGAAAAACTGGCCCATGATCCAAGCTGTTCTCCTTCGTCTAACGCAGCGGCTTCGAGCGAATAGCTGGAATGGACCAGTACCTACCGGAGCGTCACCACCATCAACGTGCTCAACGTAGAGTTCTTGACCGGGATCTGTCGGGCGAGCCCGACTCTCCAGCCGTCAGAAAGAACTTGACATCCTCACCCCTCTTTTCGTCACCTGCGTTGTATGTACGAATGAAAAAGCCCTGAGCGAGGCGTGACTCACACTCAGGGCTATCCCCCCATAGCCTGAGGGGCCGGATTCATCACAGAGGATCATCTATACGACAAGACGGATATCCGGCTCAAGTGGGTCAGTGACCATTGCGACCAACGAACGTTCGAACGCTACGAATTCGAGGATATTGCGACGGCATTCTTTACCCTGGAGCTATGATGGGCACTGCCCTTGAAGATGTTCCACGGGATGGGTTGCCAGTCCAACCCCATGCGGCAGTTGTCTGTTGGCCAAGCAACGAGCCAGGCTCCGGCCCGGCGACACATCGTGTGAGGTCAATAGCATCGCTCCTCACCCTGAAAGACAGGGCCGTCACCGTGCCCCATGTCCCGTCACAATGGTCTTCAGCGTCTTGAACACGATGAGGATGTCCAGCCATAGCGAGAAGTGCTTGATATAGTAGAAATCATACATGAGCTTCTCGATCATGCCATCCACCTCGGCGGCATAGCCCTGCTCCACCTGGGCCCAGCCGGAAATGCCCGGCCGTACCACGTGGCGATAGCTGAAGAACGGCACATCCTGTTCATACCATAGGGACAAGGGCATCGATTCCGGCCGTGGGCCGATGAAACTCATCTCACCCTTGAGCACATTGAACAACTGGGGCAACTCGTCGATGCGATACTTGCGAAGCACCCTGCCAACCCGCGTGATGCGCGGGTCATCGTCGCCCTCGGTAAAGCCCCTGCCCTGCTGGTCGCAATACATGCTGCGAAACTTGTAGACCTTGAAGGGTACGCCTCGATAGCCAAGGCGCTCCTGCATGAACAGCGCCGGCCCCGGGCTGTCCCGACGGATCCACCAAGCCACCGCCAGCATCAGCGGCGACAACAGAACCAGCAGCACCAGGGCAACGATGAAATCGACCACGACCTTGAAGCCGCGATAGAACCCCGATGGCAACAGGGCGCCATATTCGTTCTCGGAGAGATGGGTGATCTCGACCCGCCCGGTGATCGACTCCTGGATCTGCCGGGTGTGGTAGACCGGAATATGCGCCAGGGTGCAGCGCGCCAGGAACCGCTCCCACGTCGCGCAGAGCTCATCACTGTGCAGGTCGGCTACTACACCGTCATAGCGCACGCCAGCAAAATCGGGGCCGTCAAGGGGGCGCAGCTCGAACTGGCGTGTCGGCTTGAGCGACATGGCCTTGCCCAGCGGCACCACCGCCAGCTTCAACTTGCGATACCGCCGCCCCACGAAGTTGCCGGCAAAGAACCACACCAGGCTGCAGAGGTACCCTGTGAACAGCACCTGGCGCGTATACTCCTCCCGCAGGAAGAACAGCACTGCCACGGCCAACAGGTAATAGAAGGTGACCGTCGGGATGGTGTAGGCCACCATCTGGGCACCCGGGTAGCGATTCACCCGCCGTAGCGTGATCATGATGGCAATGAAGGCAACGACAATCGCCCAGAGGGTGTTGCTGCGGTAGGGAGGGAGCGCCTCCCAGAACCCCCAGCCCCAGCGGTCCAGCGATGGAATGAGCAGTACCATGGGCAGCCCCACCAGCAACTGCACCGGGATACCCAGCATCAGCTGCTCATACCAGCGGGAGTGCCGTCGCTCGAACTCGCCCGCTCTCTCAGCGCCCATCCATAGTGCCCCTGTTGACCTGATACTCTCCCTGCTCACGAAACCTCCTGGCCGGTCTGCCGAGCCAGCACCTGGTGATACTGCTGAATCACGATCTGTTCATCGAAGCGGCGCTCGGCCAACTCGCGGGACGCCTGTTGCATCCTGGTGCGCGCCTGAGGGGAAAGCGACATGGCGTCTGACATGGCAGCCAGCAGGGCCTGCTCATCTCGCGGAGGCACCCGCCAGCCATTCTCCCCGGGCACCACCACTTCCCGGCACCCCGGCATGGTAGTGGTGATCAGGAGCTTGCCACAAGCCGCCGCCTCGATGAGCCCCCGCGGAATGCCCTCGGGATAGTAGGAAGGCAGCACCACCACGTCGACCTGGTGCAGAAGCGACGCCATATCGTCCACGTGACCCAGATAGTCGGCACCTGGCATCGCTTGCCAAGCATCCAGTTCCGCTTCGCTGACACCACGCGCCTCCGAGGCCATGCCGCCGGCCAGCCAGCACTCCACGCCGGAGTGTTCCGCAAGCAGTGCACGCGATGCCGCACAATACTCCCTCACCCCCTTGGCCGCCAGCAGACGGGCCGCCATGAGAAACCGGAAGGGGCGCGACCGGTCGCCGGCCTGCAGTATCGGCACAAAACGCGCCAGATCGACACCGGAGCCAGGAATCAGTGAGTAACCCCCTTCCCGCGCCCACCCTGCCTGCAAGAACGCCTCGCAGTCATCCGGGTTCTGGAAGAAGACGTGGGCCGCACGCCGGTAGAAGAATCCGGCGAGCGCTCGATACAGCCTGCCCTTCACACCCGCCAACTGGGAAGCGGTTCCTACCCCCGATACGTTGGGAATGCAGGGTACCCTCATCAGCCAGCAGGCCATCAGCGCGTACAGGTTGGTCTTGGGGTTGAAGCTGAATACCACCTCGGGACGTACGCGGCGCAGGCTGCGCCAGAGCGCCAAGAGACCGCGGAGTTCCCTCAACGGCTTGGTGCCCGACGCATCAAGGTAGAAGGGATGCTGTGTAAGCCCACGGGATACAAGGGCAGGTTCTGTCCCGCCCTCTGGATAGTGCACGGACACGTCATGAACCTCAGCAAAGGCCTGCAACGTCGAAAGGCGAAAGTTACGAAGGTACCAGGCCGAGTTGGCTACAAAGGCCACACGCATGCAATCACATCCCTGTCAGCATCCACGGGCACATAACGGCCGCTGCTCAGTTTTCTTTAGATGAGGGGGCGACAGATATTCCCGCACGCCTTGCCCACCCATCCCGTATCGCCTGACAGAGCCCGGCAACGGCCAGCGCCACCAGGATGATATAACCGGGAAACCGATACCGCACCAAGGCCCCGACGACCGGCACCGTGTAGCTGTACACCATCACCCACGCCAGGGCAGGCATCAGCAGTAGCCACAGCGTATCGCGCCGCCACCAGCGCCAGATGGCGTAGCCGAGAAATGGCAGTATCAGGTAAAGCAGAAACATTTCCATACCGGCCAGCACCCTATATGCGTTTCGTACAGCCGGTGCCTCAGGATGGGGTACCCATTGATAGGGAAACGGGCTTAACAGTCCAATCTGCAGGGCTCGCGGGGTATAGGCCAGCATGTCGCCCACGCTACGGTAATGAACGTGCTCATCCACCAGGCTGCGGCCATGGCTGTAGCCACGCAGGAAGTGCTCGCGGGCCCCCGAGAGCCGGCGCAGCTTGTCGTCTGCCATGCTAGGCAGCCAGGTGGAGGCATACCAGACGCTCTCCGTCTCCGTCTCCGTCTCCGTCTGTTCATGGACCGCAATGTCTTGGCTAGAAGATTCAGCCAACTCTCGATCAAAGCGATTCCCAGCATGAAAGGTGATCATACCCAACAGCATCACCACCGCCAGCAGCGGGCTGAGAATGAGCCCCAGGCGTATACGCCGCTCGCGCGTCAATCGAACGGCGGCAAGGCACACCAGCAGCAACGCCAAGATGGCCCCAAGCCCTTGGAATATCTCGGCGGAGAAGTCGCGCACCATCCACGCCGAGACAAAGCCAGAGCCGACCAAAACGACAGCACCGGCACTATAGCCAAGAGCTCGTCGCCACTCGACTTGCTGCGCCTTGGCCAGCCACCCCCAGCCATAAATGGCCAGCATAAGCCCGAACATCACCACGATGTCACGATGTGGTTGCGCGTAGACCATTGCTGCAGAGGGCAGCAGCAGCATTGGCAAGGTGCCCAGTAACGTCACACCACGGTGATGGCTAAGGGAACCAAGCATTGAGGCCAGAAGTCCTGCGCTAATGCCAAACATCAACGCCTGCCAGGGTACCAGCACCCAAGGTTCGGATAAGGTGATCGCATACCAGGCAGACATCAGGCCGGATATGCCCCAGCCGTTTGGTCGCTGCTCCCAAGCAGACCATCCATGATGAGCTATGGCTTGAGCCTGCTCAACCGCTACTGAATGGAAGCCGACCACATCCTGGCCAGGTATCAAGCCATTGCCATCACCCCAATCGGGCAGGAGTATGCCCAATACCACCAACTGAATTAACAAAGTCGATATCAAGACGCCGCCGCCAACCCATAGGCCAACGAGCGTGGCGGGTATACGTTCCATGCCCTTTTTCATCGTACCTCGACCAGCTACTGGCCAGCAGCCTGACGCAGCAGCGCTTCCCACTGATCAGTCACCGTTTCGACATCACACGCCTGGACGATATAGCGCTTAGCAGAATCCGCCATTGATTGACGCTCGGCAGGCAGCATCACCATCAGCCGGCCCATAGCCTCAGCGATGGCATCAGATGTCGTGCCTCTCGCAACCACGCCGCGGAGACCATGACCCAGCATATCCGACACGGCGCCCACCGGGGTAGCGACACAAGGTGTGCCCGCTGCCATTGCCTCCATAAGTACATTGGGCATGCCCTCCCAGCGAGACGGCAGAACCAAGGCATCAGCCTCTCGAAACAATTGGTCGGGCTCGCTGATATGCCCAAGTAGCTTCACGCTACCGATAAGCTCCAGTGCTTCGACCTCAGCTTGCAAGATTTCGGCCTCGCGGCCATCACCGGCGATGCTGAGTCGCATGGGTAGCGGCTGGACAGCACTCAACTGCTTAAAAGCATGCAGCAAGGCAGAAAGGTTTTTTTGGGGCTGTAATCGGCCAACGAAACACCAGTGAAAGGCCGAAGTATGCTCTTCTGAATGAAGCTGCCTGAGATGGCCCTCCACCGGCGCACCAATCTTCCCCAAGTACATATTGGGAATGATGTGAAGCTGACGCCGACTGCGCGTTGGAAACAAGCGACCACGTGCACCAGCGACATTGCTTAGCGTGGAGGTATCCAACCAGGCAGTCAGACGCACCAGCGCATCGCGCTGTGCGCTGCCATAGCTGATATTGCGATAGGACGAGACACAAGAGACCCTCGCTATACTCGCCGCTACGCGGCCTAGTAAGGTGGCATGGAACAATAGATTAACTAGAATACTTGGGCGGCCCTGCCTTAAAAATTTAGTAAGCCGCCACATTACTGTTAATAGACTATTACCTCCCAAAACACAACGCGTCACCCGTGAATCAAGAAGGTCCTGGTAAGCTCCCCCCCCCTTTATCGTCACCAAGGTGACTTGCCACCCTCTTTTGACAAGTCCATTGCAGAGGTATATCAGTTGACGCTCAGCCCCACCAGGATAAAGATCGCCAATAAATAAGAAAATACTCATTGAAACTTTTTGCATTTTAAGCAAGCTGAGAAAATTAGCAAGATAATTCCAACCCTTCCTGAGACTTCTTAAAAAAGTGGCGACGCCTGCTCGACGAGGACGAGAACTCGTAAGGTCGCTGCAGGCGGAACTGGCCCAAGAGGGCCATGTGGTATCACTCGTTAAGCTGTACTAGTGGCTGGGCCTCTCTCGTAGGACGGTTTACTTCCGCCCCAAGCTGTAATGACCCCCTGGTTTCTGCACACCCTATGCCGCTAATGCCGGGTGTGCTCGGGGTGCCACATAGCCCAGGGACTGATGTGGCCGCTCTTCGTTGTAGTACCGGATCCAGCGGCTGATCACCGCCCGGGCCTGGCCCAGCGACTCGAACCGGAGCTGCCAGATGTATTCTTCCTTCAAGGACCGAAAGAAGCGGTCGACAAGTCCGTTTTGCTCCGGAGTGTAGGGAGTCGTGAACTCTTGGGTGAGCCCGTAGGCCTTCACCGTCGCCGTATAGTGTCGACTGCTGAAGACGAGGCCGTTATCGGAGCGCAGGGCCAGCGGTTGATGAATGCGGCCCAGCGCGCCAAATCGATGTACCAGGGCCTCTTCCAGCGCCGCTTCAGCCGTCTTGCTGCTGCCGGTGTCCGATAATCGCCAACCGAGGATCTCCTGATCTTACCCAGCATTGGTGGACACCGGTCTAAGCGATCATTTGGGCCTCAAAGGCCTCTGGACTGATCATCCCGATTGCACTGTGTCGGCGTTGCCGGTTGTAGTCCAACTCAATGTATTCGAATACCTGCCGACGCATCGCCTCACGGGTCACGAACCGCTCGCCGTGGATGGCTTCGACCTTGAGGCTGTGAAAGAAGCTCTCAGCGCAGGCATTGTCGTAACAGTTGCCCTTGGCGCTCATGCTGCACTTGAGACCGTGACGCATCAGCAGCGACTGGTACAGCGTCGAGCAGTACTGGCTCCCGCGGTCTGAATGGACAATTACGCCTTTGGGCATCTTCCGGCTCCACAGGGCCATTTTCAGGGCATCGCTGACCAGGTCAGCCGTCATGCGTTCGCTCATCGCCCAGCCGATCACCTTGCGTGAGTACAGATCAATCAGCACCGCCAGATAGAGCCAGCCTTCACCCGTTGCCAGGTAGGTGATGTCGCCGACCCATTTCTGATTCGGTGCCGTAGCGGTGAAGTCCTGCTCCATCAGGTTCGGTGCGACTGGCAGGCCATGCCGTGAATTCGTGGTGGCCTTGAACTTGCGAGCGGCTTTCGCCCGCAGGTTTTGCCGACGGAGGCTGGCGGCCACAGTATTGCGGCAGATGGGTACGCCAGCATCGTTCAGGTCGCGGGTCAGCCTGGGGGCGCCTGAGCGCCCCTTGCCCTGTTCGAAGGCCTGAGCCACGCGCTGATCGGTGATCGTTTGTCGGCGGCGGCGGGGAGACGGTTCACCTCCCCGCTGTCGCCAGGCGTAGTAGCTGCTGCGGGCGACACCGAGAAACGCGCACATCCGATGAACGCTGAAGGCCTGACGGTGCTGCTCGATGAAGGCGTACTTCACTTCAGGCTCTTCGCGAAGTACACCGCGGCTTTTTTGCGATTTCAAGCTCTTCCGACTTCTCAGCCAGCTGACGCTTGAGCCGCGCATTCTCGTCAGCCAAGGCCTGCTCGCGAGCCGAGACGGTTTGCTGCTGCTGGGCCTTGGCTCGCCATTGATAGAGCTGGCTGGACTGAAGCCCCAGCTCGCGAGCGGCGGCACTGGTGCCAACACGATCAGCGAGTGCCAGGGCCTCGTCCTTGTAGGCCTGGGAGTAACGGGTACGGGTCTTCTTCATCGCCGCTGCTTGCC
>NZ_JASCQQ010000018.1:0-71167 GCF_030012485.1 Halomonas rhizosphaerae
TGGATCATGACCACCCAGCTTGACCAACTCGAGGAACGCGTCCGCGGCGCCGTCGTCGACGACGCCGACAACGGCATCTTCCGCTGCCACCGCAGCATGTTCACCGACCCGGCCTTCTTCGAGCTGGAGATGAAGCACATCTTCGAGGGCAACTGGCTGTTCCTGGCCCACGAGAGCCAGATCAGCGAGCCGGGCGACTACTACACCGTGACCATGGGCCGCCAGCCGGTGGTCATCACCCGCGACAAGCAGGGCGAGCTGCACGGCCTGATCAACGCCTGCGCCCACCGCGGCGCCACCCTGTGCCGCCGCAAGCAGGGCAACAAGGGCACCTTCACCTGCCCCTTCCACGGCTGGACCTTCAAGAACGACGGCAAGCTGCTCAAGGCCAAGAACGAGAAGAACGGCGCCTACCCGGAGGGCTTCAAGCAGGAAGGCTCCCACGACCTCAAGCGCCTGCCGCGCTTCGCCAACTACAAGGGCTTCTTGTTCGGCAGCCTGAGCGATGACGTGCTGCCGCTGGAGGAGTACCTGGGCGAGACCACCAAGGTCATCGACAACATCGTCGACCAGGCGCCGGACGGCCTGGAGATCCTGCGCGGCACCTCGTCGTACACCTACAACGGCAACTGGAAGCTGCAGGCCGAGAACGGCGCCGACGGCTACCACGTCAGCTCGGTGCACTGGAACTACGCCTCGACCATGGAGCGTCGCAACTACGACGCCGGCGGCACCAAGGCGGTGGACGCCGATGGCTGGTCGAAGAGCCAGGGCGGCTTCTACTCCTACGAGAACGGCCACATGATGCTTTGGACCCGGCTGCTCAACCCCGAGGTGCGCCCGGTCTACACCCGCAAGGACGAGATCGAGGCCGAGCTCGGCGCGGCGCGGGCCGACTCCATCGTCAACCAGACCCGCAACCTCTGCCTCTACCCCAACGTCTACCTGATGGACCAGTTCTCCACGCAGATCCGCGTGCTGCGCCCACTCTCCGTCGACAAGACCGAGGTCACCATCTACTGCTTCGCGCCCAAGGGCGAGTCCGCGGAGAACCGCCGGGTGCGCATCCGCCAGTACGAGGACTTCTTCAACGTCTCGGGCATGGGCACGCCGGATGACCTCGAGGAATTCCGCGCCTGCCAGGACGGCTACCACGGCGCGCTGGCCGAGTGGAACGACCTCTCGCGCGGCGCCAGGCAGTGGATCGAGGGGGCCGACGAGAATGCCCAGGCGATCGACATGAAGCCGCTGCTCAGCGGGGCCTCCCCGGAAGACGAGGGCCTCTACGTGCTGCACCACAAGCACTGGGTCGAGGAGATGCTGCGCGCCATCGACAAGGAACGCAGCCAGTTTATCGCCACCGCGTCCGCCTGAGGAGAGAGACCATGAGCATCAGCTACCACGATATCCAGGCCTTCTTGTACCGCGAGGCGCGCCTGCTCGACGACCGCCAGTGGGACGCGTGGCTGGAGTGCTACCGCCAGGACGCCGAGTTCTGGATGCCGGCCTGGGACGACGACGACCAGCTGACCCGGGACCCCGAGGCCGAGATCTCGCTGATCTACTACCCGAACCGCGAAGGGCTCGAGGACCGGGTCTACCGGATCAAGACCGAGCGCAGCGGGGCGAGCACGCCGGAGCCGCGCACCACCCACCAGATCACCAACCTCGAGGTGCTGAAGGAGGAAGGCGACACGGTGAAGCTGCGCTTCAACTGGCACACCCTGAGCCACCGCTACAAGAAGACCGACAGCTACTTCGGCAGCGCCTTCTACACCCTGGACGTGTCGGGGGAGTCGCCGCTGATCACCAGAAAAGTCGTGCAACTCAACAACGACTACATCCACCAGGTCATCGACGTCTACCACGTCTGACGACGACGCAAGAGCATGAGCGGGACAGGGACGTCCCCTACAGAGCATCGAGCTCCAACAATAACTGACCCCTGGGAATCATCATGAAAAACGCCAAGAAGACCGCCCTCGCGACAGTGCTGGGCACCGTTACCCTCATGTCGGCATCCGCCGCCATGGCCGACAGCCATCCGGTCAAGGTCGGCCTGATGCTGCCCTACTCCGGCACCTACACGGCCCTGGGCGAGGCCATCACCAACGGCCTGAAGCTGGCCATCGAGCAGAACGGCGGCCAACTCGGCGGCCGTGACGTGGAGTACGTGCAGCTCGACTCCGAGGCCAACCCCTCCAAGGCGCCCCAGAACATGAGCCGCCTGGTCAAGGGCGATGGCGTCGACTTCGTCATCGGCCCAGTCCACTCCGGCGTGGCCATGGGCATGCTGCGGGTGGCCAAGCAGTCCGGCGCCATCACCATCATCCCCAATGCCGGCCTGGAGGCCGCCACCAACCAGCTGTGCATGCCCAACGTCTTCCGGACCTCGTTCAGCATGTGGCAGAACAGCTTCCCCATGGGCAAGGTTGCCCATGACCGGGGGCACCGCGAGGTCGTGACCATCACCTGGGACTACGCCGGTGGCAAGGAGGACGTGGCCGGCTTCAAGGAGGCCTTCGAGGCGGAGGGCGGGGAGATCGTCGAGGAGATCCTGGTGCCCTTCCCGAGCACCGAGTTCCAGAGCTACCTCACCCAGATCGCCAGCATCGCCCCGGACGCCGTCTACACCTTCTTCGCCGGCGGCGGCGGGGTCAGCTTCGTGCGCGACTATGCCGCCGCCGGCCTCAAGGAGAGCATCCCGCTGATGGGCTCGGGCTTCCTCACCGAGGGCAACATCGCGGCCATGGACGGTGCCGGCGAGGGCGTGCTGACCACCATGCACTATGCCGAGACCCTGGACAGCGAGGAGAACAGGGCCTTCGTGTCGGCCTATGAGGACGCCTACGACGTGACCCCCGACACCTACTCGGTGCAGGGCTATGACACCGGCGCCATGCTGGTCCAGGCGCTCGACGCGGTCGGCGGCAATACCGAGGACCGGGACGCCCTGATCGAGGCCCTGGCCAGTGTGGAACTCGAGAGCCCGCGGGGCCTGATGAGCTTCTCCGATTCCCACCACCCGATCCAGAACGTCTACCTGCGCGAGATCCGCGATGGCAAGCACGAGGTGGTCGGCGTCGCCGCCGAGCAGCTCGAGGTGCCGGACGACGCCTGCCAGATGTGAACCGGTGAACGTCTGACTTCCCGGGGCGAGCCAGGCTCGCCCCTTCCATCGCGGAGGAGATCGTCATGGATCTCGCATTCTTTGGTGTGCAGCTCCTCAACGGGCTGCAGTACGGACTGCTGCTGTTCCTGATCGCCAGCGGCCTGACCCTGATCTTCGGCATCATGGGCATCATCAACCTCGCCCACGGGGCCATGTACATGATCGGGGCCTACCTGGTCTGGGACCTGACCCTGCGGCTGGGCAACTTCTGGCTGGCGATCCTCATCGCCATTCCCATCGCCGTCGCGCTGGGGCTGGTCATCGAGCGGCTGTTCCTGGATACGCTCTACAAGCGCGACCACCTCTACCAGGTGCTGCTGACCTTCGGCCTGATCCTGGTGATCAACGAGGCGCAGCGCATCATCTGGGGCGGCGACGTCCACAGCGTGGCGATCCCGGCGCCCTTCGACGCCAGCCTGCAGCTTACCGACAACCTGCAGTACTCGGTCTACCGGCTGTTCGTGATGGGCGTCTGCCTGGCGCTGGCCGGCGTCATCTACTGGGTGATCCGCCATACCCGGCTGGGCATCATCATCCGCGCGGGGGCCGTGAACCGTGACATGGTGGAGGGCCTGGGCATCAACGTGCGCACCCTCTTTACCCTGATCTTCAGCGTCGGCGTGGCACTGACCGCCTTCGCCGGCATGATCGCCGCCCCGCTGACCTCCATCACCCCGGGCATGGGCGACAGCATCCTGATCACCTGTTTCGTCGTCGTGGTCATCGGCGGGATCGGCTCGATCAAGGGCGCCTTCTGGGGCGCCATCCTGATCGGCATGGCCGAGACCTTCGGCTCGGTGCTGATCCCGAGCATCGCCAGCATGGTGATCTACCTGATCATGGCCGCCGTGCTGCTGGTCAAGCCCCGCGGCCTGTTCGCTTGAGGAGAATGAGACATGTTGCATAGATATCCCAAGCGCGTCGCCGTCATCATGCTCGCCCTGCTGGCCATCGTCGCGATCTTCCCGCTCTGGGGCCCGGCGCTGTTCGGCGACCAGTCGGACTTCATCCTGGAGAAGCTGACCCTGATGGTGATCCTGGCGCTCTTCGCCATGAGCCTGGATCTGCTGGTGGGCATCGTCGGCCTGGTCAGCCTGGGCCACGCGCTGTTCTTCGGCCTGGGCGCCTATACCCTGGCGCTGGCCAGCCCCGATTTCGATGCGGCCTCGCTGTGGTGGATGCTGCCGCTGGTCATGCTGGTGGCCGCCGTCGCCGCCCTGGTGGTGGGCTTGCTGGTGATCCGCACCAAGGGCATCTTCTTCATCATGACCACCCTGGCCTTCGGCCAGATGCTCTTCTACCTGATCAGCACCGCGCCGTTCGCCGGCGGCACGGACGGGGTCTTCATCATGTTCCGCCCCACCCTGACGGCAGGGGAGACCAGGCTGCTCGACCTCGACAACCCCCAGACCTTCTTCTACTTCTGCCTGGGGATGCTGGTCGCCGGCTTCCTGTTCCTGCGCTGGCTGACCCGTTCCTACTTCGGCCAGGTGCTCGACGGCATTCACGACAACGAGCACCGCATGCAGGCGCTGGGCTATGCCACCGGCGGCTACAAGCTGGTCGCCTTCGTGATCGCCGGGGTCCTGGCCGCCATCGCCGGCATGCTGGCCGCCATGCAGTACGGCTTCGCCAACCCGGCCCAGCTCGGCTGGCACACCTCGGGGGAGGTGCTGATGATGCTGATCCTCGGCGGCATGGGCACCATCTTCGGCCCGATCCTCGGCGCCTTCGCCTACGAGATCCTGCTCTACGTCTACGAGCACCTGACCGTGCACTGGCCAATCCTGATGGGCCTGACCATCATCGCCGCGGTGTTGGTGCTGCCGCGCGGCATCGCCGGGCTGATCATCGCGCCGCCCTGGGCCCGCAGGAAGCCCACGGCCGTCGAGGAAGAGGAGGGCGTCGCAGCGCACCTCCAGCCCGCTACCATCCCGCAGAAGGAGGGGTAAGCCATGCGCCAAGAACCGATCCTGGCCACCCATGGCCTGACCCGCCGCTTCGGCGGCCTGGTGGCGGTCAACGGCGTCGACTTCGACGTCCGGCCGGGCGAGATCCACGCCATCCTCGGGCCCAACGGCGCGGGCAAGAGCACCCTGATCAACCTGCTGTCGGGGGAGATCCCGCCCTCGGAAGGCGAGGTGCTTTTCCACGGCAAGCCGATCCAGGGCAAGAGCGTGCGCCAGATCGCCCGCATGGGCATCGGCCGCAGCCACCAGAAGACCAACATCTTCCCGCGCCTCAACTGCCTGCAGAACTGCGAGCTGGCCGCCCGCATCCACCTGGGCGGCGTGTTCGGCAGCTGGCGTTCCCGCCAGCGGGCACGCCAGGTCAGCGAACGGGCCCTCGAGGTGCTCGAGACCTGCCACCTGGTCCACCGCGCCCATACCCCGGCCGCCGACATGAGCTACGGCGAGCAGCGCCAGCTGCAGATCGCCATGGTGCTGGCCACGGCGCCGACCCTGATGCTGCTCGACGAACCCATGGCCGGCATGGGCCGCGAGGAGACCGTCCAGGTGACGGAGCTGCTCGAGAGCCTCACCGACCGCTACACCCTGGTGCTGATCGAGCACGACATGGACAGCGTCTTCCGCCTGGCCGACCGCATCACCGTGATGGTGGACGGCTGCGTACTGGAGAGCGGGCCCACCGAGCAGATCCGCGCCAGCGAGAAGGTGCGTGACGTCTATCTCGGGCGCCACCACGAGGAGGCCACGGCATGACGGCACAACAGCAGATCACCCCGCTGATCGATGCCCACGGGCTGCATACCTACTATGGCGAGAGCCACATCCTGCACGGCGTCGACCTCACCCTGATGCCCGGCGAGACGCTGAGCCTGCTGGGGCGCAACGGCATGGGCAAGACCACCACGCTGAAGTCGATCCTGGGCTTCGTGCCGCCGCGGCGTGGCGAGGTGCGCATCAAGGGCGTCCCGGCGGCGAAGCGACGCCCCTGGCAGCTGATCCGCCAGGGCATCGGCTACGTGCCGGAAGGGCGCGGCATCTTCCCGGGGATCAGCGTGCGCGAGCACCTGGTGATGGCCGCCCGGCCCAACGAGCGGGGCGAGTCGCCCTGGACGCTGGAGCGCGTGCTGGACACCTTCCCGCGGCTCGGCCAGCGCATCAACCATGACGGCTCCTTCCTCTCCGGGGGCGAGCAGCAGATGCTCTCCATCGGCCGGGCGCTGACCCTCAACCCGGACCTGATGATCCTGGACGAGGCCACCGAGGGGCTGGCGCCGCTGATCCGCGACGAGATCTGGAAGATCATCCACGAGATCAAGGCCTCGGGCATCGCCACCATCATCGTCGACAAGAACATCGACAACCTGCTGGAGGTGGCCGAGAAGCACATCCTGCTGGTCAAGGGCGAAGTGGTCTACAGCGGCGACGCCCGGGGCCTGAAGGACGATCCCACCATCCTCGACACCCACCTCGGCGTCGCCTGAGGTGTGACGGAGAGACGTTGCATGCGACTTCACAAGGATTGGTCGATACCCGCGATCACCGCCGGCTTCGTGGCGGTGCTGGTCTCCTACTCCGGCCCCCTGGCGATCTTCTTCCAGGCGGCCCAGAGCGCCGAGATCTCGACGGCCATGATGACCTCCTGGGTCTGGGCGATCTCCATCGGCGCCGCCGTTTCGGGGATCGCGCTCAGCCTCTGGCTGAAGGTGCCCGTGGTCACCGCCTGGTCGGCCCCGGGCACGGCGCTGCTGGTCACGCTCTTCCCCGGCCTGTCGCTGAACGAGGCGGTGGGGGCCTACCTCACCGCGGCGGCGGTGATCTTCGTGATCGGCATCACCGGCTCCTTCGACCGCATCATCCAGGCGATCCCGCCGGGCATCGCCAGCGCCATGATGGCGGGCATCCTCTTCCAGTTCGGGGTCGGCGTCTTCGTCTCCCTGGAGTCGGTGCCGGCGCTGACCCTGGGCATGCTCCTGGCCTACCTGGTGTTCAAGCGGCTGACGCCCCGCTACAGCCTGGTGGCGCTGCTGGTGGTCGGCGTGGGCCTGGCCGTGGCCCTCGAGGGGGCCAGCCTGAAGGGGGTGACCGTGCAGCTGGCCCAGCCGACCCTCATCCGCCCCGAGTGGACCTGGAACGCCACCCTGAGCCTGGCCATCCCGCTGGTGCTGGTCAGCCTGACCGGGCAGTTCCTGCCGGGCATGGCGATCATGCGCAGTGCCGGCTACAACACCGCGGCCAGGCCCATCGTCACCGTGACCAGCCTGACCTCCTTCGTCACCGCCTTCTTCGGCGGGATCACCACGGTGATCGCCGCGATCACGGCGGCCATCTGCACCAGCAAGGAGGCCCACGAGGATCCCGACAAGCGCTATGTGGCCGGGGTGGCCAACGGGGTCTTCTACCTGATCGGCGGCACCTTCGCCGGTACCATCGTGCTGCTCTTCACCTCGCTGCCCGGCGAGTTCGTCGCGGTGCTGGCGGGCCTGGCGCTGATCGGTGCCATCACCAGCAACCTCAGCGCCTTCGCCGCCCACAAGGACCACCTGGAGGCCTCGGTGATCACCTTCATCGCCACGGCATCGGGCATGAGCTTCCTGGGGCTGGGGTCGGCCTTCTGGGGGGTGGTGGTCGGCGCGCTGGCCTATGCCCTGCTGCACCGGCCCCTGCCCGGCCTGGGGCGCCGGGCAATGCGGGATCCAGCCCGCAAGACATCCTGACCTCCACCCCCGAAACTTCAACAACAACGCGATCCAGAGGAGTCCGATGATGGACAAGATTCATGTGGCGATGGACGAGAGCGACGCCTCGCAGCGGGCCCTGGTGCTCGGCCAGCAACTGGCTCGGCAGCTGGCGGTACCGCTCTGCGTGACCTCAGTGGTGGCCAGCGAGGAGCGGGTCGAGGCCCGGCGCGCGGCACTGCAGTCGCGCCTGGCGGACCAGCCGGCGGGGGATGATGTCCCCGTCGAGGTGGCGGTCCACGATAGCGCCAAGGACTACCTGGGCCAGCTGGCCGGCCGGGAGGCGGTGGGGCTGTGCATGATGGCCCATGGCCGCCGCCCGGTGCCGGAGATGCTGATCGGCAGCGTCACCGCCGGCGTCGTGCGGCGTGCGGACCGGCCGGTCTACCTGTGCGGGCCGCGCTTCGATGCGAAGGCGCATCAACAGGTAAAAGTGCTGATGGTCTGCGTGGATGGCTCGAAGCTCTCCGAGGCGATCCTGCCCCATGCGGTGGCACTCTCCAAGCGGCTGGACGCCCGCCTGCAGCTGCTGCAGGTCATCGACACCGCGGCCGCCGCGGCGGTGCCGCTGGATGGCGGCCATGCCGACGTGATGGAGTCCGGCTATGTGCATGGCCTGGCGCGGCGCCTGCGCAGCGAGCAGGGCATGGAGGTGGACTGGGAAGTGCTGCACGGCGATCCGGCCGACGCCATCGTCAGCTACCTGGCGGACTGCCAGGACACCATGCTGGCCATGACCACCCACGGCCGCAGCGGGCTCTCCCAGGTGGTGGCCGGCAGCGTCAGCCACGAGGTGCTCCACGAGGCGCGCTGCCCGGTGGCGGTGCTGCGCCCGGCCGACATCGGCTGAGCCGATACCGCCAGAGCTCCTCCGGTATGACGGATGACCCGCCGTGATGGCGGGTCCTGTCTCTCAGGGGCGGCCGGGGTCCCGGCGCGCCTCGTCCCTGACCTCCCCGTCCTTGATTTCATAGTCGCCTTCCAGCACCTGCTGTTCGCGGTAGCGGCCGCCGGCGTCGCGCCCCTCTCGATAGCGGGTCTCGCGGTAGTGGACGCTGCCGTCCACGTCCTCGGCCCGGTCGGCGCGCATCTTCTCCATCTGCTTCTTCATGCGGTGGCGCAGGAAGGGCATCATCGCCCAGCCGATGAGCAGGAAGAACAGCCCCAGCACCATGGCGACGATCATCATGGCGCCGAACAGCAGCCAGGTGAGCAGCAGCTTCAGGCCGCCCAAGGGGCCGTCGGCGCGGGTCTGGCGGGCACGTGTCTGCCACTCTCGGGCGGCGCGCCAGGCGGCATTCTGCTGTGAATCGCGGCGCGGGTCATGGGGATCGGGCATACGGGACTCCGGTGTCTGAAAAGGGGCGCCGGCCCGGCCGGCACCCCGTGAATGACTGTCCCTTGGAAAGCGCGCGGGGCGCTTCGTTCCGAGGAGGGCTCAGGATGCGACCAGCCGCCACAGGGCGGCGGTCAGGATCCCGGCGGTGATCGCCGGCAACGGCTTGCGCAGCACCAGCATCACCCCCGCCGTGGCGACCAGGGCCATCCGGGCCCCGCCGTCGCCGTTCACCGCCATGGGGGTGATCACCGCCACCAGCACCGAGCCGGCCATGGCGTTGATGAAGCGCTCGACCCGCGGGCCGATGGGCACCCGGGCCATCACGAAGACCCCGCCGGCGCGGGTCAAGTAGGTGACCAGCGCCATGATCACGATGGCCAGCAGCACGCCACCGTTCGCGGCCGTCAGGGTCATGGCGCCGTCTCCCTGCCCGCGGGGGGCAGCAGCAGGCCCACCACGCCGCCCGCCAGCGCCCCCACGATCACGTGGGCATGGGGCGGCAGCCAGACCATCGCCGCCAGGGCCGCCAGGGCCGCGGCGCCCCAGGGCAGCAGCACGCCGAGGTCGCGCTTGTCGCCTACCAGCATGGCCAGAAGGAAGCAGCCCATGATGGCATCCAGCCCGAAGCGGTCCGGCTCGCTGATGCCGCTGCCGAAGGCCACGCCGAGGCCGGTGCCGAGCATCCAGGTGGACCACAGGGCCAGGCCCCCGCCGACCAGGATGCCCAGGCGCGCCGCCGTGGTTTCTCCGGTCATGGCCATGGCCCAGTTGGCATCGCTGAGCAGGATCAGGCTGGCGTAGCGACGCCCGCTGGGCAGGTCGCGCAGGTGGGGGTAGAAGGCGGCGCCCATCAGTAGGTGACGGGCATTGATCGCCAGGGTGATGGCCACCAGCGGCAGCAGCGGGATGGTGTCGCCCCATAGCTCCAGGGTCGCGAACTGGGCCGCCCCGGCGAACACCAGGCCGCTCATCAGCAGGGTCTCGGCCGCGGAGAGCCCCTGCTGCAGGGCGGCCACCCCGAAGGCCAGCCCGAAGACGATCACGAACAGCGACAGCGGCGCCATGCGCCGGAAGCCGTCGACGAGATGGCCAAGGGTCGGTCGCGAGGTGTCGGCCCGGGTCATGAGCGCCATAGCTCGGCGACGATCTCGTAGCTTCTCAGCCGGTCCTCGGCGGCGTAGACATCGGTATTGAGCATCAGCTCGTCGGCGCCGGTCAGCTCCAGGAAGCGCTCCAGCCCCTCGCGCACGGTCTCGGGCCCGCCGATCACCGCGGCGCCCAGGAACTGCTCCACCTGGGCCTGCTCCCTGGGTGACCAGTCCAGCGCCTCCACCGGCGGCAGGGCCCTGGTGCGCTGGCCGCGGATCATGCCCAGGAACTTGCGGCGGGCGGTGGAGGCGAGGTAGTCCGCCTGGAGGTCGTTCTCGGCGGCGATCACCGGCAGGCCGACCATGGCGTGGGGCCGGTCCAGCACTGCCGAGGGCCGGAAGTTGTCGCGATAGAGCCTGAGTGCTTCGAACAGCTGGGCCGGGGCGAACTGGGCGGCGAAGGCGAAGGGCAGTCCCTCCCGGGCCGCCAGGCGGGCGCTGAAGTCGCTGGAGCCGAGCAGCCAGAGCGGCACCTTCGTGCCCTGGCCGGGCACCGCCCGCACCCGCTGGCCCGGACGCTCGTCGTCGAGGAAGCCCTGCAGCTCCGCCAGTCGTTGGGGGAAGTCATCGACACCGGCATAGGGGTCGCGGCGCATGGCGGCCATGGTGGGGCCGTCGGAGCCCGGCGCGCGCCCCAGGCCCAGGTCGATGCGCCCGGGGTAGAGAGTCTCCAGGGTGCCGAACTGCTCGGCCACCACCAGCGGCGGGTGGTTGGGCAGCATGATGCCGCCGCTGCCCACCCGGATCCGCTCGGTGGCGCCGGCGATATGGCCGATCAGCACCGCGGTGGCGGCGCTGGCGATGCCCTCGATGCTGTGGTGCTCGGCCAGCCAGTAGCGCGTGAAGCCGAGCCGCTCGGTGAGCCGGGCCAGCGCCACGCTCTCCCGTAAGCTGTCGGCGGCGCTGCCGCCCTCGCGGATCGGGGCCAGGTCGAGCACGGAAAGGGGCGTGTCGGCGAGTCGGGACATGTCGTGGAGCGCTCCGGAAACGATTAACCTGCTGATTTTCTCCTAGCATCGGGGCGGCCGGGGCGGAATGCAATGCCCGAGCCGCCGAGGGGCAGGCCGACTGGCGGGCTGGGCCGGCCGTGGGTCGGCATGATAGCGTCCGGGCTCTCTGGTAGCATGATACTTGTACAAATCCTCGACAAAGGACGCGTCTTCATGGCGAATCACGGAGGACAGCGGGTCTTCGCCGTCTCGGCCCTGATCATCCTGGCACTGGTGGCGGTGGGCGCCGCCTTCCCTGACGGCTTCGCCGCCGCCGCCAGCGCGGCGCTCTCGACCACCACCCGGCTGTTCGGCTGGTTCTACCTCTTCTCGGTGTTCGGTTTCGTGCTCTTCCTGCTGGGCCTGGCCTTCAGCAAGTACGGCAAGATCCGCCTGGGGCCCCAGGACAGCTCGCCGAGCTTCAGCTTCTTCTCCTGGATCAGCATGCTGCTGGCCGCGGGCTTCGGCGTGGGGCTGGTGTTCTACGGCATGGCCGAGCCCATGACCCACTATATCGACCCACCCTACGGCGACGTGCCGG
Source organism: Halomonas rhizosphaerae (assembly GCF_030012485.1). Lineage (NCBI taxonomy): Bacteria > Pseudomonadati > Pseudomonadota > Gammaproteobacteria > Oceanospirillales > Halomonadaceae > Halomonas > Halomonas rhizosphaerae. Next base: position 11,895 of record NZ_JASCQQ010000018.1, read on the forward strand.
CCGAGAGCGTCGAGTCGGCGCGCTATGCGATCCAGTACAGCTACTTCAACTGGGGCATCCACCAGTGGGCGGCCTTCTCGGTGGTGGGGCTGATCATCGCCTACTTCCAGTTCCGCAAGGGGCAGGCCGGCCTGGTCTCCTCGGTGCTCTCCTCGGTGACCGCCAAGCACCCCAGGGTGCGTCCCTATGCCTCCTGGCTGGATATCTTCGCGGTGGTGGCCACGGTGATGGGGGTGGCCACCTCCCTCGGGCTGGGCGTGCTGCAGATGAACGGCGGGCTCAATGCCGTCTTCGGCCTGCCCGAGAACGCCCTGTGGCAGTTCATCATCCTGTTCGTGATGTTCCTCGCCTACATGGCCTCGACCTGGTCGGGCCTGGACAAGGGCATCAAGCGCCTCTCCAACCTCAACATGATCCTGTGCATCGGCCTGATGCTCTATGTGCTGGTCACCGGCCCCACGGTGGCGATCCTCGAGACGATCACCCTGGGCCTCGGCGACTACCTGCAGAACTTCATCGGCATGAGCCTGCGCATCTCGCCCTACAGCGACAGCACCTGGGCGAGCAGCTGGACGATCTTCTACTGGGCCTGGGTGATCGCCTGGTCGCCCTTCGTCGGCACCTTCGTGGCGCGGGTCTCGCGCGGGCGCACCATCAAGGAGTACGTGCTCGGCGTGCTGCTGATCCCGCCTCTGCTGGCCTGCCTTTGGATCGGCGTGTTCGGCGGTGCCGCCATCAACATGGAGCTCGGCGCCGACGTGGGCCTGGCCGCGGCCACTCAGGACAACATCACCGTGGCGCTGTTCGAGATGTTCGAGCTGATGCCCTTCTCCGGGGCGCTGTCGGTGGTGGCGATGCTGCTGATCTTCATCTTCCTGGTCACCTCCGCGGACTCCGCCTCCTATATCGTGGCGCAGATGACCGACGCCGGCTCCATCAACCCGCCGCTGTTCAAGCGGGTGGCATGGGGCGTGCTGATCGCCGCCATCTGCCTCACGCTGATCGCCGCCGGCGGCCTGACCGGGCTGCAGTCGGCCTCGGTACTCTCGGCGCTGCCGTTCACCTTCATCCTCTACATGATGGTGGTGGTGCTGGTCCGTGAGCTGCGCACCGACCGCAAGGCGATGCTCACCCAGCTCTACCGTCGCCATGGCGAGACCCCGGTGGGGGCGGATGCCTTCGAGGCCGAGTCACTGGGCGAGGAGGAGCGCCTGCGTCGGGCGCCCAGCGTGGTCAACCGGCGCGTCAAGCACTGAACCGGGCCATCGGCGGCGATCACCGTCGATGGCAGTGGCCAGCCGCCGCGGCAGGCCGTAAGCTCAGGGAACAATGGTGAAATCGGACTTCGACCATGACCCTCATCCGCACCGGCCGCGGCGCGCCACGTCGTGGAGCCACCCGTCGACGCCAGCGGCGCCGGCTCGACTGGGCCTGCTTCGATCGCTGGCTCGACCGGGTGGTGGTCGTGGCGGTGAGCATCGCCCTGCTGGTGGGCGTCGTGGCCTTGGTCCTTACCCTGTTACTCTAGCAGCCTGCAATGCCTCTCCTCTGACGGATAAAGGATGGTCAGCCCATGCTGGGATTCCTGCAGGGATTTTCCTATGGCCTCTTCCTGACCTGCCTGCCTTGGCTGCTGGTGGGGATGGTCAATCCGCGCCTGGCCGTGCCGGTCGAGCCGCCCGGCCGCTTGCAGGTCATCGTGCGCTACGCCCTGGTGGTACCCTTCATCAGCATGCTGCTGTGGCTGACCTCGCTGTGGGGCGGCTTCGGCCCGACCCTGACGGGCTGGCTGGTGGGACTGGTGGCGATTCCGGTGGCGCTGCCGCTGGAGCGTCGCCTGCGTGGCTGGCTCGCTCGGCGGCGTGAGAAGCGCCGGCAAGCGGGGCAGGCGACCGAGGCCGCGCGTCGCCGAGCCCAGCAGCAGCGCGAGGCCCACGAGGCCGACCTGGCGGTGCTCGACCCGGCTCGGCCACCGGCGGATGCCGACGACCTGGTGCTGGCCCTGTGCCGGGCCAAGCAGGGATTGATCGACGCCCGGCGCCCCGACCTGGCGGTCCAGGCCGACCGCGTCTACAGTCGCTACCGCCATGTGCTGGGCGTGTTGGGGAGCCGCTTCGACAGCGGCGAGCTGGCCTTCGCCCGCGCCCGGGGGCTGGTGGTCGAGGTCTGCCGCGGGGTGGTGGATACCCTCGACGCCATGGCCTCCCGGGCCAGCGGCGTGGCGAACGTGGACGGTGACTTCGTTCGTCGTCGCCTGAGTCGCGAGGGCCGGCAGCTGGGGGCGCAGGAGCGTGCCGCCCTGGTGCGGCGGCTGGAGCTGCTCGAGGAGACCGAGAAGGGGCTGCGCGAGCTGGCCGCGCGCAACGAGTCGGCGTTGACCGTCCTCGATGACACGGCCGTGTCCATGGCGCGCATCGAGACCGGGCGCCCCCAGGCCTCGGTCACCACCGAGCAGGCGCTGGAGGAGCTGCGCCGCTTCGTCTCCCGTGCCGACCGATACGGGCGTGGCAAGTCCTGAGGTCGGCCCTTCACACGCCAGTCGCTATCCTTCGAGAGGTGCCCATGACCCAGCAACCCGAACGTGGCCCCCGCCTGTCGCTGCCTCCGGTGGAGGAGATCGCCCATCAGCTGGACGGGAGCGCATCGCACGGCGGCGCAGACGACCCGTCGCTGGCGGCCCGGGCCGATGCCTTCGTCGACGAGCTGGTCGCCGGCGGCGATGCGGACGCCCTGGCGCGCCAGCGCCGCGCCATCGATGAGCTGGGACTGGAGCTGCAGCAGCAGGCCGCCCACCAGAGCGCCATGCTGCAGACCCCGCTGCGCCAGCTGGCTCACCACGGGGATGAGGGCGGCCCCGTGGCCAAGGCCCTGGTCGACCTGCGCGGCCGGATGCAGGAACTGGACCCCGCCCGGCACCGCCTGTCGCCGCGCCCGCTTGACCGCGTGCTGGCCCTGCTCCCGGGTGCCAGCAGTCGCCTGCAGCGCTACTTCCGCAAGTTCGAGACGGCCCAGCAGGCGCTGGATGCGATCATCGTCGACCTGGAAGGGGGGCGCGACATGTTGCATCGCGACAACCTCACCCTGGCCGACGACCAGCAGTCCCTGCGCGAGAGCCTCGACCAGCTGGAGCGCCAGGTCGCCCTGGGGCGGCTGATCGACGAGCGGCTGCAGACCGCCATCGCCCGTCGCGACGAGGAAGATCCCAAGCGGCGCTTCCTCGAGGAGGAGCTGCTGTTCCCGCTGCGCCAGCGCATCGTCGACCTGCAGCAGCAGCTGGCGGTGAGCCAGCAGGGCGTGCTGGCGCTGGAGGTGATCATCCGCAACAACCGCGAGCTGATCCGGGGCGTCGACCGCGCCATCAACGTCACCGTCTCGGCGCTCACCGTGGCGGTCACCGTCGCCCTGGCCATCGCCAACCAGCGCCTGGTGCTGGACCGCGTCGAGGCGCTCAACGCCACGACCTCGGAGATGATCGGGGGGACCGCGCGGGCGCTGCGCCAGCAGGGTGTGGACATCCAGCAGCGGGCCTCGTCGGCGATGCTCGACATGGAGGCCCTGGAGCAGGCCTTCGGCGAGGTAATGGGAGCCATCGACGACCTGTCCCGCTATCGCCGCGAGGCCCTGCCGAGGCTGGACGACCAGATCGATCGGCTGGCGGCCCTGGCCGGCCGGGGCGGCGAGGCCATCGACCGCCTGCAGCGCGGCAGAGAAGGAGAGGACGCCATTGGTCCCGATCGGCATGGCTGACCCTGCATCCCTTGCGCACTGGACTATGCTGCTCGAAGGCGCCGGGTCCGGCGCGCGACAGAGGGGGCAGGACAATGGCCGAGGTCAAGAACATCTTCGTGGTGGGGCTCAACGACTTCAACCGCCAGCGTCTCGAGACGCTACGCGGTGCCGGGCAGTGGCGTTTCCACGGGGTGATCGCCCCTGAGGCGGTCTATGACACGGAAGAATTCGACATCGCCGCCATGCTGGCGGAGGCCACGGCACAGCTCGAAGCCTTCGAGGGCACCATCGACGCCATCGTCGGCTACATGGACTTTCCCGTCTCGACCATGCTGCCGATCCTCTGCGAGCGCTTCGGCACCCGCAGCACTTCGCTAACGAGCCTGCTCAAGTGCGAGCACAAGTACTGGAGCCGCCGCGTCCAGCGCGAAGTGATTCCCGCCCATATCCCGGCGTTCGCCGCCTTCGATCCCTTCGACGATGAGGCGATGGCCCGCATCGGCGAGGCCGGGCTCTACTTTCCCTTCTTCGTCAAGCCGATCAAGTCCTCGGGCTCGCGACTGGGCTTTCGCATCGAGACGCCCGAGGACTTCTATCACGCCATTGAGCAGCTTCGGGACTCCATCGGGAGCATCGCCGACCCCTTCAACACGGTACTCGAGCATGCCCGGCTGCCCCCGGAGATCGCCGCCGTGGACGGCCACTACTGCATGGCCGAGGAGATCATCGGTGGCTGGCAGTGCACGGTGGAGGGCTACGTCTTCCAGGGGGAGGTGGTCAGCTACGGTATCGTCGACTCCCTGCGCTACCCGCAGGTGCTGAGCTTCTTCCACTACCGCTACCCCTCGGGACTGCCCGACGATGTCCAGGCCACCATGGTCGAGCTGACCGATACCGTCATGACCCATATCGGCTATGACAATGCCGCCTTCAACGTCGAGTACTTCTGGGACGAGGTCCAGGGGCGCATCTGGCTGCTGGAGATCAACACGCGCATCTCCCAGTCGCATTGCGACCTCTTCGAGAAGGTCGATGGCGTCAGCAACCAGCAGGTCACCATCGACCTAGGTCTGGGCCTGCGTCCCGACATGCCCCATCGCGAGGGCGAGTTTCCCATGGCGGCCAAGTTCTTCCACCGGGTATTCTTTACCGATGCGGTGGTGACACGGGTCCCCACCGACGCGGAGCTCGCGGAACTCCTGGCCGACTTCCCCGGTTGCCAGATCGCCGTGCAGGTGGAGGAGGGGCAGCGGCTCTCCTCCTTGCCCGAGCAGGACGCCTACAGTTTTGCGCTGGCCCATGTCTATCTGGGCGCGTCATCGGCCGAGCAGCTGCTTGCCGACTTCGATCGTCTGGTGGCGCGACTGGCGTTCGAGTTCGACGACGTCCAGGGCTGAGGAGATCCGGGGCCGGGCAAGGCCACACGGGACAAGGAGAGCAGGACCATGCGCATCGTCAACGATTTTCCCCGCCGAATCATGGAGGAAGAGACCTGGATCCCGTTGCCCGATGGCAGCCGGCTGGCGGCGCGCATCTGGCGGCCGGTAGACGCCGAGATCCATCCCGTGCCGGCGATCCTCGAGTACCTGCCCTATCGCAAGCGCGACCTCACTGCCGAGCGCGACGTCCAGAGCCATCCCTACTGGGCGGGCCATGGCTATGCCGGGGTGCGGGTCGACATCCGTGGCACCGGCGAGTCCGATGGCGTGCTCACCGACGAGTACCTGCCCCAGGAGCTGGACGATGGGCTGGAGATCCTCGCCTGGCTGGAGGCCCAGCCCTGGTGCACCGGCGACGTCGGGATGATCGGCATCTCCTGGGGCGGCTTCAACGGCCTGCAGATCGCCGCCCTGCGCCCGCCGCAGCTCAAGGCGGTGATCACCCTCTGTTTCACCGACGACCGTTACGCCGACGACATCCACCACATGGGCGGCTGTCTGTTGGGCGACAACCTCTCCTGGGCCTCGACCATGTTCGACGGCAACGCCTGCCCGCCCGACCCCGAGCTGGTAGGGGAGCGCTGGCGGGACATGTGGCTCGAGCGCCTGGACGGCAGTGGCCTGTGGCTCGCCCAGTGGCTCGAGCACCAGCGTCGCGATGCCTACTGGAAACACGGCTCGGTTTGCGAGGACTACTCACGCATCCAGTGCCCGGTCTATGCCGTCAGCGGCTGGGCCGACGGCTACTGCAATGCCGTCTTCCGGCTTCTGGCCGGGCTATCCGTGCCGCGCAAGGGGCTGGTGGGCCCCTGGGCCCACAAGTACCCGCACCTGGGGGTGCCGGGGCCGGCCATCGGCTTCCTGCAGGAGTCGCTACGGTGGTGGGACCGGTGGCTCAAGGGCATCGACACCGGGATCATGGACGAGCCCATGCTGCGTGTCTGGATGCAGGAGTCGGTGCCGCCCTCGGCGCGCTACGAGGAGCGCCCCGGGCGCTGGATCGCCGAGCCCGACTGGCCATCACCGAACATCCTGCCGACCTCCTTCCGACTTACCATCGGCCACGACCTGTTGCCGGAAGACGAGGGAAGCGAGGACGACGAGGCCTGCCTGGACATCCGTTCCCCGCTCTCGGTGGGGCTCTATGCCGGCAAGTGGTGCTCCTACAATGCGCCGCCGGACCTCCCCCACGACCAGCGCGACGAGGACGGTGGCTCGCTGATCTTCCAGACATCCCGCCTCAAGGCGCCGCTGGAGATCTGCGGGTCGCCGATGGTCGAGCTCGAACTCGCGGCCGACCAGCCGGTGGCCATGGTGGCCCTGCGCCTCTCGGATATCGGCGAGGACGACAAGGCCACCCGGGTCTCCTACGGACTGCTCAACCTGACCCACCGCGAGAGCGACGAATACCCCGAGCCGCTGGAGCCGGGGCGATGCTATCGGGTCAGGATCCCGCTCAAGCATATCGCCCAGCAGTTCGCCGCAGGACACGCCATCCGCCTGTCCCTCTCCACCAGCTACTGGCCGCTGGCCTGGCCGGCCCCCCAGCCGGTCAGACTGGCCATTCAGCCGAGCCGCTGCCGCCTGATCCTGCCGGTGCGGGCGCCACGACCCGAGGAGGACGCAGCCCTGCCGGCCTTCGGCGAGCCGGAAGGCGCGCCTCCCTTGGCCAAGACGCTGCTGCAACCGACCCAGGAGACCTGGCAGGTGATCCGCGACCTGGCCAACGACAGGACCACCCTGGAGGTGATCAACGACGAGGGGCGCTACCGGATCGATGATATCGACCTGGAGATCGCCGCCCGGGTTACCGAGCGTTATACCTACGCCTACGGTAGCTACGACAGCGTCAGCGGCTGGACGGAGTGGCAGCGCAGCTTCAAGCGCGGCGACTGGGAGGTCAGCACCCTGACCCGCACCCTGCTGACCAGCGACGCCGACAACTTCCGCATTCGGGCTACCCTGGACGCGTGGGAGGGGGATACCCGGATCTTTGCGCGGACCTGGGACGAGACCATTCCCCGCGATCTCGTCTAGTGCAGGAGGGGCTGCTATGGTGACGTCCTGATGCCACAGGGACGTCCCGCATGAGCCCGATCCCCGCTGCCGTGCCGACGACACCCCGCGCTTCGCGCAGGGAGATCCTCGGCTGGGCGATGTTCGACTTCGCCAACCAGGCCTATACGCTGCTGATCATCACCGTGGTGTTCGGTGAGCTCTTCACCACGGTAATCGTCGGTGATCGCGGCGACGGTTACCGCCTGGCCAACTTCCTGTGGAGCCTGGCGCTGGCGGTCAGCTATCTGCTGGTGGTGGTGACCGGCCCGCTGTGCGGTGCGGTGATGGACTATCAGGCCGCCAAGAAGGGCTTCCTGTTCGTCAGCTACCTGGCCACCGTGGCCACCACCGCCATGCTCTACTTCGTGGCGCCAGGCTATGTGGTGCTGGGCCTGCTGCTGATCGTGGTCTCCAACTATGCCTACTCCATGGGCGAGTCCTTCATTGCCGCCTTCCTGCCGGACCTCGGCCCGCCCGAGGACCTGGGCAAGATTTCCGGCTTCGGCTGGGCGCTGGGCTACGTCGGCGGGCTCTTCGCGGCGGGCTTCACCCTGGTGGTGCTGGGCGAGGCCACGGCGGAGAACTTCGAGCGCATCCGCTGGGTGGGGCCCTTCGCGGCGGGCTTCTTCCTGGTCACCGCCATCCCCACCTTCCTGTGGGTGAAGGAGCGCGGCACGCCTCAGCCCCCCGGCAAGCCCTATCGCGAGATCGCCCTGGAACGCGTCGCGACGACCCTGCACGAGCTGCGGCGCTTCCGCGACCTCGGCATCTTCCTGGTCTCGCTGCTCTTCTCCATGGCCGGCGTCTACATCATCATCGCCTTCGCCTTCATCTATGGCGCCCAGGTGATCGGCTGGGACGAGTCGGTCCGCAATATCATGTTCATCATCGTGCAGATCACCGCGGCGGTCGGGGCGCTGGGCTTCGGCTTCATCCAGGACCGCATCGGCACCCGGGTCACCTACCTCTTCACCCTGGGGCTCTGGGTAACGGCGATACTGGCCATCTGGGCCACGCCGGAGGTCACCGCCTTCCTGCATGCCCGGTTCGGGCTGGACTGGGAGGCCCAGCACCTCTTCCTGGTAGTGGGCTGCCTGGCGGGGCTCTCCCTGGGCTCCAGCCAGTCCGCCAGCCGCGCCCTGGTGGGGCTCTTCTCGCCGAGTCGCAAGGCCGCCGAGTTCTTCGGCTTCTGGGGGCTGGCCAACAAGCTCGCCGGGGTGATCGGTATCATCGGCCTGGGGCTGCTGCAGTCGCTGGTGGGGCTCAAGGCGTCGATCCTGCTCTGCGCGGTGCTCTTCGTCATCGCCATCCTGGTGTGCCTCTTCGTCGACCAGGCCCGCGGTCAGCAGGTGGCCCGCGACTGGGAGGCGCGCAACGGCAGGTGAGGCCGACGAGGGGCGGCTAGACTGAAGGCAAGACCGCGTTTCGCGGGGCCGGGAGGCTGCTGCCATGGATCCCGTCACACTGCGCGCCATCGAGCGCATCCTGGTCGTGCTGTTTGCCGGCATGGCCATCTATCTGGGCTACAGGCTGTTTCTGGCGGTACCCGCCCAGCGTGACAGCGACGGCAAGGTGACCCTGCCCGGCGGTGCCGAGGTGGTTCTGAACCGCGCCGCGCCGGGACTCTTCTTCGCCCTGTTCGGCAGCGTGGCCCTGGGCATCTCGCTGCACAGCGCCGTCCAGGCCACCTCGGCACCGGCCATGATGGCGGGCGATGCCGCGACGCTCACCAGCTACTCCGGACTCGCCCCGGAGGCCGGCGGGATCGACCCTATACTCGAGCAGGCCCAGCTGCGTCGTCTCTTCTTCACCCTCAATGCCTTGGGTGACGCCTCCTCCACGGAAGGCAGTCAGGCCGTGGCCGAGCGCGGCGATCTGCGCCAGGCGAAGCTGCGGCTGATGCGTCCTGCCTGGCTGGGTGCCTGGGGCGACTATGCCGCCTTCAGCGACTGGGCCAACGCCACCGATGCCCGGGGAGAACCGCCGGATGCCCGTTTCTCCGAGCCTGCAGCCCTCTACCATCAGGGCAGGGAACGGCCGTGAACGCCGGCTTGCGGTTTGGTCTGGCCCTGTCCTGCTGGCTGCTGGCCTCACCGGCCGCAGGCATGGCGACACTCTACAGCGATGCGACCCTGACGTACTGGTCGCGCATCACGCCGCAGGATATCCGCCGCGTGCATCACGAGAGCCTGCTGCCGGCCCTCGAGGCCGAGGAACGTGCGCAGCTGGCAGGCGTCGAGCTGGCTTTTCCGCTGCGCTGCCCCGTGCCTGCCAGCGAGCCCTTCTGTTACTACCAGCAGACCCTGGTCGATGGCCGGCGACAGGTGGTGATGTCGGTGGCCTCGCTGCGTCTGTTCGGCGACCTCGCCCTGTCCATGGCCTGGCTGCAGCTCGAGGGGCTGTCGATCGAGACGCCCGGCCAGTACCTGGCCATGCTGCGTCACCGACGGTCCGAGTCGTTTCCCGAGGGGCGCTACCCGCCGCCCATGGAGGCGCTGGGTGTGCCCGACGAGGTACGGGAGCGGACGGAGGTAATGGAGCTATACGGTAAGATATTCACTTCCTCGGTGGTGTTCGTGCTGCTCCACGAACTCGGCCACGCCCTGCACCGTCATCCGGGCTATGGGCCCGAGGTGTCCCGGGAGGCGGCCCGCCGTCACGAGGCCGAAGCCGACGATTTCGCTCTGGACGTCATGGCCCGGCTCGCCTATCCGCCGCTGGGCATGAGCGTCTTCTTTACGTTGCTGGCCCACTGGGAGCCCAATCGCTGGCACTTCGCCGACGAGGCGGCCTATCGGGCACACCTGGCCGAGGCCACCCACCCGCTGACGTCGGACCGGCTGCGCGGGCTGGCCTCGACCCTGGCCGGGCACAGTGACGCCTTCGCCCGGGCCGAGCCGGATTTCGTGGCGGCCCGCGAGCGGATCCTCGGCGTGGCCGAGGAGATCGGCCGCCTGGCAGGCTTCATGGACGACCGCGACATCCAGGAGGGCATCGTGCGGCTGGGTCGCGCCACCGACCCGGCAGTCCTGCAGCCCCGGCGAGCGGGCGAGCCGGTTGTCGACCGGGCGACTCCGGACGGCGTACGTCCCTTCGAGGGCACCTTCCTGGGCAAGCTAGGCGATGTCTCGGGGGAGCTGCCGGTGCGTCTGGTGCTCGAACGACAGGGCAGCCGTGTCCAGGGGGTGTTCACCTACGGGCTGGGGCTGGGCCATCTGGAGGGAGAGGTGCAGGCGGGGCGCCTGCATTTCGGCTGGACCCTCGGTCTGGAGCAGGGGCTGGGCGTGCTCGAGGTGACGTCAGGCGATGGACGACTGCACGGCAGTTGGGGGAGGGAGCGCTCCACCGACGATGGCGGCTATTGGGAACTGTGGCGCGAGGAGGCACACTGACTCCTCATCACCGGTTATCCGTGTCAGTGACAAGGTTTCCGGGCGTGGGGAGGCAAGGCATCTCGGCCAGGGGGTATCCTTGTCGGTAGGCAGATTATGCCGGCATGGGCGCCGACGTTGTCGCCGGGGCGATACAGGGAGGACGGCAAATGAGCGACGAAGACGTCTCGCGGCGTGCCGGCCTGGGCATGATGCTGCTGTTCTGGGTGCTCCTCCTGGGGGGTGGGTCCTGGTGGTTCCATGGCTACCTGGAGGCGCAGCGGAACCCCAATGCCCACCTCGCCAATGTCGCGGTGGGGGAGGGCGAGCCGGTGGTGCTGGAGCGCAACCGCACCGGCCACTTCGTGGCCACCGGGCGCATCAACGGCCAGCCGGTGGAATTCCTGCTCGACACCGGCGCCACCTATGTGGCGGTCCCGGCCGAAATGGCCGCGAGGCTGGGGCTCGAGAGTACCGGCAGCGCCTGGTTCAATACCGCCAACGGCCGGGTGCGCGGCGAGCTGACGCTGCTCGACGAAGTGAGCCTGGGCGGGTACTCCGCCCGGGACGTGCGCGGGTCCATCAGTCCGGGCCTCACCGGTGAGGCCGCCCTGCTGGGCATGAGCTTCCTCGACCGCTTCGACATCGAGATCCGTGATGCGCGCATGGTGCTGCGCCCCGCGGAGCGGCCCTGAGGCACTCATGGCCAAGACGAAGCGTGGTCGCTGCGCCGACGAGCCCAAGCAGATCCCCGCAGCCGGATGGCTGGATATCGCATGGCGCGTCAAGCAGGAGACCCTTCAGGACCTCGTCGCCATGATGGCCGCCGGCATCGCCTTCAATGCCATGCTGGCGCTCTTTCCGACGATCGCCGCGATCATCTCGATCTGGGCGCTGGTGATGGACCCTCAGGACCTGGCGAGCCAGATCGTGGAGCTCAGCCGCTACCTGCCGCCCGAGGCCTCCAGCCTGATCAATGATCAGGCCCGCAAGATAGGCGAGAGCACCGGTACTGGCCTCAGCCTGACGGCCCTGGGCAGCGTGGCAGTGGCCATGTTCGTCGCCTCCAAGGGCGTGCTATGGATGGTGTTGGGGCTGAACGTGGTGTATGGCGAGGTGGACCGCCGGGGGTCGCTGCAGCGTGGCTTGATCGTCGCGGCGCTGACGCTGGGGTTGATGCTGGTCCTGCTGATCAGCATCGCCTTTATCGCCTTCTTTCCGCTGGCCATCGGCATGCTGGGTCTCGATACACTGCTGGTCACGGTAATCGTGTGGCTGCGCTGGCCGGTGCTCCTGCTGGTGATGATGCTGGTCATCGCCGTGTTTTATCGCTTCGGGCCCGACAGGCGGCCGCCGCGCTGGAAGTGGATCAGCGTCGGCTCCGTCGTCGCAACGCTATTATGGCTGATCGGTTCGGCCGCCCTGTCGTTCTACTTCAGCCGCGTGATCAATCTGAGCGAGGTCTATGGCTCGCTGGGGGCGGTGGTGATGCTGATGCTATGGTTCTGGCTGTCGGCGTTCGTCGTGTTGCTGGGCGCAGAGTTCAACGCGGAAATGGAGCGCCAGACCTATCGCGATACCACCGTCGGCGCCGCCCGCCCGCCGGGGGATCGAGACGCCTACGCTGCCGACACCCTGGGCCACAAGTGGCCCTGGCGACGCATCGGCCGGAAGCGCAATTCCTCCGATAACGATGCCACCGATCAAGGAGATACCCCATGACATTGCCCGAGCGACTGGGCCTCGACCTGCCTATCCTCCAGGCCCCCATGGCGGGCGCCCAGGGCAGCGAGCTGGCCATTGCCGTCTCCCGTGCCGGCGGCCTCGGGGCCCTGCCCTGCGCCATGCTCTCGCCCGAGGCGATGGCGGAGGAGCTCGAGACACTCCGCTCCGCGACCTCGGGGCCGGTCAACGTCAACTTCTTCTGCCACACGTCCCCGGCACCCGACCCTGCGCGTCAGGCGCGCTGGCACGCGGCGCTGGCGCCCTGGTATGCCGAGTTCGGCCTCGACATCGAGGCGGTGCCGGCCGGTGCCGGGCGGCGTCCCTTTGACCATGCAGCCTGCGATGTCCTCGAGCCCTTCCGTCCGGCGGTGGTGAGCTTCCACTTCGGTCTGCCGGCGCCGGAGCTGCTCGCGCGGGTCAAGGCCTGGGGCGCGATGGTGCTCTCCACGGCCACCACGGTGGAGGAAGCGCGCTGGCTCGAGGCCCACGGGGCCGATGCGGTGATCGTCCAGGGGCTCGAGGCCGGCGGCCATCGGGGCCTCTTCCTGACCGAGGACCTGACCACCCAGGTGGGGACCCTGGCGCTGCTGCCCCAGGTCCGGCAGGCGGTGGAGGTACCGGTGGTCGCCGCCGGCGGCATCGCCGATGCCCGGGGCGTGGCGGCCGCGCTGGCGCTTGGCGCCGAGGCCGTCCAGGCCGGCACCGCCTTCCTCTGCTGCCCGGAATCCCGCGCCTCGGCCATCCATCGCCGGGCGCTGATGAGCGAGGCGGCCCGCCATACGGCGCTCACCAACCTCTACAGCGGCCGTCCGGCCCGAGGCATCGTCACCCGGCTGATGCGCGAGCTGGGGCCGATCAGCGAGGCGGCGCCGGCCTTTCCGCTGGCCACCGCGGCCATCGCCCCGCTGCGGGCCGCCGCCGAGGCGCAAGGGAGTGGCGATTTCTCGCCGCTGTGGGCCGGGCAGAACGCCAGCCGCTGCCGTGAGGTCCCCGCCGCCGAGGTGGTACGCGAGCTGGCCCGAGGCCTGCCGCGCTGACGCTACCTCCTCGGCCCTGATACCATGGATGCATGAACAGTATTCCTGGCGCCGCGCCGGTCACCGCTTCCCTGGACGACCCGCGCTACTATCTGGCGAACTTCCGCTTCGTGCTGACGTGGGTCGCCGAGCGCCATGGTGACCTGCTGGACGCGGCCGAGCAGGGCTTCCTGGCGGATTTCGCCGGCCTGCCCGAGGCCTCTCAGGCGCTGCTGGTGCGCATGGTGATGCGCAAGGGGGAGCACTTTCGCACCTCGCGCCTGCGCTATCCCGAGATCGGCGATCCCGAGGCGGCCCTCGCGCCCCTGGTCGAGGCGGGCCTGGTCGAGGCCGCCCCCGAACTTGGACTGGCAGAGCTGTTCCGTCAGCTGCGCCTTCCCGAGCTGCGCCGCGCCCTGGCCGGCGAGATCGCCGCCGCGGGACTGCCCGCCGCCACCGGCAAGGCCGCGCTGCACGAGGCGCTGGCGCCGCGGCTCAGCGAGCCTCGCCCGCTCGACGACTGGTGGCCCGAAGCGCCGGACCGGGTCGTGCGCCTCGCCGTGATGGCGACCTGCGACCGGCTGCGGCTGATGTTCTTCGGCAACCTGCGCCAGGACTGGGCGGAGTTCGTGCTCACCGAACTCGGCCTGCAGTGCTTCGAGCGGGTGGCGATCACCCCCGACTCCCGGGCCTTCCGGCGCCGCACGGAGGTGGATGCATACCTGGCCCTGCACCGCCTTCGCGAGCGGCTCGAGGTCGGGGAGGCGGTATCGGCACTGCGTGCCGAACTGCCCGCGCCGCTGGCCGACAACGCCTGGCTGGCGGCGCGGCATCGGCGACTCTGCGTGGCGCTGGGGCGCCAGGCGGAGCGGGAGGGGCTGGGCGAGTCGGCCCTTGCCCTCTATGCCGGGGCTGGCTGGCCGGAAGCAGGCCAGGTGGGCAGCGTCGAGGCGCGCATCCGCCACCTGCGCCTGCAGGAACGACGTGGGGAGCACGCCTCGGCCCTGGCGCTGGCCGAGCCCCTGGCCCAGGCTCCGGCCAGCGAGGAGGAGGTCCAGGCGCTGGGACGGCTGGTGCCGCGGCTGCGCCGTCGGCTGGGGCTTTCCCCGCCGGCGTCATGCCGTGAGCCGGACCCTCGACCGTGGACCCTGACCCTGCCGCCCGGCCCGGTGGAGGCCACGGTGCGCGACCACCTGCATCGCGAGGCGGCACCGGTGCACTATGTGGAAAACACCCTGCTCACCGGGCTCTTCGGGCTGCTCTGCTGGGAGGCGCTCTTCGCGCCCCTGCCCGGGGCCTTCTTCCACCCCTTTCACCACGGCCCGGCGGACCTCTACCGCGAGGACTTCGTGGCCCGCCGACGTACCCTGTTCGATGCCTGCCTGGCCCGGCTCGACGATGGCGGGTATCGCGAGGTGATCCGTGCCACCTGGCGAGAGAAGCAGGGGCTGGCCTCGCCCTTCGTGCACTGGGGAGTGCTCGACGAGGGGCTGCTCGACCAGGCGCTGGCCTGCCTGCCGGCCGCCCACCTGCGGGCCTGCTTCGAGCGGCTGCTCGGTGACCTCAAGGCCAACCGGGCCGGCCTGCCGGACCTGATCCAGTTCCTCCCCGAGGCCTCGGAAGGCGAGCCACGCTACCGGCTGATCGAGGTCAAGGGGCCGGGCGACCGGTTGCAGGACAACCAGCGGCGCTGGCTGGCCTTCTTCCATGCCCGGGGCATGCCCGCCGTGGTCTGCCATGTGCGCTGGGCGATGGACGGCGAATGAGCGAGGTGACGTGCTATCGCGTGGCGGTGCGGACGCTGTGCGACTTCACCGCCCGGGAGGGGGACCTGGACCACCGCTTCACTCCGGCCCCCAGCGCCCGGGAGGGCATCGAGGGCCATGCCCTGGTGTCAAGGCGGCGGGGCGAGGGATACGAGGCCGAGCTGCCGCTCTCCGCCTGCTTCGAGGGGCTCAGGGTGGGCGGCCGCGCCGACGGCTTCGACCCGGCGGCCAACCGCCTGGAGGAGGTCAAGACCCACCGCGGTCGTCTGGAGCGCATGGCCGACAACCAGCGGGCCCTGCACTGGGCCCAGGTCACCGTCTACGGCGCGCTGCTGTGTGCCGAGCGCGGCCTTGCCTCGCTGACCCTGGCGCTGGTCTACCTGGACGTCACCACCGGCCGGGAGACCGTGTTGACCCGTGAGGCGAGCGCCAACGAGCTGCAGGCCTTCTTCGCGACCCAATGCCGGCGCTTCCTGTCCTGGGCGGCGCAGGAGGTCCGGCATCGCGAGCGTCGTGACGAGGCGCTCGGCGAGCTCGCCTTTCCCCACGACCGCTTCCGTCCCGGCCAGCGTGACCTGGCGGAGAGCGTCTACAAGGCCGCCAGCACCGGCCGTTGCCTGCTGGTCCAGGCCCCCACCGGCATCGGCAAGACCCTCGGTACCCTCTTCCCGCTGCTCAAGGCCATGCCCCGCCAGGGACTCGACCGCGTGGCCTTCCTGACCATGAAGACGCCGGGGCGCCGGCTGGCGCTGGATGCCCTGCTCGCCCTGGGTGCCGAGGAGGGGACCGCCCCGAGCTCGGACGCCGAGCCCGCGCCGCTGCGGGTGCTTGAGCTCATCGCCCGGGACAAGGCCTGCGAGTATCCCGACCGGGCCTGCCACGGCGAGGCCTGCCCGCTGGCGGCGGGCTTCTACGACCGACTGCCGGCGGCACGACAGGCCGCGGTGGCGCGTGGCTGGCTGGACCGCGAGGCGCTGCGCGAGGTGGCCCTCGACCACGGCGTCTGCCCCTACTACCTGGGGCAGGAGCTGGCGCGCTGGTGTGACCTGGTCGTCGGGGACGTCAACCACTGGTTCGATGCCAATGCCCTGCTGCATGGGCTCGCCCGGGCCAACGGCTGGCGCCTGGGCCTGCTGGTGGACGAGGCCCACAACCTGGTGGAACGGGCCCGGGGCATGTACAGCGCCGAGCTGGACCAGCACCGCCTCGCCCGTCTGCGCCGAGAGGCGCCCGGGGCCCTGACGCGTCCCCTGGGGCGCCTGGCCCGGCAGTGGCAGACGCTGGTCGAGGAGGCGGGGATGAGCGAGGCCGGCGAGCCGGGCCGACCGGCCTACCGGGTGCTCGACGGCCTGCCCGAGGGGATGGTCGCGGCCCTGCAGGGGGTCGCCAGCGCCATCACCGAGTACCTGGGGGAACATCCCGACCAGGCCTCCCTCGCGCTCGAGGAGCTGCTCTTCGAGGCGCTGGCCTTTACCCGCCTGGCCGAGCGCTTCGGCGAGCACTCGCTGTGCGACCTGGCCCGTCACGGTCGCGGCCGTGCCGTGCTGGGGCTGCGCAACCTCGTGCCGGCGGACTTCCTGGCGCCGCGCTTCGCGGCGGCCCGGTCTGCGGTGCTCTTCTCGGCGACCCTGAGCCCCGCCCACTACCATCGGGACCTGCTGGGCCTGCCGGCCGCCACGGTCTGGCGGGAGGTCGCCTCGCCGTTTGCCGCCGAGCAGCTCGAGGTACGCATCCGCGCCGACATCTCCACCCGGCTGCGCGACCGGGAGGCGTCGCTGGCGCCCATCGTCGCCGAACTGGCCGAGCAGTACCGCCGTCGGCCGGGCCACTACCTGGCCTTCTTCAGCAGCTTCGCCTATCTGGAGGCGGCCCGGGCACGGCTGCAGGAGGCCCATCCGGAGATTCCCGTGCGCGCCCAGACCCGGGGCATGCGCGAGGAGGCACGGGACGCCTTTCTTGCCGGCTTCGCGCCGGGCGGGCAGGGGATCGGCTTCGCGGTGCTGGGCGGGGCCTTCGCCGAGGGCATCGACCTGCCCGGTGAGCGGTTGATCGGGGCCTTCATCGCCACGCTGGGGCTGCCGCCCTTCGACGACTTCAACGAGGCACTCAAGGTGCGGCTGGCGGCGCGCTTCGGCCGTGGCGACGACTACGCCTACCGCATCCCGGGGCTGATCAAGGTGGTGCAGGCGGCGGGCCGGGTGATCCGCGGCCCCGACGACGAGGGCACGGTGGTGCTGATGGACGACCGCTTCGCTCGCCGCGACGTGCGGGACCGGCTGCCGGGGTGGTGGAGCATCGAGTGATCGCGCCTCACCGCTGCCAGCGCGGAATCTCCTCCACCCGGGTGGTGATGTCCTCGTCCGCCTCGTAGAGGGCCTCGAGCTCCCGGGCGGCGTCCTGGATGGTCTGGATCTGCTGCGTCTCGTTGCCGAATGCCTCGAGCTGGCGCAGCAACGCCTGCTCGTCGTGGGGGCGGAAGGTATCGATGGTGTGCTGGGCCTGCTCCCGGGGAATGCCCAGGCCGATCAGGGCGTCACGGGTCAGCTCGAGGCTGGCGGGCAGCAGCTCGCGCACGATATGGGTGACCCCGGCCCGCATCAGCAGGTGGGCGTGGTGGCGGTTGCGTGCCCGGGCATAGAGCCTCAGGTGGGGAAACTGACGGCGCACCTGGCCGACGATGCGCATCGAGGCCTCGGGGTCGCCCACTGCCATCACCATCACCCGGGCCCGGTCGGCCCCGGCCGCCTTGAGCAGGTCGATGCGCGAGGCATCCCCGTAGTAGACCTGGTTGCCGTAGCGGCGCACCACCTCGACCTGGTCGGCGTTGATGTCGAGCACCGTGTAGGGGATCTTCAGCCCCTGCAGGGCACGCCCCATGATCTGCCCGAAACGGCCGAACCCGGCGATGATGATCTGCGGGGCGTCGTCGGGCAGGGTATCGAAGGCGCGCTTGGGCCGGGGGCGGGTGAAGAGGCGGCGAAGGCCGTGCACATGCAGCTGGAAGAGCAGCGGGGTGGTCACCATGGAGAGCGAGATCACCAGGATCAGCAGGCTGACCAGCTGGGTGTCGAGCAGGGCGGCGGCCGCCGCCGCGGAGAGCAGCACGAAGCCGAACTCGCCACCCTGGGAGAGCAGCACCCCCAGGTTGAGTCCGTCCTTCCAGCCGGTGCCGTGGACCCTTGCGGCGACCAGCATGGCCAGCGCCTTGAGCAGTACCAGCCCCAGGGTCAGGCCGAGCACGACCAGCGGCATCTCGCCGAGCAGGCGGATATCGGCCGTCATGCCCACCGCCATGAAGAACAGCCCCAGCAGCAGGCCGCGATAGGGTTCGATATCGGCCTCGATGTTGTGGCGGTACTTGGAGTCGGCGAGCAGCACGCCGGCGATGAAGGCCCCCAGGGCCATGGAGAGCCCGGCCAGTTCCATCAGCAGGGCGGCGCCGATCACCACCAGCAGGACGGTGCCGGCGAACATCTCACGGCTGCGGGTGGCCGCGGCATAGTGAAACAGCGGGCGCAGCAGGTAGCGGCCGCCGACGATCAGGCCGAGGAAGGCACCGATGGCCACCAGCACGCCCTTGAGCAGGGGCATGACGCCGTCCGCCATCAGGGCGTCGGCGGCCAGCATGGGAATGATCGCCAGCACCGGGATCGCCGCCAGGTCCTGGAACAGCAGGAGGGCGAAGGCATTGCGGCCGTGGCGGGTCTGCAGTTCCCGGCGCTCGCCGAGCAGCTGCAGTACCAGTGGCGTGGAGCAGAGCCCCAGGCTGAAGCCCACGACCAGTGCTGCGGCGGGGGAGAGCCCCAGCCACCAGGCGGCAAGCGAGAGCAGGGCCGTGGTGATGACTACCTGCAGGCTGCCGAAGCCGAACACCGCCTTGCGCATCACGCGCAGGCGCGAGGGCTTGAGTTCCAGGCCGATCACGAACAGCAGGAAGACGATGCCGACCTGAGAGAACTGCAGCACCGCCTCGGCGTCGGCCACCAGGGCCAGGGCCGAGGGACCGATGACCACCCCCGCGGCCAGGTAACCCAGGACCTCGCCCAGCCCCAGGCGCTTGAAGACCGGCACGATCAGCACCGCCGCCGCAAGGAAGATCAGCGCATTGAGCAGCAGGTCGGTGGCCAAGGGACCTCCTTGCGATTGGCGGTGGGGAGCCCCATCCTAACCGATGGAAGCCACGTCGTGGTCATGCAAGCGTCGGGCCAGGTGAGCGGGCTCGACAACGAGAGGCCCCAGTCCCGGAGGCCCTGTCAGAAGGAGAGCGTCATGCGACTCAATGCCGATTTCAGTCGCCGCGCGGTGGTCACTCCCGACCAGTACCGCTGGGTGGAGTCACCCACCCCGGGGGTCGAGCGGATGATGCTGGACCGGGTCGGCGACGAGGTGGCCCGGGCCACCTCCCTGGTGCGCTATGCGCCCGACAGCACCTTCCCGACCCATGAGCACGGCGGCGGCGAGGAGATCCTGGTACTGGAGGGCGAGTTTGCCGACGAGCATGGCCGCTACCCCGCGGGCCATTACCTGCGCAACCCCATCGGCACCGCACACGCCCCGCGGGTGGGCGAACAGGGCGCGGTTATCTTCGTCAAGCTGCACCAGTTCTCGCCGGACGACACCGCACAGAAGGTCATCGATACCCGCGCCGAGACGTGGCGGCCCGGGCTCGTCGACGGGCTCGAGGTGCTGCCGCTTCACGACTTCGAAGGCGAGCACGTGGCGCTGGTGCGTTGGGCGCCGAACACCCGCTTCCAGACCCATGACCACTGGGGCGGCGAGGAGATCCTGGTCCTCGAGGGCACCTTTCACGACGAGCATGGGGCCTATCCCGCCGGCAGCTGGCTGCGCAGCCCCCATCGCAGCCAGCACACGCCCTTCACGGGGGAGGATGGTGCGCTGATCTATGTCAAGGTCGGGCACCTGCTGCCCGAATGAGTGGCGAGACCGTTACCCGTGCTGACAAATCGCTACGGGTCGCGATTGTGCGTTTCGCCGCCGCTGTGCTACCTCTAAGGGCGGCATTTCGCCGAATGGAAATGGACAAGGAGACGTCGCATGGGTATCGAAGTAGGTGGCCTGCTGGGCCTGATCTGGCTGATCATCGTCATCTGGGCCATCGTCAAGGTGGCCAAGAGTTCGGCCGGCGGGCTGTCCAAGCTGATCTGGATCCTGGTCCTGCTGTTCTTCCCGTTGATCGGGTTGATCATCTGGTTCCTGTTCGGGCCCAAGGGGTAGCGGTTCCCCGGCCTTCCACCCTCCTCGTCGGCGGGCGCTTCGCGGTCCCTCCGGGCCGCGAGTGTCCCGCGAGGCAAACCGACTTCTCCCGGGCTCAGCCCTGGCTCGCCTCGCGGGCGACCTCCGTCAGCGTGCGTCCCGACACCACGGACTCGGGTTCGGTCGAGGTGGGGTTGCGCCTTGCATCGGCGACCTCGTCGTCCATCTTCACCAGCAGCCAGCCTTCTCCCTGCCCCAGGGGCGTGCGGATCAGCGCATAGCCCCCGCGCAGCTTCTTGCCTTCCAGCCAGACGGTCGCTACCCCCAGTCTAGTTGTCCCGAGGCTCGCCACGATCACACTTGACGCACTCGAGGGCGAGGCCGAGTCGCGAGCGTCGCCCGGCCTCGGTGGTCACCCAGGGGCGTTCGGTCCAGGGCGGCTGGTGGCGCACGTGCTGGTTGTGGCCGCAGGCGAGTTCCGCGACCCAGTGGCCTTCCTCGTCGAGGTGATAGCCGATGATGGGCTGCTGCATGGCGGGAGGCTATCGTCGGCGTGGCGGGGCCTTGTAATGGCCCGGTACCTTAACCCGTTCGCCGTTGGGCAGGTCGCGGACATGGGCGGGCACGAAGACCCGCGTGATCACGCTTCTGGCGTTGCGCTCGGTCATGGGTGAACCCTCCGTGTCATCCCTGGATGTCGTACCCCACGTTAGCGCTCGCGCCCATCGGGAATCAATGCCGGTCCGGTGCCCCGTCCGGCGTATCGCACTCACCGGGTATCGCCCGGGGCCAGCGGCCCCGGGCGGCCTGGCTCAATGGCTCCTCGGCCCTGCAGGGGTGCGTGCGTTTCCCTGGTGCAGCCGGGTGAAGCGGACCGGTGGACTGTACTTCTCGCCGGCGGGGGCGCGCTCGGGGGCGGGCCGGACCCGCCAGCCTCGCGAGGTCGCCCACTCCTTGAGTTCCCGGTAGTCGAGCAGCGGGTAGTCCCGCGAGTAGGGATTGGGGGCCGTTGACGGGAAGGCGAAGGCCACATGGGGATAGCGGGCCAGGGCGTCTTCGCTGTCATGGGCGCTCAGCGCCCGGTCCAGGGCGGACTGCCACGCCCGCGACTCGCGATGTGCTACGGCTTGGGTTGCTTGCATCGGATTGCCCTCCGTTGTTTTGCCTGTTGCCGGGCCATGAAAAACGCCCCGCCCGGCATGGCCGGACAGGGCGTCATCATCTGGGGTGGCGGCAGGCCGGTGGGCGCGGGCACGTCGCGTCTCACGGGTCGCGATGGGCTTCTCCATCATGACGAGGCCTCCCTCCATCCTTGCCGGGACGGACGGCCCCGGCCTTGCGTCTACGGGATCAGTCCCAGCTCAGTGCGCCGCCCACCTGGTACTCGGTGACGCGGGTCTCGAAGAAGTTCTTCTCCTTGCGCAGGTCGATGATCTCGCTCATCCACGGGAAGGGGTTCTGCGCCCCGGGGAACTGCTCCTTCAAGCCGATCTGGGCCAGGCGGCGGTTGCAGATGAAGTGCAGGTACTCCTCCATGATCGCCGCGTTCATGCCCAGCACGCCGCGGGGCATGGTGTCCCGGGCGTAGGCGATCTCCAGCTCGGTGCCCTCGAGGATCATCTGGGTTACCTCGTCCTGGAACTCGGGCGTCCACAGCTGCGGGTTCTCGATCTTGATCTGGTTGATCATGTCCACGCCGAAGTTCAGGTGCATGGACTCGTCGCGCAGGATGTACTGGAACTGCTCGGCCACCCCGGTCATCTTGTTGCGCCGGCCCATGGAGAGGATCTGGCTGAAGCCGCAGTAGAAGAAGATGCCCTCGGTGACGCAATAGAAGGCGATCAGGTTGCGCAAGAGCTCCTGGTCGGTCTCGGTGGTGCCGGTGTTGAAGTCGGGGCGCGCAAGCGACTGGGTATGCTTGAGGCTCCAGGCGGACTTGGCGGCCACCGAGGGCACCTCGCGGTACATGTTGAAGACCTCGCCCTCGTCCATGCCCAGCGACTCCACACAGTACTGGTAGGCGTGGGTATGGATCGCCTCCTCGAAGGCCTGGCGCAGCAGGTACTGGCGGCACTCGGGGTTGGTGATCAGGCGATAGAGCGCCAGCACCAGGTTGTTGGCCACCAGCGAGTCTGCCGTGGAGAAGTAGCCCAGGCTGCGCTCGACGATGCGTCGCTCGTCCGCGGTGAGCCCCTCGGCGCTCTTCCAAAGCGCGATGTCGGCGTTCATGTTCACTTCCTGGGGCATCCAGTGGTTGGCGCTGCCGTCCAGGTACTTCTGCCAGGCCCACTCGTACTTGAAGGGCACCAGCTGGTTGAGGTCGGCGCGGGCATTGATCATCTGCTTGTCGTCGACCTCGATGCGCGCCGCACCCATCTCCAGCTCCTCGAGGCCGGCGGCCACGTCGAGCTCCTCCAGCGACCGGCGGGCACGGGCCAGGCGGTCCTCGTCGGCCGCGGCGTAGCGACCGGCACTCTCCTTCACGGCCTCTTCACGCACGGCGTCGGCCCGGGGCTCGGCGGCGGGCTGCGGCGCGGGAGCCGGCTTGGGTTGCTCGGCGACCGCGGTCTCGTCCTCGTGGAACTCGTCCCAGTTAAGCATCTCTATCCACCTTTCGATCTCTGGTCGATGAGCCGGAAGAAACGGGATGTTCCTTCCAGCTTCCGGCTTACAGCGTCCGGGGTTATTGGCAGGCCTCGCAGCCCAGTTCGTCGATCTCGCCGGCACTCGGTGCGCGTTGGCCGCCCTTGCCCTGCAGGAAGTCCTCGACGCCTCTCGGCTCCCGGCGGGGAGGCTCGGCGGCCGGTCCAGGGCTGGCCGAGGGAGCAGGAGCGCCATTGCTCACGGCATTGAGGGTGCCGCGGTCGACGGTGGACTTCTCCACCGAGGTGGCGCCCAGGGCGCGCAGGTAGTACGTGGTCTTCAGGCCGCGGAACCAGGCCATGCGGTAGGTCACGTCGAGCTTCTTGCCGGAGACCCCCTTGATGTAGAGGTTCAGCGACTGGGCCTGGTCGATCCACTTCTGGCGGCGTGCGGCGGCCTCGACCAGCCACTTGGGCTCCACCTCGAAGGCGGTGGCGTACTTGGCCTTGAGGTCGTCCGGGATGCGGTCGATGGGCTGGGCCGAGCCGTCGTAGTACTTGAGGTCATTGATCATCACCTCGTCCCAAAGCCCGCGTGCCTTGAGGTCGTTGACCATGGGCGCGTTGACCACCGTGAACTCGCCGGAGAGGTTCGATTTCACGTAGAGGTTCTGGTAAGTGGGCTCGATGGACTGGGTCACACCACAGATGTTGGAGATGGTGGCGGTCGGGGCAATCGCCATCACGTTGGAGTTGCGCATGCCCTGGCCGGCGATCTTGTCGCGCAGTCGGTCCCAGTCCTGGGTGACGCTCTCGTCGAGTTCGATGTACTTCTCGCCGCGCTCGGTCTTGAGCTTCTGGATGGAGTCGATGGGCAGGATGCCCTGGCTCCACAGCGAGCCCTCGAAGCTCCGGTAGGGGCCACGTTCGGCGGCCAGGTCACTGGAGGCCTCGATGGCATGGTAGCTGACCAGTTCCATGGAGCGGTCGGCGAACTCGACGGCCGCGTCACTGGCGTAGGCGATGTCCTGGGCGTAGAGCGCGTCCTGGAAGCCCATGATGCCGAGCCCCACCGGACGGTGCTTGGCGTTCGAGTGGCTGGCCTGGGGCACCGCGTAATAGTTGATGTCGATGACGTTGTCGAGCATGCGCACGGCGGTGCGCACGGTCTTCCTCAGCTTCTCGCCGTCGAGCCTGCCGTCGACCACGTGCTGGGCCAGGTTGACCGAGCCCAGGTTGCATACCGCGATCTCGTCGGCCGAGGTGTTGAGAGTGATCTCGGTACACAGGTTGGAGGAGTGCACCACGCCGGCATGCTGCTGGGGGCTGCGCAGGTTGCACGGGTCCTTGAAGGTGATCCAGGGGTGGCCGGTCTCGAACAGCATCGAGAGCATCTTGCGCCACATGTCCTTGGCGCGGACCCGCTTGTAGAGCTTGAGCTCTCCCGTGCGGGTCATCGCCTCGTACTCCTCGTAGCGCTGCTCGAAGGCCGCGCCGTAGAGGTCATGGAGGTCCGGGCAGGTGGCGGGGGAGAAGAGCGTCCACTCGCCGTCATCGAAGACCCGCTTCATGAACAGGTCGGGCACCCAGTTGGCGGTGTTCATGTCGTGGGTGCGGCGGCGGTCGTCGCCGGTGTTCTTGCGCAGCTCCAGGAATTCCTCGATATCGAGGTGCCAGGTCTCGAGGTAGGCGCAGACCGCCCCCTTGCGCTTGCCGCCCTGGTTGACCGCCACGGCGGTATCGTTGACCACCTTGAGGAAGGGAACGACGCCCTGGGACTTGCCGTTGGTGCCCTTGATCCAGGAGCCGAGTGCGCGGACCGGGGTCCAGTC
Source organism: Halomonas rhizosphaerae (assembly GCF_030012485.1). Lineage (NCBI taxonomy): Bacteria > Pseudomonadati > Pseudomonadota > Gammaproteobacteria > Oceanospirillales > Halomonadaceae > Halomonas > Halomonas rhizosphaerae. The sequence continues at coordinate 36,627 of NZ_JASCQQ010000018.1, forward strand.
GTTGCCCAGGCCGCCGGCCCACTTGGAGAGCAGGGCGTTGTCGCGGATGGCGCTGTAGATGCCGTCGAGTTCGTCGGGCACGGTGGTCAGGTAGCAGCTGGAGAGCTGGCTGCGCACGGTGCCGGCGTTGAACAGGGTCGGCGTGGAGGCCATGTAGTCGAAGCTCGAGAGCAGCTCGTAGAACTCGATGGCCCGCGCCTCGCGGTCGTCCTCGCCCAGCGCCAGGCCCATGGCGACCCGCATGAACATCACCTGGGGCAGCTCGTAGCGCACCTCGTCGCGGTGGATGAAGTAGCGGTCGTAGAGGGTCTGCAGGCCCAGGTAGGTGAAGGCGTTGTCGCGATGGTGGTCCAGGGCCTCGCCCAGGCGGTCGAGGTCGAACTCGGCCAGCGCCGGGTCGAGCTGCTCGAACTCGATGCCCTTGGCGATATAGGCCTTGAAGGCCGGTGCATAGAGCTCGGCCATCTCCCCGTAGGTGGCCTCGTCGGCGATGCCGAGGAAGGAGAGCGCCTCGCGGCGCAGGTTGTCCTGCAGCAGCCGGGCGGTGACGTAGGTGTAGTCGGGATCCTTCTCCACCAGGGTGCGGGCGGTCATCATCAGCGCCTGGGAGACGCCGTCCACGGTGACCCCGTCGTAGAGGTTCTTCAGCGAGTCGTCGACGATCTTCTGGGCATCGACGTTGGCCAGCCCCTCGCAGGCATCCGACACCAGGGTCTCGATGCGGCCCAGGTCCAGCGGACGCGTGCTGCCGTCGGCAAGGGTCACGTTGAGGCTGGGATGAGGCTTGACGATGTCACCGCCGGCCGCGGCGCGCGCCCGGGCGTGCGCCTCGCGGTAGAGCACGTAGGCCCGGGCGACCCGCTGCTCGCCGGCGCGCATCAGTGCCAGCTCGACCTGGTCCTGGATGTCCTCGATGTGCAGGGTGCCGCCGTCGGGCATGCGGCGCAGGAAGGCCTGTTCGATGCTCTCGGTGGACTGGCGGACGAAGTCGCGTACCCGCGAGGAGGTGGCGGCGTTGTCACCCTCCACGCCGATGAAGGCCTTGCTCATGGCGACGGCGATCTTGTCGGCATCGAAGGCCACGACGTCGCCGTTGCGCTTGATGACGCGCAGGGCCTTGGGTGCGGTGACGGAAACGGACGGCTCGTCCGGTGTGACAGTGATATCCATGGCGCCGGGGGTCCCTGACTGGTGAGTCGAATGGTCGTAAGGCCGCCTCTCGGGCGACGGTTGACAGGCATGGTGTCGGTTGCTAAGGCACATGATGTAGTGTTCGTGCCGGGTCGAGACACAAGATAGTGTGCTTTTCGGGCCCCATCAAGTGGATAACCTGTGGATCGGCTGTGGCCATCCGGGGGGCAGAATGAGGTCCCTCGCCAGGCCCCGTCGTTAGGCCTCGGAGACACTTGCTGTCGTCATGCGGAGACGGGAAGGCGGAATGCCGGATTTCGGGTATCCTTTAGCCATTGGCGTTGGCTCTCTACAACGGGAGCCCCGCGACCGCTCACCTGCCCGCCAGGATGGAACAGAGGATGGACGACAGCTTGCAAGCCCAGGAACAGGATCATGTGCTGATCATCGAGGATGACGAGCGGCTGGCCGGCCTGACCCGCGACTACCTGGAGGCGAACGGTTTCCGGGTCACGGTGGAGGCCGACGGCGCCCGCGGGGTGGAGCGGATCCTCTCCCTGCAGCCGGACCTGGTGATCCTCGACCTGATGCTGCCTGGCGAGGATGGCCTGTCGATCTGCCGCCGGGTGCGCAGCGAATACCCCGGCCCGATCATGATGCTCACCGCCCGCACCGACGACATGGACCAGGTGCTGGGCCTGGAGATGGGCGCCGACGACTACGTGCCCAAGCCGGTGCAGCCGCGGGTGCTGCTGGCGCGCATGCGCGCCCTGCTGCGGCGCGCCGAGCCGGCCGAGGCCGGCGAGGAGACCCGGCTGACCTTCGCCGACCTGGTCATCGACAACGCCACCCGCGAGGCCTGGCTGGATGGCGAGCGCATCGACCTGACCAGTGCCGAGTTCGACCTGCTCTGGCTGCTGGCCAGCAACGCCGGCCGGGTGCTGACCCGCGAGGAGATCTTCGACCGCCTGCGCGGCATCAAGTACGACGGACAGGATCGTTCCATCGACGTGCGTGTCTCGCGCATTCGCCCCAAGATCGGCGACGATCCCAACCAGCCGCACCGCATCAAGACGGTGCGCAGCAAGGGCTACCTCTTCGTCAGGGATGGCTGAGCCATGCGTCGGACCCTGGCCGACAGCACCTTCCTGCGCGTCTATGTCCTGCTGGCGCTGGCGCTGCTGCTGACCTTCGGCCTGGCCCTGCTGGGACTGGCCATGGTCGATCAGGTGCGGCGCGAGCACTATCGCGAGCAGCTGGTCGAGCCTCCCATGCGGGTGCTGACCGCCTGGGTCGATTCCCTGCCCGAGGTCGGGCGCGAGGCGTGGCTGGCGAGCCGCTCCGGGCAGCTCGACATGACCCTCCGGTTGGTGTCGGTCGACGACCTCTCCCTGAACTACTTCTCCCGCTCGCGCCTCGAGCGTGGCCGCGTGCTGGTCATGCCCCGTGGCGAGCACGGCTGGCGCCTGCAGCGCCTGCTGCCCGGTGGTGAGCAGCTGCTGGAGGTCGATGTGGCGAGCCTCAGTGAGCAGCAGCTGCGCGGGCTTACCGAGCTGCTCGCCGAGTGGCTCGCCCAGGTGTCGGGTGGCGAGCGCCGGGCCCAGCTGGAGCGGGTCGCCGGTGACGGCATTCCCCTGCAGCTGAGCGAGTCCCCGCCCGAGGGGCTGGATAGCCGCCAGCTGGCGCGCCTGGCCGAGGGGGAAGTGGTGATCCGGCTGCTGCCCGGGCGCTGGTCCATGGCGATGTACCGGCTGCTGCCCGGCAGCGATCCGCAGACCCGCTGGCTGGCCATCGGCCCGGTGAAGGCCTTCGAGCCGCTGCCGGTCTCGCTGCAGCTGCTGCTGCTGGTGCTGCTGCTTGGCGTGCTGGCGGCGATCATCTACCTGATCGTGCGTGGCGTGGAGGCCCGCATGGCGCGGCTGGAACTGGCGGCGACCCGCATTGCCGGCGGACGCCTTGATACCCGCGTCAAGGTCGAGAGCGGCGACTTCCTGGGGCGCCTGGGGATGGCCTTCAACGGCATGGCCGCCCAGGTGCAGTCGCTGCTGCGCGCGCAGCAGGACATGATCCGCGCCGTCTCCCACGAGCTGCGCACCCCCGTGGCGCGCATCCGCTTCGCGGTGCAGATGGTCGAGGACATGACCGACGATCCGGCGATCCGTCGGCAGCTGGAGGGCGTCGATGGCGACATCACCGAGCTCGACGAGCTGATCGACGAGATCCTCACCTATGCCCGGCTGGGCAGCGAGACGGCCAATGGTGCCGAGCTCGAGACCTCGCTGGTCGACTGCCGCGCCATGGCCGAGCGGGTCATCGAGGCGCTGCGACCGCTGCATCGTGACATTCTCATCGAACTGGACGCGGGACCGGAGGTGGAGGTCCAGGCGGAGCCGCGCTACCTGCAGCGGGCGCTGCAGAACCTGGTGGCCAATGCCTGTCGCCATGCCCGTGGCCGGGTCATTATCCGCCTGCAGAGCGAACCTCGGCTGGTGCGCCTGGACGTGGAGGATGACGGCCCCGGCATTCCCGCCGCGGCGCGCAGCGAGGTCTTCAAGCCCTTCGCCCGCCTGGACGACAGCCGCACCCGCCGCTCCGGCGGCTATGGCCTGGGGCTCTCGATCGTGCAGAAGGTCATGGCCTGGCACGGCGGCAGCGTGATGGTGGATGCCAGCGCCACGCTGGGCGGGGCGCGCTTCACCCTGCTGCTGCCGCGGCGCAACGCTACGCCGGCCTGATCCCCTCCAGCACCGCGAAGGAGGTCTCCCGGGCGGTGCGCAGGAAGTCGTCCATCCAGGGCGCGCCGCGGGTCTCCTCGCGGATGGCCGCGAACAGCGTACTCCATACCCCCTTCTCGCCCAGGGGCACGGCCTTGACGTAGTCGCGCTCCAGGTACTCGGTGAGGGCCCAGTTGGGCAGGGCGCAGACGCCGCGTCCACTGGCCACCAGCTGCATCATCATGATCGTCAGCTCGGCGGTGCGCACTTCCTTCGGCCGCACCCCGGCGGGGTCGAGGAACTGGGTGAAGACGTCCAGCCGGGAATGCTCCACCGGATAGGTGATCAGGGTCTCCTCGGCCAGCGCCTCGGGGGTGACGAAGGGGCGGCCCGCCAGGGGGTGCTGGCGGGCCACCGCCAGCAGGCCCTCGTAGCGGAACAGCGGCTCGTAGTGGATGCCGGGCAGCGGCTGGGGGTCGGCGGTGATCACCAGGTCGAGCTGTTCGCGGGCCAGCGCCGGCAGGGGATCGAAGTGGTGGCCGCCGGGGATGTCGATCTCCACCTCCGGCCAGTGGTTGCGGAAATGGTCGATGGTGGGCATCAGCCACTGGAAGCAGCTGTGACACTCGATGGCCATGTGCAGACGCCCCTGCTCGTTGCCGGCGAGCCGGGCCAGGTCGCGCTCGGCCATGCGCACCAGCGGCAGGACCTGCTCGGCCAGGGTCAGCAGGCGCGTCCCGGCCCGGGTGAACTCCACCGGCCGAGTCTTGCGCAGGAACAGCGGGCTGCCCAAGCGCTCCTCCAGGTCCTTGATCTGGTGGGAGAGGGCCGACTGGGTCAGGTGCACGCGTTCGGCAGCCTCCACCAGGGAGCCGGCATCGCGCAGGGCGACCAAGGTGCGCAGGTGGCGAAGTTCGAGCATTCGAGTGAGCCTGATTCATCTTAAAGATTAGGGAGTTTAGTTTGATTCACATCGGCTGGCCAGCGAGACTTCCCGGCATCATTCATGCAGAAAGGACGTCATCATGACGCTGGCTCATGTCATCGGCTATCCGCGCATCGGCGCGGACCGCGAACTGAAGCGTGCCACCGAGGCCTACTGGCAGGGAGGGCTCGACCGCCAGGCTCTGGAGGCCACCGGGCGCGAGCTGCGCCTGGCCAACTGGGCCGCCCAGCGCGAGGCAGGACTCGACCTGGTGACGGTGGGGGACTTCGCCTTCTACGACCAGGTGCTCGACGTCTCGGTACTGCTGGGGGCGGTGCCGGCGCGTTTCGGTGCCGAGGAGGAGGTGGCACGCGGCGAGGTGTCGCTGGACACCGCCTTCCGCATGGCCCGGGGACGGGCCCCCAGCGGCGAGCCGGCCGCGGCCTGCGAGATGACCAAGTATTTCGATACCAACTATCACTACCTGGTCCCGGAACTGCACGCCGGCCAGACCTTTCGCCTGGCCAGCCGCCGCCTGTTCGATCAGGTGGACGAGGCCCGGGACGCCGGCTATCCGGTCAAGGTGGCCCTGACCGGTCCGCTGACCTGGCTGTGGCTGGGCAAGGGACGCGGCGAGGCCCGCGAGGATTTCGACCGACTTTCGCTGCTCGACGGTGTCCTCGATGTCTATGCCGAGGTGCTGGAGCGGCTGGCCGGGCAGGGCGTCGAGTGGGTCCAGCTCGACGAGCCGGCGCTGGTGCAGGACCTGCCCCTGGCCTGGCGGCAGGCCTTCGAGCGCGCCTACCATCGCCTGCAGGCCGCCCCGGTCAAGCTGTTGCTGGCAAGCCCCTTCGGTGGCCTGGGCGACAACCTCTCCCTGGCGGTGGGCCTGCCGGTGGATGGCCTGCACATCGATGCGGTGCGGGCCCCGGCGCAGCTGGAGGCGGTGCTGGATCGCCTGCTGCCCCACAAGGTGCTCTCGGTGGGGGCCATCGACGGGCGCAACGTCTGGCGCGCCGACCTGGCGCTGTGGCGAGAGCGCCTGGCCACGGCACGCATGCGCCTGGGCGAGCGGCTGTGGATCGCGACGAGCTGCTCGCTGCTGCACGTGCCGGTGGACCTGGCCGCGGAAACCACCCTGGACGCCGAGCTCAGGAGCTGGCTGGCCTTCGCCCGGCAGAAGCTTGACGAGACGGCGACCCTGGCGCGCCTGCTGGATGGCCGCGCCGGCGCGGCAGACCGCGACCGCGTGGAGGCCGCCAGCCGGGCCCTGCAGTCGCGTCGCGAGGCGCCTCGCCTGCAGCGCCCCGAGGTGGCCGAGCGGCTGGCCGGGGTCACGGCGGACGATACCCGGCGCCGGTCCCCCTTCGCCGAGCGTGCCGTGGCCCAGCAGCGCCATCTCGCGCTGCCGCTGTTCCCCACCACGACGATCGGCTCCTTCCCCCAGACGGCGGAGATCCGCGCCGACCGGCGCGCCTTCAAGGCCGGCGAGCTCTCGCGCGAGGCCTATGAGGCGCGGATGCGCGAGGAGATCGCCCGGGTGGTGGCCCGCCAGGAGGCGCTGGGCATCGACATGCCGGTGCACGGCGAGCCCGAGCGCAACGACATGGTGGAATACTTCGGCGAGCAGCTCGACGGCTATGCCTTCACGCGCTTCGGCTGGGTGCAGAGCTACGGGACACGCTGCGTCAAGCCGCCGATCCTCTTCGGTGACGTGGTCCGCCCGGCGGCGATGACGGTGCGCTGGAGCGAATATGCCCAGTCGCTTACCGACAGACCCATGAAGGGCATGCTCACCGGGCCGGTCACCCTGCTGCAGTGGTCCTTCGTGCGCGACGACCAGCCCCGGGAAACCACCTGCCGGCAGATCGCCCTGGCGCTGCGCGACGAGGTGGTCGACCTCGAGGCGGCGGGCATCCGCGCCATCCAGATCGACGAGCCGGCGCTGCGCGAGGGGCTGCCGCTGCGCCGCGCCGAGTGGCAGGGCTACCTCGACTGGGCCGTGGCCTGCTTCCGCCTGGCCGCCTCGGGGGTGCGCGACGAGACCCAGGTCCACACCCACATGTGCTACTCGGAGTTCAACGACATCATTGCCTCCATCGCGGCGCTGGATGCCGATGTCATCACCATCGAGACTTCGCGCTCGGCCATGGAGCTGCTCGATGCCTTCCAGGACTTCGCCTACCCCAACGCCATCGGGCCGGGGGTCTACGACATCCACTCGCCCAACATCCCCGAGATGGCCTGGATGGTGGCGCTGATGGAGAAGGCCGCCGAGCGCATCCCGGTCGAGCGGCTCTGGGTGAACCCGGACTGCGGCCTCAAGACCCGCGGCTGGGCCGAGGTGGAGCCTGCCCTGGCGAACATGGTCGAGGCGGCGCGGGAGCTGAGGCGTCGCCATGGCTGACGCCCAGCGTTGAGCCGGGTGCCGGCGCGCCGGGGCAGGGCGGCTGGTATGCTCCCGGGGTAAATCGCCGACACGCAAGGAGCCGCCATGTCTCGTCATACCGTTTCCGCTGCCCGTCCCCTCGCCCTGCTGGGGGCGGCCCTGTGGCTTGCCGGCTGCGCCGCCTCCCCGGACGGCGCGGCGACACGCCCCGAGGTCAGCGATCGTGGGGCCTCCCGCGAGGATGCGGTGTCCGAGGGGGCGCTCGCCGCGCCGCTGATGCCCTCGGCCTTCTTCCCCGGCGATGCCGGGGCGCTGACCGCCTGGCGCTGCACGCCTGCCCAGGACCTGGTCACCGCGGCGACCGAGGAGGAGCTGCGACTCTGGTCCGCCCATGGGGCCTACCGGCTGCCGCCGGCGGTGGTGGCCAGCGGTGCCCGCTACCAGCAGGGCGAGCTCAGCTTCTGGAACAAGGGCGACCAGGCAGTGGTGGAGAGCGCCACCGGGCGGCTCGACTGCACCCGCGACCTGTCCCAGGACGTGCTCACCCGTCGCCAGCGGCCGGGCACCATGTTCCACGCCCGCGGCAACGAGCCGGGCTGGGTGGTGAACCTGGCCAGCGACCGGCCCGAGGCGACCCTGGTGCTGGACTACGGCGAGCGCGAGATGACCCTGCCCTACCGGGTGACCACCCTGGACAACGGCGAGGGACGCATGATCCTGGCCAGTGGCCGGGCCGATACGCCCTTCGAGCTGCGCCTCGAGGCACGCGCCTGCTTCGACAGCATGAGTGGTCAGCCCTTCCCGGCGCGGGTCACCCTGAGCATCGACGGCGAGCAGTATCGGGGCTGCGGCCAGGGCATCGCGCCCTGAAACGCCTGGGCGCTACTGCGCTCCACAGCTCGCGCGGGGCCCCCGTGCGCCGGCTCGGTCGTATCCTCAATGAGCATCCGGTCAACGCCGGTAACTGCGCTCCGGCCGCACGCGCCCCGTGTTCGCTCGCGACGCGCCCAGAAGCTTCAGCCTGCCTTTCGATTTTATAGAACGGAAGCGGCGGAACTTTGCGCTTTTCGTTGCAGTTCGTGCACGTAAAATGGCGATCAGTCACTCGAGACCGAATCGAAGGAGATCGCCATGACCACCCGTGCCCTTGTCCTCACCGCGTCCATCCTCGGCGAGAAGGGCCAGTCCATCGCCCTGGCCGAACACTTCCAGGCCCGCGCCACCGAACGCGAGGGACTGGCGGTGACCCACCGAGACCTGGTCGCCGAGGCGCTGCCGCACCTCGAGGCCAGTGAGCTGGGCGCCTGGCAGGTGCCGGCCGAGGAGCGCTCGGCCGAGCAGCGCGAGCTGGCTGAGCGCTCAGACGCCCTGATCCGTGAGCTTCTCGACCACGACGTCCTGGTGCTGGCGGTGCCCCTCTACAACCTGGGCATCCCCTCCCAGCTCAAGGCCTGGTTCGATCGGGTGCTGCGGGCCGGCGAGACCTTCCGTTACACCGAGAGTGGTCCGCGGGGACTGGTCGAGGGCAAGCGGGCGGTGATCCTGGCGGCCCGCGGCGGCCAGTATGCCGGCACCGAGATGGACAGCCAGACCCCGCACCTGAAGGGCATGCTGGGGCTGATCGGCATCACCGAGGTGGATGTGGTGTTCGCCGAGGGGCTCAACATGGGCAAGCGCGACGCGGCGATCGAGGAGGCGCGTCAGGCCATCGACGGTCTGGTGGCCCGCCTCTGACCGTCACCGCCGACAGCGCGAGAACCAGCGGGGGTAGCCGGATGGCCACCCCCGTTTGCATTGCTGTCGGTCGTCAGCACTGGCCGGGCGTGCCGACCAGCCACTGACGGGACACGAAGTCGCTGGTGCACAGCCCTGGCTCCGGAGTGAGGATGCGGGATCCCAGCCGGGAGAGGGCATCCCGGTTGCCGCGGGAAGGGGAGGGCAGCTGCTCGGAGACCTCGACCGGCTGCCAGTCGCCGTCGTCGCGGGTGGCCAGGGTGAAGGCGAAGGGGTGGAAGCCCGGAAAGCCGAGCCGCAGGTCGGTGGCGACCAGGGTCTCGACACCGTCTCGCTGGCGGGTCTCGTAGCGCAGGAAGGGCCCGGCGAACCAGTCGAGGCGCCGGCCGCGTGCGCTGTCGAGTGCCGTGGCCTCCAGGTCGGCGCCGCGGGCATAGGTCTCCAGCGCCGGGGAGCGGTCACCGTCGAACACGCCCACCAGGGCCTCGTGGTGGTGCTCGCCGTCGGCCACCGTGACCCGCCACAGCAGGGTATTGAAGGGTGTCGGCTGGACGAGTCGCGGCGCCTGCTGCAGGCCCTGCTCGGCCAGCACCGGGGCGATGCGCGCCTCGACCAGCTGCTTGGCCCCGACCGCGAACACCAGGTAGGCGCAGGAGAGGGCCAGCCCCCAGCGGGGTGCCCGTTGCGCCCTGCCGGTGGCCAGCGCCACCCCCACGCCAGCCAGCAGCGGCAGGCTGTAGAGCGGGTCGATGATGAATACGACGGGCCAGGCTGCGGGACGCACCTCCAGCGGCCACCAGAGCTGGGTGCCGTAGGTGGTCAGGGCGTCGAGCAGCGGGTGGGTCAGCAGGATGAGCCCGAAGAAGAGCCCCCAGCGGCGCAGGGAGATGTCCCGGGCCGGGGCAAGGCGCGCCGAGAGCAGGGCCAGGGCGGTGGCCAGCCCCGCCAGCACGAACAGCGAGTGGGAAAAGCCGCGGTGCTCGGTGACGTTGGCCACGGCATCGCCGTAATCGATGACCACGTCCAGGTCGGGCAGGGTGCCGAGGGCCGCGCCGAGGAGGACCGCCTTGCGGCCCAGCCGCCGGCCGAGCACGGTGCCGCCGATTGCCGCGCCCAGTGCGGCCTGGGTAATCGAGTCCATCAGGAGATCCTTGGTCAGCGGTAAGCCTTTCCTGTGACGCCCGGGTATGCCGGGGGTTCCCCCGGGCGGCGCTCAGTCAGGCCGTGCCCAGGGCGGTGAGGCGGCCAGGATGCGTGCCTGCACCGGGCAGTCGTCGCGGTGGGCGCCCGGCAGGTAGCCGGTGCTCATCAGCAACTCGCCCACGATCTCCGGGCCGGTGAAGCGGAAGGTGCGCCGGAAGAGGCGCACCCAGGCCGCATGGTCCAGCGGATGGTGGTGGTCGAGCCAGGCGCGCAGGCTGCCGTGCTCGGCCTGCAGCGCCTGCACCACCCCGGCATTGTGAATCACGGCATCGACCTTGAGACGGTTGCGGATGATGCCGGCATCGGCCAGCAGCCGCGACCGCTCGGCGTCGCCATAGCCGGCGATGCGGTCGATGTCGAAGCCCTCGAAGGCGGCCCGGAAGGCCTCGCGCTTCTTCAGCACGGTAAGCCAGGAGAGCCCCGCCTGGTTGATCTCCAGCACCAGGCGCTCGAAGAGGGTCGCGTCGTCGTCCACCGGGAAGCCGTATTCGTGGTCGTGATAGGGCCCGTGGAACGGATGCCCGGGGGCCAGGTCGCAGTAATGGCTCATGCTGTCGCTCCGGGGTGGCAGGGGGGCCGGGAGATGGCCGACAATCGTGCCGATACCTTATACCGGGGAGTGCCCATCATGACATCACCGCTACGCCTGACCCTCGCCGGCGCCCTGCTGGCCGCCATCGCCATCCCCGCCTGGGCCGAGACGCCCGTGGTGGAGATGCACAAGGACCCGAACTGTGGCTGCTGCACCGCCTGGGCCGAGCACCTGGAGGCCGAGGGCTTCGAGGTCACACAGCACGAGACCCGTGACATGCGGGCGGTGAAGATCGAGCACGGCGTCTCGCCCGAGCTCGCCTCCTGCCACACCGCGGTGGTGGACGGCTACGTGATCGAGGGCCATGTGCCGGCCGCCGATATCCGTCGCCTGCTGGACGAGCGCCCCGACCTGGCGGGCCTGGCGGTGCCGGGCATGCCCCATGGCTCCCCCGGCATGGAAACGGGTCGCCAGGACGACTACGCGGTGCTGGGCTGGCGGCATGACGATCGCACGCCGGAGATCTTCAGCGAGTACACTCACTGATCCGAACTGACCCAGCGATAGAGAGGGGCGCTGGGGACAAGCCTTGGAGGAGGTCCTACGCCAGGGATGGCGTCGGTAGCGTACAGGGAGGTATTCACAGCGCCTCCGGAAAGGCTTGTCGCCAGTAAAGCCCCGTTCCGCTAGATAGTTTCGCTGTAAACGACAAGGAGTTGGCCATGCAGTACTTGCATACCATGGTGCGCGTCAGCGACCTCGACGCCTCGCTGCACTTCTACTGTGACCTGCTCGGCCTGACCGAGGTGCGTCGCAAGGAGAGCGAGAAGGGCCGCTTCACCCTGGTCTTCCTGGCGGCCCCGGAGGACGAGGCCCGTTCCGCCGAGCTCAAGGCGCCGGAGCTGGAGCTGACCTGGAACTGGGATCCCGAGGAGTATGGCGGGGGGCGCAACTTCGGCCACCTGGCCTACCGCGTGGACGACATCTATGCCCTCTGCGAGCACCTGCAGGCGAACGGTGTGACCATCAACCGTCCGCCCCGGGACGGCCACATGGCCTTCGTCAGGAGCCCCGACGGCATCTCGGTGGAACTGCTGCAGAAGGGTGAGCCCCGGGAGCCAAAGGAGCCCTGGGTCTCGATGGAGAACACCGGGACCTGGTGAGGAAGAACGGATTTCCTGCTGCGCTCGATATGCTGGCAGCCGGCGGTGCCGAAGCGTCGGACCGTCGCCATCCTCATGTAGCAGGCTACACTCCGGTAGCTGCGCTCCGGCGTCGACCAGCCTCTCTTCGCTCGCGACGGAAATCTATCCTTCCTCGTTGAAAACTTGGCAAACAGCATGACGACGGTGTGGGTCAAAGGTCGAGGGTCAATCTGGCCGCCAGGCCATCCGTCCACTGCCCAGGAAGACCAGCGCCAGGGCGCCGAACAGGAAGAAGCCCTGCAGCTCCAGGGCCCAGCCGCCGTTGTCCTTGAAGGCGGTGATCTCCCCCATGTGCACCAGGAAGATGGCCGCCACCATGTTGGCGGCCATCAGCAGCCCCGCCACGCGGCTTCGCCAGCCGACCAGCGCCATCAGCGGCGCCACCACCTCGCCGACCAGCACGCCGTAGGCGAGCACGGTCGGCAGGCCCTGGCCGGCCAGGGTGTTGCCGATCCAGGTCAGGCTGCCCGGGTTGAGCAGCTTGGTCAGCCCGTGAGGCAGCAGCAGGCCGGCCACGGTGAGTCGCAGGATCAGCTTGCCGAGGGCATCGTTGTGGAGCGCGTGAAGCATGCGGGGCCTCATGGGGGAACAAGGAGCGGTGGAGTGGGGAATTGTCTCGATGCCCCGGCTGGGGCAAGCTTGGCGCCTGGGCAATCGCCTCGTGCCTCAAGGAAGATACCATGATGATCAAACCGTTACGCAACACACTGCTGCTCGCGGCCGGCGCCCTGCTGCTCGCCGCCTGCAGCAGCCGCCCGGCTCCCCAGCTCGACGAGCCCGCGGCCCGGCTCGAGGGACCGGTGGTCGACCAGCGCTGGAACCTGCTGCTGGTGGGCACCAATGAGCGCCTCGAGATGCCGGAGCGCCCCCATTTCGTGATCGACCGCGATGGCCGGGTGAGCGGCAGCGACGGCTGCAATCGGCTGACCGGCCGGGCCGCGCTGGGCGAGAACAACCGCATCGCGTTCTCGGACCTGGCCACCACCCGTCGCGCCTGCCCCCAGGCCGAGGATGCCGCCCGGGTGACCGGCATGCTGGAAAACGCCTACCGCTACCTGATCGACCACGACCGGCTGGTGTTCTTCGGGCCCGACCAGCGGGTGCTGGGCGGCTGGCGCCGCGTCGACTGACCCGATAGCGACCGACCCGTAAACGACAAGGGCCCGCCAGTGGCGGGCCCTTGCGGCTGGGGGAGTGGATTACGATCAGAGCGCGGCGATCTTCTCGCGCTGCTCGACCAGCAGGCGGCGCGAGGCCTTAAAGTCCGCTAGCTTGCCGCGCTCCTTCTCGACCACCGCCTCGGGGGCCTTGGCGACGAAGCTCTCGTTGCCAAGCTTCTTCTCGATGCCGCCGATCAGCTTGTCCTGCTTGTCGATCTCCTTGGCCAGGCGGGCGAGCTCGGCCTGCTTGTCGATCAGGTCGGCCATGGGCACCAGCACCTCCATCTCGCCCACCAGCTGGGTGGCCGAGAGCGGGGCCTGCTCGGGGTCGTCGAGCCACTCGACGCGCTCCAGCTTGGCCAGCTTGGCGAGGAAGGGGCGGTTGGCCGCCAGCCGCCTGGCGTCTTCCGCGCTGCCCTTGGTGAGCAGTACCTCCAGCGGCTTGCCCGGGGCGATGTTCATCTCGGCGCGGATGTTGCGAACCGCGACGATCACGCCCTTGAGCCACTCGATATCGCGCGTCGCCGACTCATCGACCTTGCCGTCATCACTCTCGGGCCAGGGCTGGACCATCAGGGAGTCCCCCTCGCCCTGGCAGGTGCCGGCCAGCGGGGCGACGCGCTGCCAGATCTCCTCGGAGATGAAGGGCATCATCGGGTGGGCCAGGCGCAGGATCGCCTCCAGCACGCGGACCAGGGTGCGGCGGGTGCCGCGCTTGGCGTCCGCGGAGGCAGCCTCGTCCCACAGCACCGGCTTGGAGAGCTCCAGGTACCAGTCGCAGTATTCGTTCCAGACGAAGTCGTAGAGCGCCTGGGAGGCATGGTCGAAGCGGAACTCCTCCAGGGCCTTCGTCACCTGGGCCTCGGTCTGCTGCAGGCGCGAGACGATCCAGCGGTCCGCCAGCGACAACTCGACCGGCTCACTGCACTGCCCTTCGAGAGAGAGCCCGGTGTCCTCGCCCTCGGCATTCATCAGCACGTAGCGCGAGGCGTTCCACAGCTTGTTGCAGAAGTTGCGGTAGCCCTCCAGGCGGCCCATGTCGAATTTGATGTCGCGCCCGGTGGTGGCCTGGGAGAGGAAGGTGAAGCGCAGGGCGTCGGTGCCGTGGGGCTCGATGCCCTCGGGGAACTCGTCACGGGTCGCCTTGGCGATCGCCTTGGCCTTCTGCGGCTGCAACAGGCTGGCCGTGCGCTTCTCCACCAGGGTCTCGAGGTCGATGCCGTCGATCAGGTCGATGGGGTCGAGCACGTTGCCCTTGGACTTGGACATCTTCTGGCCCTGGCCGTCGCGCACCAGGCCATGTACGTAGACCTGCTTGAAGGGCACCTCGCCCATGAACTTGCCGGTCAGCATGATCATCCGGGCGACCCAGAAGAAGATGATGTCGAAGCCGGTGACCAGCACGCTGGAGGGGTGGAAGGTCGCCAGTTCCGGGGTCTCTTCCGGCCAGCCCAGGGTGCCGAAGGTCCAGAGCCCCGAACTGAACCAGGTGTCCAGCACGTCCTCGTCCTGGGTCAGTTCAAGGTCGGCGGGAAGGCCATGCGTCTCGCGGGCCTCCTGCTCGCTTCTCGCCACGTAGACGTTGCCCTCGGCGTCGTACCAGGCGGGAATGCGGTGGCCCCACCACAGCTGTCGGGAGATGCACCAGTCCTGGAGGTCGCGCATCCAGGCGAAGTACATGTTCTCGTAGTTCTTCGGCACGAACTGGATGTCGCCCTTCTCCACGGCCTCGATGGCGGGCCTGGCCAGGCTCTCCACGGCCACGAACCACTGGTCGGTGAGCAGCGGCTCGATGACGTCACCGGAGCGGTCGCCATAGGGCAGGGTGTTGCTGACCGTCTCCACCTGCTCGAGCAGGCCGGCGGCGTCCATGTCGGCGACGATACGCTGCCGTGCCTCGAAGCGGTCCAGGCCGGCATAGGCCTCGGGCAGGGTCGGGTCGACATCGGGCAGCGGCCGGCCCTGGATGTCGAAGGCCTCGGCGCGGGCGAGGATGGACGCGTCCTGGGTGAAGACGTTGATCAGCGGCAGGTCCTGGCGGCGGCCCACCTCGTAGTCGTTGAAGTCGTGGGCCGGGGTGATCTTCACGCAGCCCGAGCCCTTCTCCATGTCGGCATGCTCATCCGCCACGATCGGGATACACCGCCCCACCAGCGGCAGCTCCACGAACTTGCCGATGAGCGACGCATAGCGCGCATCCTCGGGGTTGACCGCCACCCCGGTGTCGCCGAGCAGGGTCTCGGGGCGGGTGGTGGCGACGACCAGGTAATCCTTGCCGTCATCGGTGGTGACGCCGTCGGCCAGGGGGTAGCGGAAGTGCCAGAAGCTGCCCTGCTGGTCGCGGTTCTCGACCTCGAGGTCCGAGATGGCGGTATGCAAGGTCGGGTCCCAGTTGACCAGCCGCTTGCCGCGGTAGACCAGGTCCTCCTCGAAGAGGCGCACGAAGACTTCCTGCACCGCCCTGTAGAAGCCGTCGTCCATGGTGAAGCGCTCGCGCGACCAGTCGACGCTCGCCCCCATGCGGCGCAGCTGGCGGGTGATATGGCCACCGGACTCCTGCTTCCACTCCCATACCTTGTCGATAAAGGCTTCGCGCCCCAGGTCGTGGCGGGTCTTGCCCTCTTCCGCGGCGACCTTGCGTTCCACCAGCATCTGGGTGGCGATGCCGGCGTGGTCAGTGCCCACCTGCCAGAGGGTGTTGTGCCCCTGCATGCGCCGCCAGCGGATGAGGGTGTCCATGATGGTGTCCTGGAAGGCATGGCCCATGTGCAGGCTGCCGGTGACATTGGGCGGCGGAATCATGATGGAGTAGGGCTCGCCCTCGCCCGAGGGGGCGAAGCGGTTGTCGGCTTCCCAGCGCTCGTACCAGCGGGATTCGATCTGCTCGGGTTGGTAGGTCTTGTCCATGGGCATTCCGGGTCGAGGAGGTGGCACCGACCCATGGCAGGGCGCCTCGAGGGTGCTGCCAGGGTGCCGGGGATGCTGAAAAATGGGCCCGATTATAGCGTGATGCCGGGGGAGGCGTCAGCCCGCCTGGCCCTTGAGCTGGTGCGGGGTGACCGGATAGCCGCGCTTTCGGTAGGTCTGCCAGCACTCGCGCTTGGCGGTGAGCACGTCCTGGTGCTGGTTGATGATCTCGGCGACCCGCTCGAAGCGCGAGAACCATTCGGGGATTCCGGGATGAAGGTTGAGCAGCGCCTGGGGCGGTTCGCCGTCCATCGGCAGGTCCTGCCAGCCGATGGTCACCGGCACGCCGTCCGCTGTCTCGCTTCCCGCCAGTGCGTGAGGCACGTAGGCATCGTCCCGGAAGGTCCAGAGCCGGTCGTCCAGCTCCCGGGCCATGGCCTCGTCCTCGGCATGCAGGTGCAGCCGGTAGCCCTTGCGATAGATCGTCTCGGCCAGCCGGCAGGCGAAGAGCAGCCGGGCCTCGAGCGTGGTATCGGGGAGGATATAGAAGTCAACTTGGGTCATGGGTTATCGCAGAGCAACTCGTCGCGGGGCTGATCCGGCGACAGGGCACGAGGGGGCGCTGTGAACCCTTCCCTGGGCGCTACCGATGCCATCCCTGGCATCGGACCCCCTCTTCGCCCTGTCCCCGGCGCCCTTGAGCGGAAGGAGGCGTAAACTCGGGTGGCTCAGGCCAGGCGCGTCAGCCAGCCGCGGGTGTCCTCGCTGCGGCCGTACTGCAGGTCGAGCAGGCGGGTGCGCAGGCGCTTGGCCACCTCGTTGTCGCCCTGGGCGGAGAGGCGGATGCGGTCACTCTCGGTGACCAGCTCGCCCACCGGGGTGATCACCGCGGCGGTACCGCAGGCGAAGATCTCGGTGATCTCGCCGGAGGCAGCGCCCTCGCGCCACTCCTCGATGCTGATCGGGCGCTCCTCCGGGGTCAGCCCCTCGTCCCTGGCCAGGGTCAGCACCGAGTCGCGGGTCACGCCCTCGAGAATGGTATCGGTGAGGCGGGGGGTGACGATGCGGCCGTCGCGGAACACGAAGAACAGGTTCATGCCACCCAGCTCCTCGACCCACATGTTCTCGGCGGCGTCGAGGAAGGCGACCTGGCTGCATTCATGGGCCGCGGCTTCCTTCTGGGCGGCCAGCGAGGCGGCGTAGTTGCCGCCGCACTTGGCGTAGCCGGTGCCCCCCGGGGCGGCGCGCTTGTAGTGCGAGGAGAGCCAGATGGATACCGGCTTCACGCCGCCCTGAAAGTAGGCGGCCGCCGGCGAGGCGATGACGTAGTAGTCGACCTCATGGGACGGGCGTACGCCGAGGAAGGTCTCGCTGGCGATCATGAAGGGGCGCAGGTAGAGGCTCGATTCTTCGGCCTCGCTGGCCGGGGTCGGCACCCAGGCGTGGTCCCGGGCGAGCAGGGCCTTGAGCGAGTCGATGAAGTCCTCGTCGGAGAGCTCCGGCAGGGCCAGGCGACGGGCGCTGCGGCGAAAGCGCTCGGCGTTCTTTTCCGGACGGAAGGTCCAGACCGAGCCGTCGGCGTGGCGGTAGGCCTTGATGCCCTCGAAGATCTCCTGGCCGTAGTGCAGCACCGCGGCGGCCGGGTCCAGCGTCAGGGGGCCATAGGGGCGCACCTCATGGCCGTGCCAGCCGGCATCGAGGGTCCAGCGGACATGGGCCATATGGTCGGTGAAGTAGCGACCGAAGCCTGGGTTGTCGAGGATGTCATTGCGGATCGTTTCCGCGGTGGGGCGGGTGGAGGGGCTCACGGAAAAGCGTTCAAGGGACACGGCAAGAGGTCTCCGCTACTGGCGGGGCGCATCCGGGCGCCCGCGGCACGAAACAGGTTACCGGGCCGGCGAGGGCCCGGTGCATGGAAGTCGACATCCCACATGAAAAGGTCACCACCGCAAAAAGGCAACCCTGCCGGGCGCGAAATCAGTCGTCGGTGATCTCGACCTCGTTATCGGTCTCGCGGTCCAGCAGGTACTGGGTCAGCAGTCCCACCGGGCGGCCGCTGGCGCCCTTCTCCTTGCCGGAGGTCCAGGCCGTGCCGGCGATGTCCAGGTGCGCCCACGGGAACTTGTCGGCGAAGCGGGAGAGGAAGCAGGCGGCGGTGATGGTGCCCGCCGGGCGGCCGCCGATGTTCGCCAGGTCGGCGAAGTTGGAGTCGAGCTGCTCCTGGTACTCGTCCCACAGCGGCAGGTGCCAGGCGCGGTCCCAGGCGGTCTCGCCGGCATCCAGCAGGTCCAGCGCCAGGTCGTCGTCGTTGGCGAGCAGGCCGGTGGCATGGTGGCCCAGGGCGATGATGGCGGCGCCGGTGAGGGTGGCGATGTCCACTACGCTTGCCGGCTCGAAGCGCTCGGCGTAGGTCAGGGCGTCGCACAGCACCAGGCGGCCCTCGGCGTCGGTGTTGAGCACCTCCACGGAGAGTCCCTTGAGGGTCCTGATGATGTCGCCGGGCTTGGTGGCACGGCCGTCTGGCATGTTCTCGGCGGCGGCGACGATGGCCACCAGATTGATCTTCGGCCGGATGGCCAGCACCGCGGTGACGGTGCCGAACACGCTGGCCGCCCCGCACATGTCGAACTTCATCTCGTCCATGGCCTCGCCCGGCTTCAGCGAGATGCCGCCGGTGTCGAAGGTGATGCCCTTGCCGACCAGCACGTGGGGCGACTCGTCGGGGTCCTCGGCGCCCTGGTACGTCATGACGATCAGCCTCGAGGGCTGCTCGCTGCCGCGGCCGACGGAGAGCAGGCTGTGGGCGCCCAGGCGTTCCAGGGCCTCCTCGTCGAGGATCTCCACGGAGAGCGCCCCGCCGGAGCCCTGGCCAAGCGCCTCGGCCTGCTCGGCCAGGTAGCTCGGGGTGCAGATGTTACCGGGCAAGTTGCCCAGGGTGCGGGTGGTGGCCACCCCCTGGCCGATCGCGTCGCCGATGCGCCCGCCCTGGCGGGCCGCGTCGGCATCGCCCTGCTCGCTGACCAGCAGGGTGACGCGGGCGAGCTGCGGTGCGGGGGCCTTCTCGGACTTGAACGTATCGAAACGGTAGACGGCGCGATGGGCGGCCTCGGCCACCATGCGGGCCTTCCAGTCGCAGGCGCGCTCGGGCACCGGCACGTCGGTGAAGGCCACGGCGACGTCCTCGACGGGCAGCGCTGCCAGGGCGGTGAAGGCGGCATCGAGCGCCTTGCGGAAGGCGCCTTCCCGGCACCTTTCGCGCTCGCCGAGGCCCACCAGCATCAGGCGGTCGGCATTGAGCCCCGGGGCGAAGGGGACCATCAGCACATTGCCCAGCTTGGCATCGAAATCACCGCGCTCGATCAGCTGGCCGATCAGCCGCTCGCTGACATCGTCGAGCTTGGCGGCAGCGGGCAGCAGCTCGCCATCCTTGAACACCGGTACCACGAGGCAGGCCGTCTCGGCCTTGGCGGGATTGGCCGTCTGAACGGGGAATTCCATGGTGTCTCCACAAGACAAGCGATGGGGGATTCTGGATAATGCCGGCACGTTGCCGAGTCATCCCAGTGTACCCAAGGCAAGGCGTCATTGCATGGAAGATGGCCGGGCCCCGCGGGGTGCCGGGCCAGGAGACAGCGTTGATCATATTCCGTTACCTGACCCGCGAGATCCTGCTGACCATGGCCGCCGTGGCCGGCGTTCTGCTGCTGGTGATCATGGGCAGTCGCTTCATCCGCTACTTCTCCAATGCCGCCGAAGGGGAGATCCCGGCGAGCATCCTCGGCACCCTGATGCTCTTCCACCTTCCGGGATTCCTCGAGCTGATCCTGCCGCTGGCGTTCTTCCTGGGCATCCTGCTGGCCTATGGCCAGCTCTATCTCAACAGCGAGATCACCGTGCTGGTGGCCTGCGGCACCAGCCCCAACCGCCTGCTGCAGGTCAGCCTGGTGCCCGCGACTGTGGTGGCGATCCTGGTGGGGGCGTGCAGCCTCTGGCTGACGCCGGCCGGGGCCCTGCACAACGAGGTGCTGCTCGAGGAGCAGCGCAGCCAGCTCGACTTTTCCGCCCTGGCGCCGGGGCGTTTCCAGGACTTCGGTGGCGGACGCACGGCCTACACCCAGGCCATGAACGAGAACCAGCGCCGGATGCAGGAGGTCTTCATCAGCGAGCGACAGTCGCGCGGCGACGGCACCCCGGAGAGCGTGGTGACCCGGGCCGAATCCGGCTACCAGACCGTCGACCCGGAGACCGGCAGCCGCTTCCTGGTGCTCGCCGACGGCGAGCGCTACAGCGTCGACCCCGGGCGGGCCGAGGCCGAGCGCCTGGAGTTCGGCACCTATGCGGTGCGCCTCTCGGGGGCGGCCGAGAGCCCCGAGCTCGATGCGCCCGAGTACGCCACCACCCCCACGCTGTTCGCCGATGACGCCCTGCCGGCGCGGGCCCAGCTGCAGTGGCGGCTGGGCCTGCCGCTGATGGTCTTCATCCTGACCCTGCTGGCCATGCCGCTCTCCCGGGTCAATCCGCGCCAGGGGCGCTTCGCCAAGCTGCTGCCGGCCATCTTTCTCTACGTGGCCTATCTCAGCCTGCTGCTGGCGGCCCTGGACGCCATCGGCCGGGGCAGCTGGCCGGTGGCGGTGGGGATGTGGCCGATCCATGGCGGCTTCCTGGCCATCGGCCTGGCGATGATGGCCCGGGCCCAGCACAAGGGAATGAGCGGATGATCACCGACCGGCTCGATCGCTATATCGCCCGCAACGTGCTGGGCGCCATCGTCGTGGTGCAGGTGGTGCTGCTGGGCCTGGACCTGGTGATCACCTACATCAACGACCTCGGCGACGTGGAGGGCGACTATGGCGCCTTCCAGGTGCTGCTCTACCTGTTGATGCGGCTGCCCTGGCGCTTCTTCCAGTACGCGCCGGTGGGGGTACTGATCGGGGCGTTGATTGGCCTTGGCAGCATGGCCTCGAGCAATGAGCTGACGGTGATGCGCGCCGCCGGGCGCTCGCTGGTACGGATCCTCTGGGGCGTGATGAAGCCCATTATCCTGGTGGTCCTGATCGTGCTCGCCATCGCCGAGTTCGTCAGCCCGCGCACCGAACAGTTCGCCAGTGCCTGGCGCCTCGAGCAGATGCAGGGCGAGGGCGCGGTGCTCACCGAACGCGGCGGCTGGCAGCGCGAGGGAGACAGCTTCTATCGCTTCGGTGCCATCCGTGCCGATGACACCGTGCTTGACCTGACCCGCTACCGATTCGAGGACAAGGCCCTGCGCGAGGCGACGAGCGCCCGGCGAGCGGTGTGGCGCGATGACCGCTGGGAACTGGAGGATGTGGCGGTGACCCGCTTTCTCGAGGCGCGCACCGAGGTCGAGCGCCATGACACCCTGGGCTGGGAGACCGCCATGACGCCGGCCCAGCTCAACCGGCTGCTGCGTGACGTGGAGAGCCAGGCACCCAGCGAACTGTGGGCTTATGCCCGCTACCTGCGCGATCAGGGCCAGCTGGCGACCCAGCCGCTGCTCTATTTCTGGCAGAAGATGCTGATGCCGCTGACCATGGCGTCGCTGGTGCTGGTGGCCGCCTCCTTCGTGTTCGGCCCGCTGCGCACCGTGGCCGCCGGTACCCGGGTCTTCTACGGGGTGATCACCGGCCTGGTCTTCAAGTACCTTCAGGACCTGCTGGGTCCGGCTTCCACGGTGTTCGGCTTCTCCCCGGCCTGGGCGGTGCTGGCACCGACCCTGCTGTGTGCCGGGCTGGGGTTCTATCTATTGCGCCGTACAGGCTGAGCCGAGGGATTGATGCAACGACGTTTCGACCAACTCGACGATGTGTGGCCGGCTGGCCTCGGCCGGCGGTTGGGCGCCATGCTCTATGATGGCCTGCTGGTGCTGGCGATCTGGATCGTGATGGTCTCGGCGCATCTGGCCGTGGTGCGGCTGGTGCTGGAAGTGCCGGCGGAGCAGGTGGGCACGGGGCTCGCCCAGGTGCTTTCGCTGCGCCTGCTGCTGGCGGTCAGTGCCTTCGCCTTCTTTGCCTTCTTCTGGACCCGTGGCGGCATGACCCTGGGCATGCAGGCCTGGCGGCTGCGGGTGCAGACCCTCGACGGCTGCTCGATCACGGGTCTCCAGGCGCTGCAGCGTTTCCTGGTGGCCGGCATCTCGCTGGCCGCCTTCGGCCTGGGGTACCTTTGGATCCTCGTCGACGGCGAGAAACGCAGCTGGCCGGACATCGCCTCCGGCACCCGGGTGGTGGTCCTTCCCAAGCGCCGTTGAGGGGGCGTGATGCGCCAGGCCTGACCTCGGTCAGGTTTTTGCGGGATCCGCTTGCGATTACCCATGCGAATCATTTACATTTACTTCATGACCAGCGTGAGGTGATGACATGTACGTGTGTCTCTGCAAGAACGTGACCGACCACCGGATCCGCCATGCCGTCGAGGACGGGGCGCGGAGCTGGCGTGAGGTCCAGCAGGTGACGGGTTGCGGGACCCAGTGCGGCAAGTGCGCCTGCACCGGCAAGGACATCACCCGCGAGGCGATCAGGGATGAGTTGAGCGCGGCGGCCCAGGGGCTCGCCTACGCCGTCTGATGGCAATCGCTATCGTTCGTCTTTGCCTTAACAAGTCCATGATTCGATTGAGTTATCTATAGCATTGCCTAGACTGTGGGGGTGCGGGCTGGCCAGGCTCTGGTGGCCGTGCCAAGCTGGCAGCTAGCCCCCTGACAACCCTGATCGAGGTAATGAGATGAAAGGCGACAGCAAGGTCATCGAACACCTGAACACCGCGCTCGGCAACGAGCTGGTGGCCATCAACCAGTACTTCCTGCATGCCAAGATGTACAAGGACTGGGGCCTGAAAGCGCTGGCCAAGTGGGAGTACGACGAGTCCATCGAGGAGATGCAGCACGCCGACAAGCTGATCGAGCGCATCCTCTTCCTCGAGGGTATTCCCAACCTCCAGGACCTCGGCAAGCTGAACATCGGCGAGAACGTGCGCGAGATGCTCGAGTGCGACCTGAAGATCGAGCACGAGGGCCGCAACGACTACATCGAGGCCATCACCTACTGCGAGCAGGTCAAGGACTACGTCAGCCGTGACCTCTTCCGGGACATCCTCGCCGACGAGGAAGAGCATATCGACCATATCGAGACCGAGCTCGGCCTGATCGACAAGGTCGGCATCGAGAACTACATGCAGACGCAGATGCAGGAAGCCGGCGAGGAGTAACGCGCAAATCTCACCGCCCCCTGCCCAGATGAGCGCCCCGTGGCTAGGCCACGGGGCGCTCATGCGTCAGGGGAGCGCCTTCTCCAGGGCAAAGCGTGGCACTGGCTCGCCCTGGACCTCGACGGTCTCCAGGAACATGTCCAGCGGGCGCGCCCAGAGGCCGTAGTCGCCGTAGAGGGCGCGATAGACCACCAGCGGCTCCTCGGTCTCGCTGTGTCGGGCGACGCCCAGCACCTCGTAGAGCGGGCCCTTGTAGTGGCGGTAGATGCCGGGGCGAGGAGAGTGATGTTCCATGGGGCTGCTCCTGGGTCACAAGGTCATGGTCTCGAGGGCATGGTCTGAACCGCGGTGTCAGGGTGTGTCACGGGCCTGTTTCGCCAGCCGGGCCAGCACCCGGGAGGCGGCGGTGAAGCCGAAGCTGCCCGTAACGAAGGACGCCGCCCCGAAGCCCGAGGCGCAGTCGAGTCGGGTGGCCTCGCCGTCGGCGGGCTTCTGGAAGCACACCTCGCCGTCGCTGCCGGGGTAGACCAGTTGCTCGTCCGAGTAGACGCACTCCACCGAGAAGCGTCGCTTCGGATTGCGGGAAAAGCCGAAGTCGCGACGCAGCCGGGCGCGCACCTTGGCGAGTAGCGGGTCGTGCTCGGTGCGTGTCAGGTCGGCCACCCGGATGCGGGTCGGGTCGGTCTGGCCGCCGGCGGCACCGGTCACCACGATCGGCAGCTTGCGACGCTTGCACCAGGCGATCAGCGCCGCCTTGGCGACCACGCTGTCGATGGCGTCCACCAGCTGGTCGGCATCGGTGGGGATACGCTTGGCCAGGTTGGCGGGCGTGACGAAGGCGGTGTCGGCCACCACCTCGATGCCCGGCTGGATGGCCCGGCAGCGTTCGGCCAGCACCTCCACCTTGGGGCGGCCGATGGTGCCATCCAGGGCGTGCAGCTGGCGGTTGACGTTGGAGACACAGACGTCGTCGAGGTCGATCAGCGTCAGCTTGCCGATGCCGGAGCGCGCCAGGGCCTCCACCGTCCAGCTGCCCACGCCGCCCACGCCCACCACCACCACGTGGGCGCGGCGGAAGCGCTCGGCAGCACGTCGGCCATAGAGGCGGCGGATGCCGCCGAAACGGGCATCGTAGTCGTCCGGGACAGCGGTGGGGGCAGTGGAGATAGCGGAATCGGTCATGGCATCTCGCTCGGGCGGTCGTGGCGTCGGGGCGGCGCCGGCAGGTGGCCCGTCCAGCCGAAGCGCTCGAAGAGCGTCGTCATGCAGGCATCCAGGGGGCAGCAGAGGTCGAGACGTCGGCCGTTCGCCGGGTGGTCGAAGGCCAGGCCCACCGCCGCCAGCAGCAGGCGCGGGCATTCCAGGCGCTCGGCGAAGAAGCGGTTATGGTTGCCCTTGCCGTGCTTGGCATCGCCGATGATCGGGTAGCCACGCCGGGAGAGGTGGCGGCGGATCTGATGGCGGCGACCGGTCTGCGGCCGTGCCTCGATCAGCGAGTAGCGACTCCGGGGGTAGCGATCCACCTGCACGGGCAGCTCGACGCTATCGAGCCGGCGGACCTCGGTCACCGCCTCCATCGCCGGCATCTCGGCCTTGGGGCGGCGACCCTCCTCCTCGCGCAGCGGGTAGTCCAGCCGCTCCTGGTGCGGGCCGATGCCCCGCACCACCGCCAGGTAGCGCTTCTCCACCCGGCGAGCGGCGAAGGCCGCCTGGAGGGCCGCGGCGGTCTCGGGGTCGAGGGCGAAGACGATTACCCCGGAGGTCGGGCGATCCAGGCGGTGGACCGGGTAGACCCGACGACCGAGCTGGTCGCGGAGCCGTTGCAGCAGGAACTCGCGCTCGCCGCGGGCAAGCGGGCTGCGATGCACCAGCAGGCCGGCCGGCTTGTGCACGGCGACCAGGTGGTCATCCTGATGGAGAAGGCTCAGCGATGGCGTCATCGGGGCACCGTCACGGGGGCAAGGGGCGCCATTGTCGCCGGCCGGTGGCGTGCTGTCATCTCGTCCGTGCCCCGTCGCGACCGCGAAAGTCCGGCGGGAGGTCGACATGGAAGCTAGTCTGGTCGACATGAGAACGCGTCTACGCCTGGGGACCCTGCTGATGGCGCTGAGCCTGCTGCCCGTCCTGCTGTCGGGATGTGCCAGCCTGGAACGCCACCACCAGGCCCTGCTGGTGCTGGGTGACCTGTCGGCGGGCAGCGGGGAGAGCCGGCTGAAGCGTCGTACCGAGCCGCCCCGCCGGGAGGGGCTCCACTATGTGCGCCAGGGCCGCGCCTATCAGGCGGATCTCTACCACCCCCGGGTGCCCAGCCGGGGGTCGCTGATCCTGGTGCACGGCTTCACCGAACAGGGCCGTCGCGACCCGCGCCTGGTGGCGCTGGCGAAGACCCTCGGCCGGGTAGGCTTCAGGGTGATGGTGCCGGAACTCGACGGATTGCGAGACTACTCCATCAGTACTCGCGAGGTGGAGGCGATCGTCGATGCCATCCGCCATGCCACCCGGTCGGCGCCCGGGGCGCCGTCGCACACGGCGGTGGCGGCGGTCAGCTTCGCCGTGGGACCGACGCTGATCGCCGCCATGGACGAGGAGGTGGCCTCGGCGGTGAGCTTCGTGGTGGCCGTGGGCGGCTACTACGACATGACGGACATGCTGCGCTATGTGACCACCGGCGAGGACCGCGGGGGGGCAGGCCGGGCGGTACCCCCACCGCAGCGGGAGGCGCGCTGGGCCGTGCTGCTGAGCCAGTTGCACTGGCTGGATGATGAACGGGACCGAGCGCTGCTGGAGACCATCGCCCGGCGCCGGCTGGAGGACCCCGAGGCGCCGGTGGCCGGGGAGGCCCGCCGGCTGGGGACGTCGGGCCGGGCGCTCTTTGATCTGGTGACCAACCAGGACCCGGGTCGCGTGGAGGCGCTGATCGGCAGGCTGCCGTCATCGCTGGTGGGGGAGCTCGAGGCGCTGGACCCCTCGCGGCGCTCGCTCGACAGCCTGCAAGCCAGGCTGGTACTGATCCACGGCCCGCAGGACCGGGTGATCCCGTTCAGCCACAGCCGACGCCTGCACGATGCGCTGCCGCCGGGTCAGGCGCGTCTCTTCGAGGCCGGAGCGCTGCAGCATGTGGCGGTGTCGCCCGGGTGGCGGGACGGCTGGGGCCTGTGGCGTGCGCTGGTGCATGTGCTGGCCCTGGGCGAGGGCGAATGAGGCCGATGGCAGGCCTGGTGAACGCCACCTTGGTCGGCTCGCCTTGCGGTGCACAAGTCGTCATGCTGGGCGTCTCGCTGCCTGGAGCCCGATCATGAAGCATTCGCCCGCCTATCATCTCGCCGCCACCGTGCTGCATGGCTTCGACGAGTACCGTTCGCGCTTCAAGCAGATCACCGCGGATGCCAGCCGCCGTTTCCGGGATGCCGCCTGGCGTGAGGCCCAGCAGGCCTCGGCGGAACGCATCGACCTCTATGACGAGAAGGTGCAGGAGACGCTGGCACGGCTGAGACGTACCTTCGACGATGACCTGCTGACCCACTGCGAGTGCTGGGGGGAGGCCCGGCGGCACTATGCCGAGCTGATCGACCAGCGGCTGGACTACGAACTGGCCGAGACCTTCTTCAACTCGATGTTCTGCTCGCTCTTCCATCACCGGCACATCCGCAACGACTGGATGTTCGTGTACAGCTCCCGGGAGCGGGCGGCGCACCACTCCGGCCTCGAGCTTTGCCGCCACCAGCGGGTGGACGGCGACTGGGCGGGGGGACTGCGCTGGGCCCTGAGCGAGGCACGCTTCGAGACGCCCTTCGTCGACCTGGAGCGGGATGTGGCCCTGGGCAGCGAGGTACTCCAGCGGCTGCTGCCCGGCGCCATCCTCGAGGATCCCGAGGCCGAGATCGAACTGATCAAGAGCGTCTTCTACCGCAACAAGGGCGCCTACCTGGTCGGCCGGGTGCTGGGCGGCGGCCAGCAGGTGCCGCTGGTGCTGCCGGTACTGCATGAGGAGGGCGAGGGGCTGCACCTGGATACCGTGCTGATCGAGCCCGACGAGGTATCGATCATCTTCTCCTTCACCCGCGCCTACTTCCAGGTCAAGGTGGTGGTGCCCAGCGAGTTCGTGCATTACCTTCAGGAGCTGATGCCCGACAAGCCCCAGGGCGAGCTGTATGCCGCCATCGGCTTCTTCAAGCACGGCAAGACCGAGTTCTTCCGCGCCCTCAACCACCAGGTAGCCCGGCGCGAGGACAAGTTCATCATCGCCCCGGGGGTGCGTGGCATGGTCATGGCGGTCTTCGTGCTGCCCTCCTTCCGCACCGTGTTCAAGATCATCAAGGACCGCTTCGACCCCTCCAAGGCAATGAGCCGCGAGAACGTGCGCGAGAAGTATCGTCTGGTCAAGCGCCACGACCGGGTGGGGCGCATGGCCGATACCCAGGAGTTCTCGAACTTCATCGCCCGCCAGGACCACTTCGATCCCGACTGCCTGGCGCACCTGCTGGAGGTGGCCCCTTCGACCGTCTACCTGCGCGGCGACAAGGTGATCATCAAGCACTGCTACACCGAGCGCATGATGACCCCGCTCAACCTCTACCTGGAGCAGTGCGACGAGGCGGAGACAAGGGCGGTGCTCAAGGATTACGGCAACGCCATCAAGCAGATGGCCGCGGCCAACATCTTCCCCGGCGACATGCTGCTCAAGAATTTCGGGGTGACCCGCCATGGCCGGGTGGTCTTCTACGACTACGACGAGGTGTGCTACCTCACCGAGTGCAACTTCCGGCATATCCCTGAACCGCTCTATCCCGAGCAGGAGCTGGCCGACGAGCCCTGGTACTCGGTGGGGCCCAATGATATTTTCCCCGAGGAATTCGGTCCCTTCCTGTTCGCCGATGTCAGGCTGCGCAAGCTCTGCTATCAACTCCACCCGGAGCTGTTCGATGCCGACTACTGGAAGGGGCTGCAGCAGGCGATCCTCGACGGCCGGGTCATCGACGTCTATCCCTATCGCAACAAGCGGCGCTTCGCCGGTGACGACGACAATGGCCTGACCTACTGAGCGAGGCGCGACAGGCACAGCAAGCAGGAGGCGGCCCCATGGGTGACCCGAGATGCCCCCACCTGGTGGTCTTCACCGGTGCCGGGATCAGCGCCGAGAGCGGTATCCAGACCTTCCGCGCCAGCGATGGCCTGTGGGCGGATCACCCCGTCGAGGAGGTCGCCACGCCCCAGGCCTGGCGGCAGGATCCCGAGCGGGTGCTGCGCTTCTACGATCAGCGCCGCGACCAGGTACGCCGGGCCCGCCCCAACGCCGCCCACAAGGCCCTTGCGGCGCTGGAGAAGCAGGGCTTCCGGGTCAGCATCATCACCCAGAACATCGATGACCTGCACGAGCGCGCCGGGTCGCGCCACGTGCTGCACCTGCATGGCGAGATCCTCAAGGCGCGCTCCTCGGTCGACCCGCGCATGCACTACCCGCTGCCCCGCGGGGGCATCCGCCTGGGGGATATCTGCGACAAGGGCAGCCAGCTGCGTCCGGACGTGGTGTGGTTCGGTGAGAGCGTGCCGCACTTCGCGGACGCCTGCGAGATCGCCGCCCAGGCCGATCTGCTGCTGGTGGTGGGGACGTCGCTTGCCGTGATGCCGGCGGCCTCGCTGCTCGATCATGCGCCCCTGGACGCCCCCTGCGTGCTGGTCGACCCCGAGGCCGATGTCCTTGCCCCGCCGGGCGTCACCCGTCTCTGCCAGTCGGCCGGGAAGGGGGTGCCGGCGCTGGTACGCCACTGGAAGCGTGAGGGACGGCTCTGGCTGCCGGAGACGCTCCTGCGTGAGGCGTGACAGGCGCGGCATGCTAGAATGCCGGCCCCTTCGGCTCCGGGACCATGGCACACATGCAGGACGACACCTTCCACGACGCCCTCATCGATCGCGACCCCGCGACCGGTCATCCGCGGCCCCCGCGCCGCGAGTTCAAGGCACGGGGCAGCTTCGTCTCCCGCTGCGCGGGCTGCAACCTGCCGGTGCTCAACTGCCTCTGCCCCTACCGGGTCACCGCCACGAGCGAGGCGAGGGTATGGCTGCTTACCCACCCCCTGGAGCAGCACAAGCCCACCAACACCGGGCGGCTCATCGGGGACGTTCTGCCCGACACCGAGGTCTTCACCTGGTACCGTACGGCACCCGACGAGCGACTGCTGGCGCTGCTCGAGGATAACCGCTACGCGCCCTTCGTGATCTTCCCCGACGACCAGCCGGACTATGCCGATCGGGTGGTGGGCATGGCGCGGGTCAGGTCGGAACAGGTCGCGAACAGGACCCCGGTCTTTATCATCCTCGATGGGACCTGGCGGCAGGCACGGCGGATCTTCCGCAAGAGCCCCTACCTCGACCGCCTGCCGGTGCTGCCCCTGGCCACCGAGCGGCTCACCCGCTATCGGCTGCGCAAGCCGGCCTCCGCCGCCCACCTCTGTACCGCCGAGGTCGCCATCGAGCTGTTGCGCCAGGGCGGAGACACGGGGGCTGCCGAGGTGCTCGATGACTATTTCGATGCCTTCAACGACAGCTACGCCGCCAGTCGGCGCCACGAGAAGCTCGAGGCACCGACGGCGGCGATGCGGCGTCTGCTGGCCAAGGCCGGCCGCTAAGCCTGCGTCCTTTCCCGCTGGGGCGACCGCGTGGCGGGCGTCGGCCTCACTCCTCGTGCTTGCTCAGGATCCAGTCGACCAGCTGCCCGGCCTCCTCCTCGCTCACCTCGACACGCTCGTCGGCGTCCGGCATGGTCGCCGACCCCCAGTGATCCTCGCCCCCCGTCATCACGACCTCGACCAGGTAGCCCCTCATCTCTCCCCCCGCGTACTTTGCGGCGATGCTGTTGAAGCCCGGCGCCCGCGGGGTGTCATCGTCCCGGGCGTGGCAGCTCAGGCACTGCTTCTCCTCTGCCAGCTGCTGGATGTCATCGGACTCCGCAGATGCCGAGGAGGCACCCAGCAAAAGGCCGACCAGCGCCATGGATGCAATGGCCGTTTTCATGTCCTCGCTCCCCCTGTTCATCCGGAGGCCTTCTTCCGGATGCTTGCCAAGTTTGGTGGTCGTACAGGACTGCAACGATGGCGCCCAATGGGGCGCCACCATTGCAGCTGCCTTGAACATAGGTCAGAGGGACAGGGCGCGGGATATGCTTTCTCTCATGCCGGGGCTCAGCGTGTCTCATGCCGATGTCCGCCATCACCCCGCGCGCGCGTTCTGGCGCGATGACGGCGGGCGCCCATCGGGCGGTCAGCCGCCGAACAGGGCCCCGGCGATGCGGAAGCCGGCGATCCAGGTCCCGGCAGCGGAGCCGAGGGTAGCCGTCAGGAAGACCAGCAGGGTGCGCGATACCCGGTTGCGCCACCAGCCCTTGAGCTCGGTGACGTCGTGGCGCAGGGTCGAGAAGTCCCGCACCTTGGGCTTGCGCATCCACAGCTCCACCCCGGCGGCGACGAAGCCGGCGCCGATGGTGGGGTTGAGCGAGGTGAGCGGGGCGGCGAAGAAGGTTGCCGCCACCGTGACCGGATGGGCGAGGGCCGCCAGGGTGGCCGCCCCCGAGAGCACGCCGTTGATCAGGAACCACTCCCCCACCAGCTGCCAGCCCAGCTCGGTATTGCGCGAGAAGCCGATGGCGAAGCCGGTCAGCACCAGCAGCGTGACCAACCAGGGCAGCGCCCGCCACAGGCGCGACGGCGGCGGGGTGGCCTCGAGGCGCTCGCGCTCCGGCGCGGGGTCGGCGGGCAGCGGCTGTTCCAGCTGCTCGGCCATGCCCTTCATGTGGCCGGCGCCGATCACCACCAGCACGTGGCGATAGCGTCCGGGACCGGCGTCCTGGGCCAGGCGCAGGACCATGTAGCGGTCCCGTTCGCTGATCAGCGGGATGAAGAGAGACTCCGATTCGGCGGCGAACTCGCTGAAGGTGGACTCCAGGACGTCGCCCTCCTTGAGTCGCTCGATCTCCTCGGCGGAGACCTGCTGGCGCGACAGCACGCTGCCGAGCAGCCCCGAGAACAGCGAGAAGCGTTGCCACCAGGGCACATTGTGGTAGATGCGCTTGAGGGTGATGCCCACGTCGCGGTCGATCAGCAGCAGCGGCAGGCCGGCGTCACGGCTCTCCTCCAGGGCGGCCCGCATCTCGGCACCGGGCTCGATGCCCGACTGCTCGGCCACGCGCTGCTGGAAGGCCCCCAGCGCCAGGCTGGCGGCCACCATGCCGGCCTTGCCCTGGCGGAAGATCTGGAACAGGTCCTGTTCGCCCAGGGCATCGGGGTTGGTGAGGCTGTGGTGGCGCGAGTCGCACAGCTCGATGGCCACGGCATCGAACTCGCCGGAGCGGATCAGCGCACGCACGTCCGCGGCGCTCTCGGCGGAGACATGGGCCGTGCCCAGCAGGGTGTAGCGGGTCTCGCCCACCTGCAGGACGCGGCGGGGGCCGCTGGTGGTGTCGTCCTGGCGGGCGGTGATCACGGAATCCTGGGAGTCGGTCATGGACGCTCGGGCAGTAGGAGTGAAAGGGCGATTATCCATGAAGGACGAGGCCCGGCCAATCCGCACGAGGCTCGGCGCGGCCTTCGATCATTCACTTGCGCCAGAATGCGGGGGTGAACAGCACCAGCACGGTGAAGATCTCCAGGCGGCCGAGCAGCATGGCCACCACCAGGATCCACTTGGCCAGGTCCGGCAGGTCGCCGTAGTGGGCGGAGGCCTCGCCCAGCGCCGGGCCCAGGTTGTTGAGCGCCGACCCCACCGTGGACCAGGCGGTGACCTGGTCGACGCCGGTGGCCATCACGCCCACCAGCATCAGGAAGAACAGCATCACGTAGACGGAGAAGAAGCCCCACACCGCCTGGGCGATGCCGTCCGGCACGCTGACCTTGCCGATCTTCACCGTGATCACCGCATTGGGGTGGATCAGGCGCATCACCTCACGCATGCCCTGCTTGAGGATCAGGATGATGCGGATGACCTTCATGCCACCGCCGGTCGATCCCGAGCAGCCGCCGACGAAGGCCGCGACGAACAGCAGGAAGGGCAGGGCGCCGGGCCAGGTGGAGAAGTCCGCCACGGCGAAGCCGGCGGTGGTGGCCACCGAGACCACCTCGAACAGGCCGTGACGCAGCCCCAGTTCGGTGCCGTAGGTGTCGGTCAGCCAGAGCGAGAGCACCGTGATCACGGTCAGGCCGAGCAGGAAGAGCAGCAGGAACCGCGCCTCGGGGTCCTGGAAGTAGTGCGTCACGCTGCGCTGGCGCCAGGCCAGGAAGTGAAGGCTGAAGCTCACCGCCGAGACGATCAGGAAGAACACGCAGATCATCTCGACCAGTGCGCTGTCGAAGTGGCCGATGCTGGCGTCGTAGGTGGAGAAGCCGCCGATGGCCACGGTGGAGAAGCTATGGCCCAGGGCGTCGAACCAGTCCATGCCGGCCGCCATGTAGGCCAGCATGCAGGCCAGGGTCAGGCTGGCGTAGATGTACCATAGCGCCTTGGCCGTCTCGGTGATGCGCGGGGTGAGCTTGGAGTCCTTCAGCGGCCCCGGGATCTCGGTGCGGTAGAGGGCCATGCCGCCGACCCCCAGGGTCGGCAGGATGGCGACGGCCAATACCACGATCCCCATGCCGCCCAGCCACTGCAGCTGCTGGCGGTAGTAGAGGACCGCCTTGGGCAGGAAGTCGATGCCGGTGATCACCGTGGCGCCGGTGGTGGTCAGGCCCGAGAAGGACTCGAAGACGGCGTCGGTCGGGGCCAGGGCCGTGTCACCGGTGAGCATCAGCGGCAGCGCGCCGAACAGCCCCAGCACGCTCCAGAAGAGCGCCGCGATCAGGAAGCCGTCGCGGGTGCGCAGCTCCTTGCGGGCATGGCGGTTGGGCAGGTACATCACCGCCCCGGTGGCCACGGTGATGGCGATGGCCACCGCGAAGGCCTCCCACATGCCGTCGGCGAACAGCAGCGAGATCAGGATAGGCGGCACCATGGTCAGGCTGAACATCATCAGCAGCAGGCCCAGGATGCGCAGGATCATGCGCAGGCTCATCGGGCGGCCCTCCTCGGGTCGCCGGTGGTCACGTGACAGGCCATCAGAAGAACGTCAACCCGACCTGGAAGAGCCGCTCCACGTCGCGCAGCCGGCGCTTGTCGATCACGAACAGGATGACGTGGTCACCGGACTCCACCACCACGTCGTCATGGGCGATCAGCACCTCCTTGCCGCGTACCACGGCGCCGATGGTGGTGCCCTGGGGCAGGTCGATCTCGCCGATGGCGCGCCCCACCACCTTGGACGACTGGGTGTCGCCGTGGGCGATGGCCTCGATGGCCTCGGCCGCGCCGCGGCGCAGCGAGTGGACGTTGACGATGTCGCCGCGCCGCACGTGGGTCAGCAGGCTGCCGATGGTGGCCTGCTGGGGCGAGATGGCGATGTCGATCTCGCCGCCCTGCACCAGGTCGACATAGGCGGCGTTGTTGATCAGCGTCAGCACCTTCTTGGCGCCCATGCGCTTGGCCAGCATCGACGACATGATGTTGACCTCGTCGTCGTTGGTCAGCGCACAGAAGATGTCGCACTCCTCGATGTTCTCCTCCTCCAGCAGCCGCTTGGCGGTGGCGCTGCCGTGCAGCACCACGGTGCGGTCGAGGCGTTCGGAGAGCTGGGTGCAGCGCTCGAGGTTGTGCTCGATGATCTTGACCTGGTGGCTGTGCTCCAGGTGCTCGGCCAGGCGCTCGCCGATGTTGCCGCCGCCGGCGATCATCACCCGGCGGAAGTCGCGGTCGAGGCGGCGCAGCTCGCTCATCACCGCGCGGATGTCGCGCCGGGCGGCGATGAAGAACACCTCGTCGTCGGCCTCGATCACGGTGTCGCCGCGGGGAATGATCGGCCGGTTCTGGCGGTAGATGGCCGCCACCCGGGTGTCGACGCTGGGCATGTGGCGGCGCAGGAAGCCCAGCTCCTGGCCGACCAGCGGGCCGCCGTAGAAGGCCTTCACCGCCACCAGCTGCACCAGGCCGCCGGCGAACTCCAGCACCTGCAGGGCGCCGGGATGCTCGATCAGCCGGCGGATATGGTCGGTGACCACCTGCTCGGGGCTGATCAGCACGTCGATGGGCACCGCCTCGTGGGCGAACAGGCCCTTGCGGGTCAGGTAGGCGGTGGCACGCACCCGGGCGATCTTGGTCGGCGTGCGGAACAGGGTGTGGGCCACCTGGCAGGCGATCATGTTGACCTCGTCAGAGTTGGTCACTGCGATCAGCATGTCGGCGTCCTCGCAGCCGGCCTGGCGAAGCACCATGGGGTAGGAGCCGGCCCCGGAGACCGTGCGGATGTCCAGGCGGGTATGCAGCTCGCGCAGGCGCTCGCCGTCGGTGTCCACCACCGTGATGTCGTTCTCCTCCCGGGCCAGGTGCTCGGCCAGGGTGCCGCC